>CAZNSK010000185.1:0-11235 GCA_964575505.1 uncultured Phaeodactylibacter sp.
CGCTAACAAGGCAAAAAACGTAACCATAGTGGGGCTACGGTGAGGCTTTTTAACGCAGTTAGCGTGCAAAAGAACGAGTCTAAATCGGTAAGTTATTGTTGCGCGACCCCTTAGGCCCTGTTTACGGAGTGGACCGCCCTGAAGCTAAATTGCTGGCCAACTGCTACCGCAATGCATTCGAGCTAGCAGAACAACACAAAATAGCTTCAGTAGCCTTCCCGGCTATCTCAACGGGGGCTTTTGGCTACCCTATCGAACCGGCCACGGATGTTGTGACCGCCGTAGTGAATGAATATTGCGTTAATGCAGTGTTTCTTAAAAAAGTACGCTTCGTGCTGTTTAGCCGCTCGGACCTTGAGGTCTACCAGGATAAGTTTGTGCGCTGACACTTTCTGCGCTTTGATGCAGATGGAGGATAGATTACCTGCTCACGGAAAAAAAATAGCCTTCCCACTTGCAATTCTCAAAAACCCATCGTAATATTGCAATAAAGTTATCGTTTTTTCAACAAATGGTATGGGCGTAACCAAAACAAACCTTTTTTCAGACGTACAGAACGAGATGGCACTGGCGGCCAAAGCCTTTGCCCACCCTGCCCGGATCGCCATTATCCAGTATTTGCTGAGGACTAATACGTGCATCAACGGCGACCTCGTTCAGGAGCTGGGGCTGGCGCAGGCGACGATCAGCCAGCACCTCCGGGCACTGAAGGACATTGGCATCATTCAGGGCACAATTGAGGGCTCCCGCATGAGTTACTGCATCGACCCGGCCCGCTGGTCAGAAATCAAAGGGCAGTTCGATGAGCTGTTCAACCAGTTGGAGGCGCCTTCACCGGATGGCTGTTGTTAAATTTTTTACTTTTCTTCATTGTAATATTGCTATAAAACAATTGAAAGATATGAACACGGAACAAGAACTCAAAAACGTAGTCAGGACGAAGTACGCCGAGATCGCCGAACAAGGCAAAGCTCAAAACGCGTCCTCCTGCTGCGGGGCAACAACGGTATCCGAAGAGGTGTATAATGTCATGATGGACGACTACACCGGCACGGAGGGTTATGTGTCCGATGCCGACTTAGGCTTAGGCTGCGGCCTGCCTACCCAATTTGCCAAAATCCAAAAAGGTGATACCGTCATTGACCTAGGTTCCGGAGCGGGCAACGATTGCTTTGTGGCCCGGCACGAAACAGGGGCGGAAGGAAAGGTGCTCGGCATTGACTTCACTCCGGCTATGGTCCAAAAAGCCCGTGCTAATGCCGAAAAACTAGGGTACAACAACGTGGAATTCCGGGAAGGGGACATTGATAATATGCCGGTTAACGAGAGCGTAGCGGATGTGGTGGTCAGCAATTGTGTCCTCAACCTTGTGCCCAACAAACAAAAGGTCATCAGCGAGATGTTCAGGGTACTGAAAGCAGGCGGCCACTTCAGCGTTTCGGATATTGTGCTGGTGGGCGATCTGCCGGAGGCGCTCCGTGAGGACGCAGAGATGTACGCCGGCTGCGTGGCGGGCGCGATTCAAAAAGCGGAATACCTGCAGTACATACACGATGCAGGCTTCCAGCATGTCACGCTGCAAAAAGAGAAGCCGATCATCATTCCCGACGATATTTTAGCCAAATACCTTTCTGAGCAGGAAATGGCGGCATTTAACAGCGGTAAAACCGGCATTTTCAGCATCACCGTGTACGGCGAAAAACCGGGCCGTGAATCGGTAAAACCAACGGTCAAACAGGCGGAATTGCCAACCAACGGCTGCAACCCTGCTTCTGGCTGTTGCTGAAATAGTAACGAGCCCCAACGATTGCAAAACGTTGGGGCAAACACCTCATAAAAAAATACCATGTACCCGGAATTATCATCCTACATCGGCAAGACGGTATCCCGTATGGAAGCCATACCGGAAGAGCGGAAGAAGCAGCTGGAAAAAATCGCCCGCTACATAGGGGAAAAGAAGCAATCCAACGAGCCGGCGAACCTGATTTTCATTTGCACCCACAACAGCCGGCGGAGCCACATGAGCCAAATCTGGGCCGCCACAGCCGCCGCCTACTATGGCATCGGGGACGGCATTTCTACTTACTCCGGCGGTACGGAAGCCACCGCTTTCAATCCCAGGGCCGTAGCTGCCATCCAGCGGGCGGGCTTCAGGGTAGAAAACCCCGGTGGGGATAACCCGCACTATCAGGTAAGCTTTGCCGAGGATGCCCCCGTGATGGAATGCTTTTCCAAAACGTACGACGACCCTGCCAATGCCCGTGAAGACTTTGCAGCGGTAATGACCTGCTCCGAAGCCGACCAAAATTGCCCGTTCATACCGGGGGCATCCCTGCGCGTGCCCATCCCGTACGTCGACCCTAAAGCGGCAGACGGGACAGAGCAGGAAGCAGCGGTGTACGATGAACGCTGCCAGCAGATTGCTACGGAGATGTTTTATACCATGTCGCAAGTAAAAGCCTGAAGCGGCAGCTTTTCAATTAAATTGAGCAAATATGTTTGGAAAACCCCTCTTGTACGTTTGTCTAGCGTTATGCATCCTCGCTGCTTGCCATACCGAGGATGCCAACCCCCAAACGACTTTTTACCTGGTCAGGCATGCCGAGAAACTGCAAAGCGATACGCTGCAGGGCAAAAATGAAGACCCGCCTTTGACAAGCGAAGGGCTGGACCGGGCCAACCGGCTCAAAGACCTTCTGGCGGATAAAAAAATAGCAGCGGTCTACTCCACGCCTTACCAGCGGAATGTAAATACCATAAAGCCACTGGCCACTGCTGAACAAGTCGCTATTGAGCATTACGAGTGGCACAACTGGCAACCCATGATTGAGGAGGCGTTGGGCACCTTCAAAGGTAAAACCATAGTGGTCTGCGGGCACGGCGACAACCTGCTGCCGATGATCAGCTATCTGAACGGAGAAAAGCCACAGGATTCACTTGCCCGATTCGAATATGACAAAATATTCAAAGTGGAAGTCGCTGCCGATACCGCTGTGGTAGAAACCATCGAATACTAAGGAAAGAGAAAATACTCACGCAAACATGACCAATAAAAAATCTGAAGACCAAGGCATTGGCTTTTTTGAAAAGTACCTCACCCTGTGGGTGCTACTGTGCATCGCAGTAGGCATTGGCATCGGCTCTCTCTTCGGGGAAGAAGTACAAGTGGTTTCCTCCTGGGAAATCGCCCACGTGAACATCCCGGTGGCTATCCTGATCTGGATGATGATCTACCCGATGATGGTGCAGGTCGACTTTAGTTCGCTGAAGAAGGCCGGGAGAAACCTCAAAGGCCTGGGGCTGACGGTCGTCGTCAATTGGCTGATCAAGCCTTTCACGATGGCGTTCTTCGCCTGGGTCTTTTTCGACCACCTGTACAGTGCTTTGCTTACTCCGGAGCAGGCCGATCAGTACATTGCCGGGGCTATTTTGCTCGGGGCGGCCCCCTGCACCGCTATGGTTTTTGTATGGTCGTACCTCAGCAAAGGCGACCCCAATTACACCCTGGTGCAGGTCTCGGTCAACGACCTGATCCTGCTCGTCGCCTTCGTGCCTATCGTACAGTTCCTGCTCGGCATCACCGACTTCCGGGTGCCGTACGACGTATTGGTCACTTCGGTCGTCACCTTTGTGGTCATCCCTTTGGTGGCTGGCTACCTGACCAACCGGAGCATCATCAAAAATAAGGGCGAAGAATGGCTGAAGCAGCATTTTCTGCCCCGGCTGAAACCCTTCTCCATCATTGCCCTGCTCACTACCCTGGTCCTGTTGTTTGCCTTTCAGGGCACCCAAATTTTAGCCAATCCCCTGCATATTCTGCTCATTGCTATACCGCTCACCATTCAGACCTACTTTATTTTCTTCATCGCCTGGTTTGGCGGGAAGTACCTGAAGCTGAATTACGCCACCTGCGCGCCCGCTTCCATGATTGGCGCCAGCAATTTCTTTGAGCTGGCGGTGGCCGTGGCGATCTCTATATTTGGGTTGAATTCGGGAGCGGCGCTGGCTACGGTCGTCGGCGTGCTCATTGAGGTACCGGTGATGCTGTCGCTGGTGCAGATTGCTAAGCGCTGGGAGTATTAGAGCATCGTTATACATGCTAATCAGACAAACTTCTCAAAACGTACGTGGCACGAAATCCGCTTTATTCACCACAGCTGCCGAATCCCCTGTAGCACGGATGACAAACAGACCTTGGTTTTCTGCCATCTGCTCGGCTCCGGCGTCTGCTTGCAGGAATGCCACAGCACCGTAGACGGTATTAGGGGCGTACTCTTCGACCCAGGTTTTGAAGGAGCCCATTTTGTCCAGGAACTTCCGGATGTGCTTAGGCTTAAGCGTGGTCTTGACTTCTACGGTCACCACTTCTGTGCCATTGCGAGCGATGATGTCAAATTCGTAGCTTTTTCCTTCGTGGCTGCCCTTGACTCGCCGGGACGTCTGTTCTACCTTAATGCCGCGCTCCTGCAGTATGCGCACCAGATCGCCTTCCACCAGGCTTTCCACCAAACGCCCCCACTGCGAGGAAAACAGCCCATACAGCTCGTTGAAGCGCTTGTCGAGTTTTCGGTCCGTCTCTTGGAACTTGCGATCTGTCTCTTTGAACTGCAGATCCGTCTCTTTGAACCTGCGGTCCGTTTCCTGGAATTTTTCAGTCAATAGACGGTCGGTCTCTTGGAACCTGCGGTCGGTCTCAGCGAACATTGCTTTAATGTCGTCCCAGCTGATGTTGTTGTTTTCTGCCATGATTGGAAAAGTTACTCATTAAAGTATAACCTCGCTGCTGCAAGTTTGGTTCCTTCTTTAGTATGATCCTCCCCTCGATTTGCCCTGACTTTTCAAGATACTAGCTGAAAGAGGCATGGTAACTATAAATGCTAGTGCGACTAGTCCGAAATAGCACAGCGTATTTCACGCTTGGGCGCCCTGGTTTTACTGGGTTTCTTCGGTTAGTCATTTCTGAAACACTCCACTAGTGCTTGCAGGGTAGAAAATTGAGGGCCATTTCAACACGCGACTTAAAAGCAGGCATTTCATTATTAAAGGCCAACCAAATGCTACTTACGCACCGCATAATCTTACATTATTGCTATCTTTGCGCTTCTTATTATCAAGGAGCCAGCAAAAAGCCGGTATGTGTATGTTTGGAGTAGCCTTTACGTTGCAAACATGCTACAAGCAGTGATGCCAAGCCATACTCCACCATTAGACTTGATGCGTCGGGTCAGTGTAGTGGGAAAAATGAGCTATTTTCGACCACGTGCAGGCTTTTTTCAGGAGCTTAGCCTAAGCTAAGTGACTGAAAAAAGGCATAGCGTGGGAAGAAAAGAGCCATTTTAACCCTGCAATGATCCCCGACGCATCAAGTCTATTAATCAAAAGCCAATCCGTATGCATTTTCCTTTGCTGCAAGATCTGCTCATTCTGTTAGGGTGTTCCGCGGTTGTCGTTTTCGTGCTCCAACGGATGCGCCTGCCCTCCATACTGGGTTTCCTTGTCACCGGGGTTTTAATTGGCCCACACGGCTTGGGGCTGGTGGACGAATCCGAACAAATTGAGATCATATCAGAGATAGGCGTAATCCTGCTGTTGTTTGTGATCGGCATGGAACTGTCGATCAAGCAGCTGGTCTCTATCAAAAACACCGTTTTCATTGGAGGGTCGCTGCAGGTTGGGCTTACCGTTCTGGTAGCGGGGCTGAGCTATTATTTGATGGGCAACCCCTGGGAAGAATCTATTTTCGTTGGTTTTCTGTTTTCGTTATCGAGTACGGCTATCGTGCTGAAGGTGCTGCAAGACCGCAACGAAATCACCGCCCCCCAGGGCCGTAATGCACTGGCTATCCTTATCTTCCAGGATATTATCGTAGTGCCGATGATGCTGTTCACCCCCATTATTGCCGGGCAATCGGGAAATGTCGGGTACAGTATCCTAATGCTTTTGCTCAAAACAGCTGTAGTTATACTGATCACTATTGTGAGTGCCCGGTACCTGGTGCCGAGGCTAATGCACAGCATCGCAAAGACGAACAGCAAAGAGCTGTTTCTAATCACGACGATCACAATATGCTTTGCGGTAGCTTTTCTGACCTCTCAAGCGGGGCTCTCCCTGGCACTAGGCGCTTTTTTGGCGGGGCTGATTGTGTCGGAGTCCGAATACAGCCATCAGGCCACGAGTGTCATCCTGCCTTTCCGCGAGTTATTCACCAGTTTCTTCTTCATTTCGGTAGGCATGTTGCTTGACCTTCAGTTTTTCGTGGACAATGTGTGGACAATCCTGCTTATTCTCCTCGCCGTATTTTTCGCAAAGTCCATCATTGCCGCATTAGCAGTAGCCGTTTTGAAGCACCCGCCGCGCACGGTCCTGCTCACGGGCCTGGCCCTGTTCCAGGTAGGTGAGTTTGCTTTTATCCTTTCAAAAGTAGGCATTGAATACGATCTGCTCAGCCCCGAGGTCAATCAGTACTTTTTGGCCGTTTCCATTATCTCTATGCTGCTGACGCCCTTTGTCATTATTTTCTCCGAAAACATCACCCTGAAAATGATGAAGCTCAAGCCCATAAGAGCGATAGACAAAAGAATGGCAGCATCAACAGTAAAAGTAAATCAGAACCCGGTGGCAGATGACAGTCTGAGCAATCACCTGGTCATCATAGGCTATGGTATCAATGGCAGCAATCTCGCGCGGGCGGCAGAGTATAGCGACATCCCTTATGTGGCCGTCGAGCTCAATGCCGAAACTGTCAAAGCCGAGCAGGAAAAAGGGGTGCCCATCTTATTTGGAGACGCTACACAAGAACATATCCTCGACACCGTAAACCTCCATAAAGCAAGGGTGGTGGTAGTCGCCATCTCTGACCTACTCGGTACGCAGATGGTGATTAGAAACATCCGCGCCATCAGCCAGTCCGTCCACCTTGTCGTCCGGACCCGTTATGTCAAAGAAATCCCGGAGTTGCTAGCCCTCGGCGCCGATGATGTCATACCGGAAGAGTTCGAAACTTCTATCGAGATATTTTCCAGGACCCTGCATTACTTTTTGGTGCCGGAAGACGACATCAAGCATTTCGTCGAAGTGACACGCTCCGACAACTACGGCCTCTTTCAAAACAAAAAGAGTATCCCCAAAACGTTCCAGCCAACCAACTTCCCGGAATTTGACATCTCCTGCCTGAAGGTCAAGACCGACAACCGGCGTATCATTGGCAAAACACTGAGCGAGATTGACATCAGAAACCAGTACGGCGTAAATATCCTCGGGCTGTCGCGCAACAACAAGCTCATCAGCAATATCAGCCCCGACGAAACTATTCATCAGCGCGATATCCTCTACGTTACCGGCAAGCAGGAGCATATTGATCAGTTTAGGAAACGGATTGAATAAACCATAACCGGGATAACAAAGCTGCTCTGTCGTCCAAAGCGCTAACCAAACTATTGACAATCCCCCCCCATTTACTTATTTTTACAAAAAAGCACCGTTTATGCCAGAGGTGAGCCAACACGAGTACGAAGTCGAACGCCAAAAGCCTATGCCTTCTTTTAACCATGGATTGTTACAAGCAAGTCTTGCCCGCGAACTGGGCGTAAAATACAAGCAGAAGTATCATATTCTTTCAGAGCTAAGCCTACAGCTCGGCGACTGGCTCTCCGTACCCGACCTCTGCATCTACCCCAAACAGCCGCTCGACCTGCGCAATGACCAAACCAAGACACAAGAGCCCCCGCTTTGTGCAATTGAAATCAGCTCTCCTACTCAGCCATTAGGAGAATTGATCATGAAAGCAAGCCAATACTTCGATCATGGGGTGCGTTCGGTGTGGGTGGTATTTTTAGAGCTGGGTAACGTCTATGTGTTTTCCGACAAGGACACCTACGAGATGTACCGCCCGGAGGAGACGCTCCAAGACAAGGTGCTGGATATTGAATTGCCATTGGCTGAAGTGTTTGAATAAAGGATTATGGTTGTATTAGAAAAAAAACTGCTTACTATTGATGATTATCATGCCATGATAAAGGCAGGAATTCTCAGTGAAGAGGATAAAGTAGAACTCTTAAATGGAGAATTAATAATCATGAGCCCCATAGGAATAAGCCATAGTGGCACTATAGACCTAATAGATACAGAGCTCAAGTTTCTACTGCGCGGAAAAGCAATAGTAAGAAACCAAGGGCCCATTACTTTACCTTATCATTCTGAACCAGAACCTGATTTAGCTATAGCCAAATACCGATCTGACTTTTATACAAAGTCCCACCCTGGCCCTGATGATATACTTATTTCCATTGAAGTAGCCGATACTTCCCTCGAACGCGACCGCACCGTCAAAGCCCCCCTCTACGCCACTCACCTGATCCCGACTTACTGGATCATCAATCTGCAAGACCGCCAAATTGAGGTGTATACCCAGCCCAAAGGCGGGCAATACCGCACCCGCCAAACCTTCCTGCCCGGGGAGGAACTGGAACTACCGGGTTTTGGCTTACAAGTAGCCGTTGAAGACCTGCTGGGGCCTTCGTTAGAGCAATGAGAAAACCATTTTTTTTCCGGACAAACTGGCCTCATCGGCTATCGTGCAGCACAAGGCTCCTGCGGGCATTGGTAGAGTATTTCAGTAAACGGTATAACTGCCAAAAGGCAACTTAGCCAGAAGCGACCAAATAGTCCCGACAGTGAATGTTGGGATGATGCAAATGCTTTCACGGATAGTTCTACTTCCTCTGGTCGTATTTCTTTCCGCGAAGGCATTTCCCGCGGAAATTCTCACAGAAGATAAAAAAAAACCAAAAGCCTGGCAACTATTTACACCCTAACACCGTTAGGTAAATATACCTATCAACATTAGGTATAAAGTTTATGGACAAGAAACGAACGAAAAAGACGAACAAACGGCTATACATCAGCCTGATTATCGCAGCACTGGCGGTAGGCGGAATCGCTTACGCCGCGATCAACAGCAGTTACCGCTCCACCGTACGGGTAGAACGGACTACGCTAACGGTTGAACAAGTCAAGGAAGCCCCCTTTTACGAGTATATCAACATTACGGGCCAAATTGAGCCCCGGGATATTTATTATGTAGACAGCAAGGTAGCGGGCAATGTAGAAACCGTCTTCGCCGAGCCCGGGCAAGCTGTCGACATCGGCGACACCCTACTGCAACTGGCCAATGCCGACTTGCAACTCGACGTGCTGCAACGCGAATCCCAGCTTATCGAGCAACTCAACAACCAACAGCAAACCGCCCTGCTGCTCAACCAAAACAACCTGCGGCAGCAAGAGCAATTGACGGAAGTCGAATACCAGCTCGCCCTGCAGCGTACCCGCTACGAGCGCAGCCGGCAGTTGCGGGCCGACAGCGTGATCGCACAGCAAGACTACGAACCGGTGGCCAACCGCTACCAATACCTGCAAAGGCGGCAACAATTGCTGCAACGCGCCTACCAGAGCGACTCCATCGCCCGGCAAACGCAACTACAGCAAATGTCGGCTTCCGAGCAGCGGATCATGGAAAACCTGAAAGCTATCCGCGCTATCCTCGACCGGCTCTATGTCACGGCCGCCGCCGACGGGCAGCTCGGCGACTTTACAGTACAGACCGGCCAATCCGTAGAGAGCGGCGAGCGGCTGGGGCAAATCTACAGCCTCGAACATCCCAAAATCGTCGCCGAAATAGACGAGTACTACCTTAATAAAGTCACGACCGGACAGCAAGGTATCACCACTGTAGACGGTGATACGCTGATGCTGGAGGTCGACAAGATATACCCGACTGTTGAAGAAGGCCGGTTTCGCGTCGAGATTAGTCTCGAGGCGCAAACCGCTCCTTTTGTCCGCGGCCAATCGGTGAGGGCTAAGCTACTTTTTGGTTCACCGGCACGACGCACCCTGCTGCCCAACGGCAGCTTTTACAGCACCACCGGTGGCAGCTGGGTGTACGTGCTGCTGGGCGACAAAGCGGAGAAAAGGCCGATCAAGCTTGGCCGGCGCAACCCCAATTACTTTGAAGTATTGGAGGGCTTGGCGGCCGGCGAGCAGGTAATCACCTCGGACTACGAAAATTTCAAGAATTACACAACTGTAAAAATCACCAACTAATGGCAGAAGAGACACAACGCCCGGCGGTGGTCCGCATGAAGGGCGTTTACAAATACCACTACACGGAGGAAGTCCAAACCGCCGCAATAAACGGCGTAGACCTGCAGATCGAAGCGGGTGAGTTCGTGGCCATCATGGGCCCCTCCGGCAGCGGTAAATCCACCCTGCTGAATTTGATTGGCATGGTGGACGATTTGTCCAAAGGGCAGTACTGGTTTAACGGGCATGAAATCAGCGGGATGAGCCGCCGGGATAAGGCTAGATTGCGCAAAGGCAATATGGGCTTCGTTTTCCAAAGCTTCAACCTTATCGACGAGCTGACGGCTTTTGAGAACGTGGAACTGCCGCTCATTTACCTCAAAGTGCCGGCCAAAGAGCGCCGCAAACGGGTAGAGCAGGCGCTCGCCAGCCTGGAGATGATGCACCGCCGCAACCACTACCCGCAGCAACTATCGGGCGGTCAGCAGCAGCGCATCGCCATTGCCCGGGCCATTGTGGCGGAGCCGGCTTTGATCCTGGCCGATGAGCCTACCGGCAATTTGGATTCCGAAAACAGCCAGGCGGTCATGGAGAAGCTGAAGCACTTCCACGAGCAGGGCGCTACCATCGTTATGGTGACCCACTCCGAAGAAGACGCCAGCTACGCTGAACGCAATATTGAGCTGTTCGACGGCAAGACGCTGCTGTCGGAAGAGGCTTATTTGAAACAACAACAATAATCAACTTATATGGCAACCAAAGCATTAGTCGCCGCATCCACCAAGCCGTTGGTGCTGTCTATACTCTCCTACGGCGAGAATTACGGTTACAAAATTATTAAGGAAGTAGAGCGCCTCTCGGAAGGGGGACTCCAATGGACCGACGCCATGCTCTACCCCGTACTGGCCCGCATGGAAAAAGAAGGGCTGATCCGGTCGCACTGGGTGAAGACGGAAAGCGGCCGCCGCCGCAAGTATTACCGCGTTACCGAAGCTGGGCAGGAGCGCCTGGAGCAAGAGCGGCAGCAGTGGCTAAACGTCAACCGGGTGTTTATCAAGCTATGGGGCATGGGCAGCGAGACTTATGTCCCTCAAGAAGGGTAACCCTAGCGTGAGTTTACGATGGCGGCTGCCCAAAAGGAGGCTTCGTTGCCCTGTA
>CAZNSK010000186.1:0-10914 GCA_964575505.1 uncultured Phaeodactylibacter sp.
CAGGTTAAAAAGCCTCACCGTCCGTACGGATGGTTACGTTTTTTGCCTTGTTAGTGCACAAAATAACTTCGCCTATTCTAGGTAACTTATTACTGCGCGACCCCTAAGTACTCAACCTCGATGAAATATGACCAACCCCATTAGCAACGGCCAACCTGTTTTGCCCCAAACGGTATGGAAAAGATGGGCCATCGCCTGCGGAAGCGGAGAATTCCTGGGTATTGCGGCCGCCGCTGCCCTGGCAATCGGGCACCGGTTGCTGCTAGGGGAACCCGCTAATAATGCTGACAAACTCTTAAACCTCTTCTTCATGATGGTGGCTGGGGCCGTAGAGGGCAGTATTCTGGCTTACTTTCAGTACCGACTCATTGGCCGGCTCTTTCCCGGCATTTCCTGGAAACAGTGGCTGGCCTATACCGTAGGCGCAGCTGTTGTGGCGTGGATGCTGGGCATGCTACCTTCTCTGTTCCTGACCGGCGCCGGCGCTGCTGATCCAATGTCACCACCGGACCCTCTTGCCTACTACAGTATGGCAGCACTGATGGGGCTGCTGCTGGGCGCACTCTTTGGTTACTTCCAGTGGCTGCCGCTAAAGGGGCAGCGCCAATCTGCACTGGAGTGGATACCCGCCAATGCACTCGGCTGGTCCGTCGGGATGGTGTTCATTTTCCTGGGGGCAAGCCTGCCCGATTCGGCTACCGCCTGGCCCAAGGTTATACTCAGTGGTGCCGCGGGTGGCATTTTGGCGGGGCTGAGTGTGGGGGCGGTGACCGGCTATTTTCTGTTGCGTATCCACCGCTCGCCGGAAAAGTGACTATTGTCAGTGTTGCTCAGTGATTTATGCGCTTGCCCCTTTCCTGATTTAGACAGAGCTTAGGGAAAATCCAATCATCCGACGCTATGGCTATCGCAGTCATCTTGCTTATCCTGCTGGCGCTACTAGCGGTCTTGCTAATAACGCCCTTCGACTTCATCCTGAACTCGTACCGGAATCAGTATGTACTGCGGTGGGGCTGGTTGGGAATGGCCCGCGTTGACCCGCTGGGCCCTACCCCATCGGTTTGCCTTAGGCTGGGGCCCGTACGTTGGCGATGGACCCTGGACGACTTGGCCGAGATGGCAGGCCGGGCTTCAAAACGGCGCCGTAAAAAACAAAAGACCAAACCTGAAAAGCCAGCCAAGCCCCGCCGGAGCAAAGGGCCTTCCGGTGCTTTCCTGCTACGGCTCGCCTGTACTTTCCGTGTAAAAACCTGCTTTATCGAACTGGATACGAACGATTATTTGCTCAATGCGTGGCTTGCCCCTTTGGTGTGGGGCATCCCGGGCGTGAACCGCTATCTGCAGCTCAACTTTATGGGGCGCAATGAAATCCACCTCCACATCCGCTACCGGCTTTGGAGCCTGGTGCGGCTAATCCGGATTACCTGAGTCTTTAGCCCGGAACCCTGCCCAGAGCTGGCAAGTACTTTAGAGCTGATCCAAAAGGTAGCGCATTTTTGAGCGCAAAACGGCAAGATTTACGAACCAAAATACCAGCATCATGAAAATCAATTTTGAAGAGGTACTCCCTCAAATTACCGACTTCCTCAAATCAGAGGCTAAAACGGAGACCATCATCGGGCAACCCTTTCAGCTGGGCGAATACAGCTGCGTCCCGGTTATGCGGGTAGGCATGGGGTTTGGCTCCGGTGGCGGAGAAGGCCGGGATACCAAGTCTGGCCACGGCGAAGGCATGGGTGTAGGCGGCGGCATGGGCATGGAGCCCATTGGCTTCCTCGTTAGCCGGGGCGAAGAGATCCGGTTCCTGCCTACCCGGGACAAAAGCGGGCTGGCAAGTGCCTTCGAAAAAGCCCCTGAACTCATGGAAAAGTACCTGAAAGCGCAACGGGAAAACTCAGAAACCGCTTAAGGAATGAGAAATAAATAACTCATCATTTTTGACGGGCGCTTTTGCCCCAATACTTCGTTAGAAAGCCTCGCCGTCCGTACGGACGCCTACGTTTTCTGCCTCGTCTTGGAACAAAATCTCCTCGGTCAAAAGCGCGATTTATTTATTCCTCATTCCTAAGGCAGGCCAAACAGCAGCAATTGGCCCCATACAGCCGGGTATCGGCAGCGGTACCCGGCACCAGCGCAGTTAGCCATTGGCGGGCCGGTCCCCTTTGGCCTCGTTGGTTAATGGCATGCCGGTAAGTATCGCTTCAGGCTCTAACCGGGGCAATTCCACCCGGAACAGTGCCCCTTTGCCTACTTCGCTTTTGACTGTTATTTGGCCACCGAGCCCTTCTATCTGATTCTTGGTCATGTACAGGCCAAGGCCCTGCCCCTCCGCACTGCTTACGTGGAGGCGGGAGCCTAGCTGAAACAGCTTATCACGGAACCGCTCCATATCGATGCCCAGGCCATAGTCCTGAACTTCCGTGACCACTGTTTCCCGGTCGGCACGGGCTTGTATTTTTATGATCTTGGACTGCTCCGTGGTGCCGTATTTAATGGCATTAGTCAGCAGATTGTGGAAGATGCTGTCGAGGTGGGCAGGGATCGCCCTGATCCAAAGGTCTTGGCTCACATCTACTTGCAAGACCACCTGCCGCTCTTTGATGATCTGGTTATTGAGGTCAATGACCCGGTGAACCGTTTCGGAGAGGTTACAGGGCTTTTTGTCTTGCTGGTTGATCTCTTTTTCAAAGTTCAGCAAGTGATTGATATTGGAAATCGTCGTATCCAGTTTCTGGGTTGTGGCTTCCATCATCTCGAAATACTCCAGATTATCAGGCTCCGCTTTGATCATTTCCGTAAGGGCCAGCAGATTGGCCACCGAAGCACGGATGTTATGGGAAGTCATAAAGGAAAACTCCTTCAGGCGTTCGTTTTGGTCGGTGGCAGTCTCGAGCAACTGCTGAAGCTCAAGCTGCTTCTGCGTGCGCATACGGATATTGACCAAAAGCTGCCCGAAGACCTTGAGCAGGGTGATTTCCCTTTGGGTATACCGGTGCCAGTTACGCACCGAGTCGAAGCCCACAAACCCGATGCATTGATCCCCGTTCATTAAGGGTACAGCCAGCAAGCTTTTGATACCCTGTGGCTCCAGGACTTGCCGGGTGCCGTTGCTTTCCGGAAGGGAAAACACATCCGGGATATACATCGGCAGCCCTTTGACATGAGTATTCACCCAATCCTTCAGCACTTCCAGAGGCACCGCCTGCAGGTTCTCAATCTCAGGCGTAATCCCCTCCCGGCACCATTCGTAGGTATTGGTGCAGACTTCCTGCTCGAAGTGATAGTCAAATATATACACCCGGTCTGCCCCCACAAATTCCCCCATCTGCTTCAGGGAGACGTTGATAGCGGGCTCAAGCTCATGCAGTGGCAGGTTAATGTACTTGGAAGAGATATCCATGAGTATCTTCTGCATGGCTGCAAAACTTTCCAGCTGCTCGGCAGAGTTTTTGCGCTCCGTAATGTCGCGGGAGATGAGCACGACTTCACCGGCATTGGGCTCCAGCTCTGCTTTGGTCTCCACCCAACGCCATTCACCATTGCGGTGCTTAAAGCGGTGCTCCAGCTCAAAGGAACTGCGGTCCTTGCCGTGGAGGGCAGAAAGTTCGGATAACATCTTATCAATATCCTCCGGATGCAGGAATAATGTCAAGCGATGGCCTACCGTCTCCTCAGAGGAATAGCCGTAGTTATCCAGCCAACTGGGGGAGGTATACAATACCTGCCCCTCCGCGTTGACTTTCAATACGCTATCGCCAATGTAATTGACCAGCAACTGGTAATCCTGTATGCCAGCCTGTACCTGCTCTTCCAGCTTCTGATTGTACTCGCTCAGCCGCTTGCTCTGCCGTTCAAAATGGTCTTGACGGATCAAGTTGACCAAAAAGGCAACAAAACCCAGGAAAAGGATAATGCCCAGGATACCGTACCACGACTTATACCAGACTGGATGGATTTCCAGAAAAAACTCGAGCGGAGGGCTCCAATAATGAGCCGAAGACTGCCGCCCCTGAATGCGGACCGTCATATCCCCTTTATCCAGGCTTGAAAAAGAAAGCTCGTTGTCGCGGGTGTGGATGAAATAAGTACTGTCTTGCTCACTGCTCACTTCGATCCTGTATTCGGTGAGGGTGCTAGGGTAACCTACGCTAAGGTACTGCACCGAAAGGTAATCATCCATATCCGCTATAAACCGCCGCCTCGAGGGCTGGTAATCCACGCCCTTGGAGGACGCCATAGAAACCAACAGGGGCTGGTCGGTCGTTTTGCGGATTTTCTGCCCCTTGAAAAAAGCAAGCCCCTCTGGCGTCCCCGTCCATACTTGCGCGCTGTCGTCCAATGCAATGCAGCGCCAGTTGATAAGCTTGGAAGGCAAACCATGCATAGGCGTGTAAGTCAGCATGACAGAATCCTGCAGCAGGCCAAGGCCGTTGGCCGTAGCAAACCAGACAGGCCCGTTGGCCTGTACAGCAACCGCGGAGACGTTCACCCCGTTCGTCCACTCTGGCCGCACCGGCTTCACCGTTTCACCGTCAAAGCGGAACAAGCCCAGGGAAGCTCCCAGAATAAGCTCCCCGCCCTGCCCGGAGGCCATATCAATCACGCGGAAATCTTGTTCTTTGTCGACCGCCAAATCGGCAAATATCGCTTCAAAGCGATCGAGGCTGGCGTTGTACCGGAACAGGGGCCGGTCAGCTTGTGCCCCGCCTACGTAGAGATTGCCTGAACGCTGATCAAAGTGGACAGACTCAGCAGCCTTTTGTATGAGCCCCTGCAAGCTGGCGTACTGTTTCACTTCGCCGTTGCCGGCAATGCGCAGTACGCCTTCTGCCTGCGACTGGCAAATCCAGAGCCGGCCTTCATCATCAGATTCCAGGTTGAATATTTCTTTGCCGTAGGCGCTGAGGTCATTGGAGCGGACGACCCGCTGCTGCCAATCCACTAGCATCAATTGCCCGGCTGCACCACCCATCCAGAGCCCCTCCGCTGTTGCTTCCAGGGCAAATACCTCAAAAGGAGGCTTGAAAAAAGTCTCCAACTGCGATGCCTCCTCTCCGGCCTGGGCCTGAAAAACAAGGCCGCCGTCCGAAATGTAGACCTTGCCGGCATAGGGGGCAATGGATTGGATATAGTGCCGTTTCAATTGTTCAGGAAAAGCGGCAATAAAGGATTTTGGCTTCAGCAGCAGCAGGCCGTCGTCGGTGCCCGCCCAGAGGTCGCCGCTATGGCTTTCAAAGAGGCTGGAAAAGGAAGTGACAGGCCAGTTACCAGACTGAAGCGGCTTTGCGCCCCCATCGGCGCCGACCCGGAAGACCCCTTGATTGCGGACCGCTGCCACGGCCTGCCCGCCGGCGGTCATGCTGAGCGCGATCGGGCTGAGGCTGCTGGCTTGTACCACTTGTTCCACCTCCCCCGCCTGGCTGAGGTGCAAGGCATAAATACCCCCGTAAGTGGCCACCCAGACCAAGCCCGGCTCCAACCGGACTACATCGTTCACGCCCGCCGCAAAGCGGTACAAAGGCTTCGAAAAAGCATCTTCTCCCTCCTGGTAGGCAAAGAGTACGCCATTTTTGGAAACCGTATAAAGATGCCCCCACCCATCCTCAAAAAAGGAAAAGGACCGTGTGAAATCTTCGCTTCGGTACGCTTCGCTGAATGGGTACAAGCTCAACGCTTCCCCTTTTAACCGAAAGACCTGGTGGTTGTCACTGCCCCAAACCCAGCCGGATTTATCCCGGAACAGCTTTTTCGTTAACCGCAGCCCTGAATCCGGAGCGACAGGCTGAATACGGGCGGTTTGCAGAGCGGGTATTAGCCAGTACAAGCCCTCGTCAGTAGAGACCAAAAGGCGGTCCTTCAGCCGCAGGATGTCTTTAATGTATGGGGTGGGAATTTCGCTTCGGTAAGATTGAAAGGCATTGCCATCATATCGGATCAGGCCGCCATCTGTAGCGAGCCAAATCAAGCCGAACTGGTCTTCCGCTACTGCCTTGATCAGGGTATTCTGCATCCCATCCAGCTCATTGTATACGAATAGCTTGTACTGTTGGGCGCCTAAACAGATAGGGGTTAGACAAAAATAGATCAGGCAAGGAACTATCAGAAGGCTGCGCATATTCTTAAATTTGATTTGCGGGCCAAGCCGCATCGATTCCTAAATATCGAACTCCGGCGCTTAATTTGCAAATATCTGGGGCAAATTTACGGTGCCGGCCCAAAAGCTGAGCCCATATCAAGCCCGGCTTTTGGAAAATCTAACCTTTATACGGTAGTTTAGCAGAAAAGGTTATTTATTTTACGAACGCGTAAAACCGACTACTATGAGAATTCTTGCCCTTACTTTATGCGCGGGCTTCTTGCTGTGCGCCTGTGGGGGGCCTAAGCCCGATACGGATCAAGGGGCTGATGCCGACTCTGTTTCCCGCCCCCGGCTGTCTCCCGACTCCCTGGCCCGGTTATATGCGGCTTACCGGGCCGAACAAGCCGACCCCATGCCGGCCGAAGCGCCTGTCGAAAGGGGTAAACTTTACCCGGTCGATGAGGCACCGCTGGATACGAGCTTCTTCGTATACCGGCAGCAACTGCTGCAGGCGGTAGAACGCCGGGATGTATTCGCCTTGCTGGACGCAGTGGCTGAAGATATCCAAACCGATGCCGCCCAAGACAATGGCGCAGCCGGGCTCGTGGAGCTTTACCAACTCGATGCCTCCAATACAGATACCCTGCCCATTTGGGCCATCCTGGAGCGGGTGCTCCGGGAAGGCGGCACGTTCGGGCCCGATGGAAGCACCTTCACAGCTCCTTACTATTTCGCCAACTGGCCCAGCCATAAGCCCCCCGCCGCTCATGTCGCCATCACCGGCAGCGGTGTCCGGATACGCAGCGTACCTGGCCTGAATGGCGAGATTGTCAAGACGGTTTCCTACCCGATAGCGAAACTCATCACCTACGAGGAAAGCAAAACAGAAATAGGCGGAGAGTGGCACCCCTGGGTACAGATCGAACTGGAAGGCGGAGTCAAAGGGTTTGTTTACGGTAAGTTTGTGGGGGCACCATCGGGTTATCACCTGCGCTTTGCCGAAAAACAACCTGGCTATTGGGTGATGACCCACTTGCTAAACGGAGATTAAGCCCTTAAATTCGCCCACATCCAAACGCAATCCTTGTGGAAGAACAATTACATCCGGCACCTGCTACCCAAACCTATGTCTCTGTTGTGCTCCCGCTGGCGGTGCCCAAGCCTTACACCTACGAAGTGCCGGAACCTATGGTGCCGGAAGTGGGCTTTGGCAAACGCGTGGAAGTCGTGTTTGGCCGTTCGAAGCGGTACAGTGCCCTGATCCTTGAGGTTACCAATCAGCCGCCGGCTGCTTACACGCCCAAACCCATCCTTTCGGTAATCGATGAGGCCCCAATTGTCAACCCTATGCAAATACGGCTGTGGCAATGGATTGCCGAATACTACCTGTGTACCCTGGGCGAGGTGATGAATGCGGCCCTGCCTGCCAACCTCAAGCTAAGCAGCGAAACGACCCTCAGCCTTAGCCCGCTGTTCGGAGAAGACTTTAGCGCCCTCAACGACCAGGAGTACCTGGTAGCAGAAGCGCTCACCTTGCAAAAGACAATTACCATTGACGATGTAAGGGGTATCCTGCAGCGTAAAACCGTCTATCCGCTCATCCGCCGCATGTTGGACAAGCGGATCATCTACTTGCGGGAAGACCTCAAACAAAAGTACAAGCCCAAAACCATCAACTGTGTCCGGCTGCAGGAGCCCTATGCTTCTCAGCCCAAGCTGCTGGAATCTGCGTTCGCGAAACTGAGCCGTTCCAACCGGCAGGTGGAAGCCCTGATGGCTTACGTGCAGTTGTCGCGTCAGCTCGAAGTGGTCCGCAACCAGGACATTTACGATAAAGCGGGCGTAGACAGCAGTGTGCTGCGGGCCATTGAGCGAAAGGGCATCTTTGAGCGGTACGAGCACGAGGTCAGCCGCCTGGGCGGATTTGAAGAAGATACCATTGAAGCCCAGGAGTTATCTGTGCAACAAACCCGGGCCATGGAGGAAATACAAACGGCTTTCGAGCACCAAAAACCCGTACTCCTGCACGGCGTCACCGGCAGCGGCAAGACCCGCGTCTACATCGAGTTGATGCAGCAAGCCATCGCAAGGGGGGAGCAAGTCTTGTACCTCCTGCCCGAAATTGCACTAACGACCCAGATCGTCGCCCGCCTGGAACGCATCTTCGGGGACGATATCGCCGTTTACCACAGCCGGCTCAACAACAACGAGCGGGTAGAGCTCTGGAACAGCATCCTTTCGGGGCGCTCCGCCCTCCTCGGCGCACGCTCGGCCCTTTTCCTGCCCTTCAAAAAACTAGGTTTGGTGATTGTGGACGAAGAGCACGACCCTTCCTTCAAGCAATATGACCCTAACCCCCGCTACAATGCCCGGGATGCGGCCGTCTATCTGGCTCACCTGCACGGCAGCCCCATTGTGCTGGGCACCGCCACCCCAGCTCTTGAATCCTACGCCAACGCTAAAAAAGACAAATACCGGCTGGTGCGTATGCCGGAGCGGTTCGGGGGGTTGCAGCTGCCTGAAATCAAAATAGTGGATGCCAAGCAGGAACTGAAAGAGCGGAAGTTGCAGTCGCACTTCACCTCGGTACTTATCGATGCGCTGAAAACCACGCTGGAGCAGGGGCAACAAGCCATACTTTTCCAAAACCGGCGCGGCTACTCCCCCACCTACCGCTGCACCACCTGCGGCTGGCACGCCGAGTGCATTCAGTGCGATGTGAGCCTGACTTACCACAAGTTTCAGAACAACCTCCGCTGCCACTACTGCGGCTACCAGGCTAACCTGCCCGCTGCCTGCCCCGCCTGTGGCGACAAAAAGCTGGTTATCAAGGGCTTTGGCACGGAGAAAATCGAAGATGAACTGAAAATCTACCTACCCAACGCCCGCATCGCCCGCATGGATTTGGATACCGTCCGGGGCAAGCACGCCCACGCCCGGCTGATCAACGACTTCGAGGAAGGGCGCACCGACATCCTGGTCGGCACCCAAATGGTCACTAAGGGGCTCGACTTTGAGAAGGTGGCGGTGGTTGGCGTCCTTAGCGCAGATCAGCTCCTGCAGTTTCCAGATTTCCGGGCGGGGGAGCGCGCTTTTCAGCTTATGTTGCAGGTAGCCGGGCGGTCCGGGCGCAAACACAGGCGCGGCACCGTCATCGTACAAGCTTTCAATACTACGAGCCCGGTACTGCGGGAAGTGCTCGATGGTGATTACACAGGCTTCTTTACCCGGGAGATGATGGAGCGGCAGCAGTTTCAGTACCCCCCTTATGTACGCCTGATCCGCATTACTCTCAAGCATACCAAACCCGCCAAAGTCAACGAGGGGGCTAAGCTCTACGAATCCACACTTAAAAAACGGCTGGGCAATTGGGTGATGGGGCCGGCGGTGCCCTATGTCTCCCGTGTGCGGGGCTACTACCTGCTTGATTTTCTGATAAAAATACCGAAGCACCCCGACAAACTGGCCTACGCTAAGGCAAGCATACGCGAAGCCACCGGGCAATTGAGCCAGACCAAAGGGTTGAGCGGTGTAAGGGTTAGCGTAGACGTAGACCCTTACTAACCTCATGGCTGCTTAAATACAATTGCAATGGGCTTAAAAAAACGGACCTACAAAATCCTGAACGTATCTGACCGCCGTGGCGACCTCAGCTGGTGGGTGGATGTTTTTCTCATCTCTTTGATCAGCCTCAATGCCCTGGCGCTTATCCTGGAAACCGTAGAGCCCATTCACAGGCAGCATGCTGCTTTTTTCTATTACTTTGAACTGGTCTCTGTAATTATTTTTTCAGTAGAATACGTGCTGCGGGTGTGGTCTGCGAACGCGCACCCCGCTTACCGCAAGCTTTTTACCGGCAACCTGCGCTACGCCCTGACGCCCCTTGCCCTGATTGACCTGCTGGCCGTTCTGCCTTTCTACCTGCCTTTACTAGGCTTTGACTTTCGCATAGCGCGGACGCTGCGGCTTTTCCGCCTGTTGCGGCTGTTTAAGATATCCCGCTACACCAAAGCCCTACAGCACATCAACAAAGTCTTCCAGGACAAACGCGAGGAACTGGGTATCTCTTTGACCTTCACCACCCTGCTCTTGCTATTGGCCTCCACCCTGATGTACTACGCCGAGCACGAAGCCCAGCCCGAGTCTTTCTCCAGTATTCCAGAAACCATGTGGTGGGGCATTGCTACCCTGACCACGGTAGGCTACGGAGATGTGTATCCCGTCACTACGCTTGGCAAGCTGCTGGGCGGAGTCATTGCTGTGATTGGGATCGGGCTGTTCGCATTGCCCACGGGTATTCTGGCTTCCGGATTTTCAGAAGAATTGGCGAAAGACGATTCGGCAGCCTGCCCCCACTGTGGGAAAGTGTTGGAGGGCCCGGGCAAATGATCATTTGCTCCCCCTGGCTCGTCAAATGTGCATTCATTGGGCAGACGACCGGGCCAAACAGCGCTTCCTATCGGGTGGGCTGCCCGGTATTACCCCATCAGCCGAGACAACCGAACCGGGAAAGCCACCCCGCTTTCCCCCCGCTAAGGCGTGGGCGCCATTCCAAATCCCCTGAAGAAGTTGGGCCCGGTACAAAATTACAGGCGCGGAGCTAAGGGGTCGCGCAGTAATAAGTTACCTAGAATAGGCGAAGTTATTTTGTGCGCTAACAAGGCAAAAAACGTAACCATCCGTACGGACGGTGAGGCTTTTTAACCTGTCTGCCGTTGGCGTTAGCCAGGCAGGCGCAGTTAGCGTGCAAAAGAACGAGTCTAAATCGGTAAGTTATTGTTGCGCGACCCCTAAGGAATGGTTCAATAATAAACCGCGATTCTTCTGCTTGTTCT
>CAZNSK010000187.1:0-10781 GCA_964575505.1 uncultured Phaeodactylibacter sp.
GCACAAAATAACTTCGCCTATTCTAGGTAACTTATTACTGCGCGACCCCTAACCTTTCAAAACGAAGCAATGGAAAGAAGATCATTCCTGGAAAAAATAGCCGCCTCCGGGCTGGGGGCAATGGCATTTCCGGCCTGGGTGCATGGGCAAACGAACAGCACTTTGCCCCTTTCAACCGCCGATACGGAAGTACAACCCACCGCCGCACAGCAGGCCTGGATGGACATGGGCTTCGGCCTATTCATCCACTTCGGCATCAATACCTACTACGACACGGAGTGGAGCGACGGCACTCTGGACCCGGTGAAGTTCAATCCCACTAAACTGGATACCGATCAATGGTGTGCCACGGCTAAGGCAGCGGGCATGAAGTACGTGGTGCTCATCACCAAGCACCACGATGGTTTCTGCCTTTGGCCCACTAAGCAAACAAAGTATTCCGTCAGTGCGACGCCCTGGAAAGGGGACTTGGTGGCAGAAGTCGTCAATTCCGCCGAAAAACACGGGCTGAAGGTCGGCTTTTACTACTCCCTTTGGGACCGGCACGAAAAGAGCCACGATACAGACGAGTGGGCCTATATCGACTTCATGAAGCGGCAGTTGGAAGAACTACTGACCGGCTACGGGCCCATCGTGGAAATGTGGTTTGACGGCTTTTGGAAAAAACAGCAGACCGGCTGGTCAAAGAAAAACAAGGAATTGGAAGGGGAGGCCGAAAAGCAAGCCTTCAACGCCGCCCGCAATCAGAAATTCATTGAGGCCTGGCGTATGGAAGGTGCTTATCGCTGGCAGATGGACCACGTCTATCAGTTCATCAAAAGCCTGCAACCGGATTGTCTGGTCATGAATAACTCCACTACCGCTTACCCCGGTGTGCCCCTGCATCCGGTCGATATCCGCAGTGGCGAAAAGTACACCGAAGTGGCGGAAGATCAGAAAGTCTGGAACTGGCTGGGCAAGGACCGCTACCTGCCGCTTCAGATCGAAACCACGATGTCCACTAAAGGCGATAAAAAATTCCCTTCTGGCAACTGGTTTTGGCACGATTGGGACAAATCGGTGCTGGAAAAAGAGAAAATCCTGCACTACCTGAGCGTGGCCCAAAAAATGAAAGCCAACCTGCTGCTCAACGTAGGTCCAAGTGATCAGGGGCGGCTGCGGGAGGTGGATGAGCGGACGCTGAAAGGATTACGGAGCTAAAAACCGAGTGATGAAAAACGTTTGCCAATACTGGATATTTGCGTTGTTGTTATGCAGCAGCGTTTTTCGGGGCACTGCACAGGACGGCATTCTGCTGGAAGCCGAAAGCTTTCTGTACCCTGGTGGCTGGGTGGTCGACCCGCAGTTCGTGCAGCAAATGGGCTCGCCCTATCTGATGGCGCACGGCATGGGACAGCCGGTGGACCCGGCCCGCACCGAAGTGGAAATTGAGCAGTCCGGAGCCTACCACATTTGGGCGCGCACCAAGAACTGGGCGCCCGGCAATTGGGCACCACCCGGTCAATTCCTTCTAAAAGTAAACGGCGAGGCTCTGCCTGACACACTGGGGAGAAACCCCGGCTGGGGCTGGGCGTACGCCGGCAAAGCCAAACTGTCAACCGGGACAGCCACGCTGGAGTTAATCGACCTGACCGGCTTCAATGGCCGCTGCGATGCCCTATTCCTGAGTCAGGGTGAGGTGCCGCCGCCCGGTTACGGCAAAAAGCTAGCCGAATGGCGCCGCCAAATGCATCAGGAACCTTTGGCTCCGGAAAGGGAGAAGTCCTATGACCTTGTGGTGACCGGTGGCGGCATTGCGGGTTGTGCGGCTGCCATTGGCGCAGCCGAGCAAGGCTTAAAAGTTGCGCTGATCCACGACCGGCCCGTTTTGGGTGGGAATGCCAGCAGCGAAATCCGGGTGCACACCCTCGGGATTTACGGAAAATTCGAACGCATACTTCGCCTGCTGGACACCGAGCATTACCCGAATGGCTCTGCGGAAGCCAAAAAGGATCAGGAGAAGCGGGACAAAAACGTCAAAGCCTATAAAAATATCGATCTGTTTCTCAACTGGCGCGCCTATGACGCCGTATCCGAAGACAGCACCATTCAGTACGTGGACGCCCGGCATACGGCAACCAATGAGCGTATGCGCTTCCGGGCCCCCTTATTTGTCGATGCCACGGGCGATGGCTGGATCGGCTACTGGGCGGGGGCGGAGTATTCCTACGGCCGGGAAAGCGTCCACAAATACGGTGAAGAATGGGATGAATGGGGTGAACTGTGGAGCCCGGAGGAGGCCGACAACTTTGTCATGGGCTCTTCCATACTCTGGCAAACCCATCAGGGAGAGGAAGCGACCGACTTCCCCCAACAGCCTTGGGCAAAAGCCGTTGCCCGTGCGCATGAGGCGACAGCCGGGGAGTGGTACTGGGAATTCTCCCGCAATGACCTGCACCAAATCGAAGACGGGGAAGAAATCCGCGATCATTTGCTGAAAGCCATTTACGGTTCCTTTGCCAATGCTAAGGCACTCCCGGAAAACAGCCACTATCAGCTGACCTGGGTGTCCTATCTGCTGGGCAAGCGGGAGTCGCGTCGGTTGCTTGGTGACCATATCTTCACTTTTAATGATGTAGCTGACAACACTCCCTTTCCGGATTCTGTAGTGATGGAAGAACGATCGATAGACGTTCACTATCAGCGTAATCTTCGGGATGCAGCCGTGCCTGACTTCCTGTCTGAGGCCCTGTATTACCAAACAGACAGGTACTACATCCCGTACCGGAGCCTGTATTCCCGGAATATAGATAACTTATTTATGGCCGGGCGCTGTTTCAGTTGTTCCCATATCGGTTTGGGGGGGCCACGTGTGATGCGGACCACCGGGCAAATGGGCGCAGCAGTAGGCCACGCGGCGGCGCTTTGCATCAAAAATGAAGTGAAGCCAAGGGCTATTTATACCCATCATCTGCAGGAATTGATGGACTTAATCGAAGCGCAGCAATGGACAAGGCCCTGATTTTACTCCTAGCAACTTGCTTGTTGTGGTCAGGGAGCCGATGGACCTCTGATCCGCTGCCCGATGCAGTGCACTCTACGATGCCGGAAGCCCTGGAGGGGATACGGTCAACGGAAGAGGCGTTCAGCGTATTCGACCCACAGCATGAACTGGAACACCCCGTTCAACTATGCCGCGATGCCGATGGCGCCCCTCGCCTGTACTACGCAGATGTGCAAACCCCGGTCTGTATTGATGGCATCTGCAAGCCCGTCCGCATTGCGATTTACTGGAACCTGCTGGGCGCATATATCGGCTACGGGCTGTACGAGGGCGACCCCCTCACTAAATACGATCACGATCTGTTTGAGGAAGCGGATTACCTGAAGCTGCACGAACTGCTGCTCAATAAAAATGCGGTATTCCGCAGGAAAAAACTATCTGACCTTTTCGACCCGAATGCCGAACCGGAAAAGCAGGTCACTTATAAAGGCGAAGAAGTGGATGCGGTCAGTGGGGCAACCAAAAAGGCCATCAAAGATGCAGTGGTAGAAGGGGCGCTATACTCCTGTTACACCATTTGGCAATTGGTGCACGGTACCGCCGATGACAGCATCAAAGTAGTATTGCCGAATCTGTGGGACGAAGCACTGCAGGAACGTTTTCTGTATTCAGACCGGGCTGATTATCAGTTTTATGCTCTGAAGCAGCTAAGGGATTCGGATTACGCCACGTATTCCACTCGTCTGTTGCAGTTGTTTACCGGCAGTATCCCGCTGTTCCGGACAAAAATGCTCAAGCAGTTGCCGGAACCCTACTGGAAGAAAAAACTCTGGCAGGAAAAGCTGTACGGCTCCTTCGGACAATTGGATGTCAACACGAGGACCCTGCTTATTACCGGTTTGGAAAAAGCCGGGGAAAGTGCCGCACTGCGCTTGTTGCCCCAGTATCATTTGATGACCCAAAATCAGCTAAAGGCCTATCTGTCTTTTTGGGAAGACCGGAAACTGCCGGCGGATGTCCGGAATCAATTGGCCGAAGCGAGTCACAATCCCAATTACCCCTACGCCTATTTCATCGAACGATTTTTAGAAGCTCAGAAGACGCCTTAAACAGTTATGACGAAATCAATCCTACTCAGCTTATGCCTGCTCTTTGTAGTGAGCAGCCTACTGCCCGCACAGTCCGCCCTTTGGTCGGTCGACAGCTACCCGGATGAGACCGGGCTGCAAATGCGTATGGCGCCTATGCTGCCCCGGATCGCTGCCGAGGGCTTTGCCAAACGCAGCCTGGCCAATTCCAAATGCCCGGATACCGGACTGCCGGTAAAAACCTGGGCGGTAAAGGGCGAAACGATTTACTCGCCTTACACGGGCAGGGCCTATCAGCAGGGCGATACCGGCTACTTCGGCCCCAAGTCGCGCAATGAAGAGGGCGAAATTTCTGCCTTCGGGGGCGACCCCCTGAAATACGAATTACAATCGGCTACGGCGCAACTGCTGCTCCATCCCAATGATGCCCTGGTCCGGGGATTTTTAAGCATTCCCGGCAATCTCCGGCAGCAGTACCATTTTGCCTGCAACAACTGGGCGCGGTTCTACCCCTACCTGGCTGATGAAATGGGGGAGGACTGGAAAGCCCGATTCCACGATGCTGTAGCGGACTACCAGGAAACACGACGCCCTTCCGATGGTAACCGGGAGTATGCACCCATGAGCCATCCCCATGATTTGGTAGGAGAGGAGGGGACTTTGCTCGGCGGCAATACCATCGATGGGGGGACGGAAAACCACAAAACCATGTGGCGCACTTCCTGCCTGGTGTACAGCCAATGGATGCCCGAAGGAACCAAAATTTCCGGTTACGATCTGCCGGATTCAGAGACGAGGGTGCGGGCTTTTCTCACCGACTACGCCGAACGCCTGCTGCAAACCGGTAACGGAGAGTACGATTCCCAGATTTACTACCCTTACTCCATCGAAGGGTATATGAACCTTTACGATTTTGCCAAAAAGCCGGAGGACCGGGCACTGTCGAAATTTACCCTCGACTACTACTTTGCCACCACTGCCCTGAAGCTGGTAGACGGGCATATCGCTGGTGGGATGAAGCGGGGCTATTTGCCGAAAGGCGAGCCCGACAAAATGGAAAAGCTGTTCTGGGGCTATTTCGATGACGTTAGCCGTGATATGTCGGAAGCGGTGACCACGGTTCATCAGGCCACAACGCGCTACCGGCCCAATACCATTATTTCAAAGATTGCAAGAGGACAAGTGGCATTGCCCTACGAGGCCCGCATGACGCGCCCGTTCTACCACATGGATCGTAAAAATGGCTTTCAGGAGTCCTTTTACCGGTCGCACACCTTCGGGTTGGGCAATGTGTACATGAGCATCGTCGACAATCCCAATCAGCAGATGGTCTGGTCGCTCATGGTGGAAGGGGAGGACGGCCCGCTGGGCTTTACCGGTGGTCAGCCGTTGCGGTTGACGACTTCCGGGCATAGCCCGTACACGCAGACCCTGCACAGCAAAAACACCCTCCTGCTCCTGTCCGCTCCATCCGAATTGGATGAAAAACAGCATCCGGACTTCCAGATTTCTGACCAACGCATTAACCCCTGGCATCTGCCCGACAGCGCACAGGCAAGGGAGTTCGAGCTGGCCAACCGCTGGAAGTACGCCACAGAGCCCTTACAACCGGTAAGCCCACCCGCTGAAGATGAATTGGAAGCCTTTTGGGAGCAAAAGAAATACAGTGCTGCCTCCTGGCTGCTCATCCCCAAACAAGTGGAGCTGGCCAAGGAAACCGACCGGCAGCTGATTTGGAAAGCCCCGAATACCTGGGTGGCGGTCTGGCCCGTAGGGACTGATTACTTTATGCTTGACGCCTCTGCTGAAGCCATTGCCAAGGTGGAGGACAAAACCTGGCGAAGCGTACTGGAGCAGTATATCGTCCTGGTTGTCACGGGGCAGCAATCCGGGTACGCTTTGGAGGTGCTGGAAGGAGCCGGTCATCCGGATTTGAATGCCGTGCTGGCGAGCCTGAAAACCGCTGATTTGGAAACTCAGGGGCTCAAAAAGAACAAGACCCTCACTTACCAATCCACGCTGGGCGAAAAGCTGGAAATGACCTACCGCCCCGACCGCCTAAAAGCCTACGGGCGCATTGATAGCACGCCTTTGGACTTTGAGAACTGGGCAGGGGGCGCTGTGTACGAAAGCCCCTTTGTACGCATCAAAGACGGCGTGATGGAGGTGGAAGACGGCACCGAGGGCTACCGGGTGTTTTTCCGGGACGGGCAGCCCGTTTACGAATTACTGAATGAGAAAAACGACTAAGGTCAATGAAAAAGTTATGCCTTGCATGGTGTTTGATTTTTGGCTACAGCCTGCTACCGGCACAGCCCTATGATTTTGGGCATCCCATGCCGGTGGGGGCCTACTACTACCCGGAGCACTGGCCCGAAGCGCAGTGGGACCGCGACCTGGGCAAAATGGCAGAGCTGGGCTTTCAGTTTACCCACTTCGGGGAATTCGCCTGGGCGATGATGGAACCGGAGGAAGGGCAGTTTGATTTTGAATGGCTGGACAAGGCGGTCGGGCTTGCAGACAAGCACGGGCTAAAAGTCATCATGTGCACCCCCACGCCGACGCCCCCCGCCTGGCTTACCGAAAAGCACCCGGAAATCCTGACGGTCAACGATCAGGGGCTGACGCAGCACCACGGGAGTCGCCTGCACGTATCCTACAACCACCCAACGTACCGCTACTACACCGAGCGTATTGTGCGGAAGTTAGCAGAACGTTACGGGCAGGATGAGCGCATTTGGGGCTGGCAGGTGGACAATGAGCCGCACTATGGTGTATTGTACGATTATTCCGAAGGGCACGAGCGGGCTTTTCAGGACTGGCTGCGGGAAAAGTACGGCAGCGTTGACAGCCTAAACGCCGCCTGGGGCGCTGTCTTTTGGAGCCAATCCTACAATCACTTTGGGCAGGTACAAATTCCTAATAAAAACCGGGCACCACAGGGCGCTAACCCTCATGCGCTGCTTGACTTTCAGCGCTTCAATGCCGAAGAACTGGCGGAAGCCCTGCGGTTTCAGGCCAATCTGCTCAAAAGCCTGGTGGATAAGCGGCAGTGGGTGACGACCAACTATGCCTACTTCAAATTCCTGCCTTCCGTAGACCCCTTCCTGAACCGGGATGACTTTGACTTTGCTGCCCACACCATGTACCTGACAAGCGGTTTTCTGAGTGACGAAGGCGGCCCCCTGGCTCATCGTTTGGGCAGTGGCCTGGAGCTGGCCTTTTCACAGGAATTTGCGGAGTCGGTCAACGGCTACACCGGCATCATGGAGTTGCAACCCGGCCAAATTAACTGGGGCGTGATCAATCCGCAGCCGCTGCCCGGTGCGGTGCACATGTGGGGCTGGCACGCCTTTGGGCTGGGCGATGAATTTGTATGCACCTACCGGTTCCGGCAGCCCCTCTTTGGCGGAGAGCAAACCCACAAAGGCATTATGGAAACCGATGGCGTGACGGTAGCCCGCGGCGGGCAGGAGTACGTGCAGTTTATGCAAGAGCTGGATCAGTTGGCAGAAAGTGGTGCCCTGAAAGCAGGTGCTGAAATGCCCAAAGCACTACGGCAGCGCAAAACCGCCTTTTACTGGGAACAAGACAACCTCTGGAGCCTGGGCAATCAGCCCCACCACAGCGATTGGGACAGCTGGGCGCACCACTATACCTACTACCAAAACCTGAAGCGGCTGGGCGCTCCGGTTGCCTTCGTCAGCCCCGGTAAAGCGGTTGACCCTGAGGAATATCCCTTTTGGGTGGTCCCCGCAGCGCATATGATTGAGCCAGCGCAGGTGAAAATCTGGGAAGACTATGCAAGGGCAGGCGGCCACCTGATCCTGAGCGTGCGCACTGGCACGAAAGACCACAACAGCCATATTTGGGAAGCCCTGCTACAGGAGCCTATCTGGGATTTGATCGGTGCCCGGGTGGAATACTACGACCACCTCCCCGCCAAATACCCCGGACAGGTGAGTATGGGGGGCAAGACCTATCCCTGGCACATTTGGGGCGATGTGTTAACCCCGATGGAAGGCACAACGGTACTGGCGCGTCACGACAGCGAGTACTACAAAGGCGCACCGGCGGTTGTTTCCCGCAATCTGGGTGCTGGCAGCGTGACTTACACCGGCGTTTGGTCGGACAACTGGGAGCTGGAATACGAGGTGCTGCGTAAGGTCTATGGCAAAGCCGGAGCCAAAACCCTAAACCTGCCCCCCTACGTTTTTACCGAATGGCGGGATGGGGTTTACATTGCCGTCAACTACAGTTCGCAGGCCGTGGAAGCGCCCGTGCCGGAGGGTGCGAAGGTGCTGTTGGGCAGGCGGCAGTTGGAGCCGGGTGGTGTAACGGTTTGGGTGGAGTAGGGAATGGGCTAAAGGTAAAATGTGGTGCCGAAACGATTCGGCACCACACTGCTGTCTTTAAGGTAGGGGTAAGAAAAAACCACCTACTCCACCTTCACCACCCGCTCCTGCTGCAGCACCCGCCCGGCAGAAGTGTACTGCAAAATATACAGCCCGCTTGGTAAACCGCTGGTAGACAGCTCTGCTGATTGCGCGCCGCGCTGCAGGCGCTGATGTGCCACCTGCTGGCCCTGAAGGTTGAGCAGGCGCAGCTCAGGGGCCTCGTAGCGGATGGCATTGAGGAACTCCACTTGTATGGGCCCCCGGGCGGGGTTCGGGTAGGTCTTGAAGAAGACCTCTTTGAGCTCCATTTCGCCGGTGCCCGGCACTTCTTCTACACTGACGTAAAGGATGCTGTCCTGGCAGCCGGGGGTGATGCAGCCATCAGCATCGGTCTTGACCAGCCATACGTCGGGGTCGGGGATGGGGGTGATGCCAAAATCCTGCATGTAACCACAGGCGATAATACCCCCATCCGAAGCCTCTGCCACTGCATTGAACGGCCAGGTATCTGAAGGCAGGTGCAGCCCCTGATAGTACCGTTTCCAAATCAGCTCCCCGTCTCCGGAGACTCTGGCCATCCAGGCTCTGTCTGCGTCGCCTTGTATCAATACTTGACTGGATCTTCCACACATAATAATGTCGCCATTCTCAGTTATTGCCATGTTGGTTAGCTGCGGCCCTCTCCGGTACACATACCGGTATTCCCAGAGGATTTCCCCATCACTATCCAATCGCCGTAACAATGGCCCCTCGTCCGTGTGAACCATATACTGCTTGATGGTATCAAAAGCCCAGCCCGTGACAAAACCGCCATCCGGGTAGGGCGCAATAAGGGCAGGGTAATCATTTGATTTTTCTGCTATATCGTAATTGCGCACCCATTCTACCTCGCCTTCGCTTGATAACTTGGCCACATAATAAGCTCTGCCATATCCTGTCCACAGGCCGGAGTAAAAAGCAAGCAGGATAGAGCCGTCATTTAATATGGCGAGCTGGCCGACAGTAGTATAGTCTATGCTATCTTCGATGGTTGTGCTCCAAAGCATTTCACCTTCTCCATCAGTCTTAATGACCGTACAGTCAGAGAATTCGCTGAAACTACCACCCTGGACACAGGTTACAAGGTTGCCGTCGTGATCCTGCTCTATATCAAAGGCAACATCCCAATATGGATCATAGTAAGTCTTCAGCCATAAGGTATCCCCCCATTGGTTCATTTTCAAAACAAATGGCAATTGGTCTTCATCCGTAATCCTTCCACAGGCATATAAATACTCTTCATTAGGATCAATGACATAATCCCAAATAGAATAATCCGCAAGATCATGATCATACTGCCTATGCCACAGGCTGTCCCCGTTGTTATTGATTTTGAACAGTATAGGGCAGAAAGTAAAGTCTTCATCGCACCAGGTCCCACAATTCACGTATATCCCATCTTCTACGACGGTCATATTGTAAGCATTCTCAGAGGCTCCGTTAGTGAGGTCGTAGGTACGGTGGAAAGTTGGCTGAGCAAACAATAGCAGGTTTGGCAATAGCCAAAGGGCTAGTATTATAAAGTTTTTCATGCTTTAGCTTTATGATAGCGCTCCGCATCGGGCCTGTCGGATCCAATGCGGAGCGTAGGTTAACAAGTAAATCTATCGTACAATTAAGCGCTGCTGTAATTCGAGTGGTTCAGCTTTGTTGGTGGCCTTCACGACATAAAACCCGGCGGGGAGGCCTTCAAGGTTGATGTCCACTTGATTAGAGCCAGCTTCCATAGACCGGGCCATCACGCCGCTTGCATTCCATAGCTCTATCTGCCATTCAGGTGTTACCTCAACGGGGAGAGACACAGTCACCTGCCCGTGTGCAGGGTTGGGCGATAATGCCATCTCCGCTGCCCGGGTTTTTTGCTGCTGGGAAACTGCTGCCCCTTGATTTTGCTGTATCAGCCCATCTACTTGGACGTCAGGCGCGATAGGCAGGTGAAATTGCGCTCCGGTAATAGTACCTAACAAAGCGCGGCTATACGTATAGGTGGCCGAGAGCGTATCTTCTGCCAGGAGCTGAAGGTAGGCCTCGTCCCCGTCTGAAAGCGTGTAATCTGCAGGGTTAGAACGGTAGGCTACTTCCAGCGCTAATAGGTCAGCGACAGTAGACTGGCCATCCGTCTCTGTGGGCAGTGCCTGTATGTAGGCTTCTGCTTCGTCAAAACCTATTTTACCGGCGGCATTCCAATAGCTAAACATAAATAAAAGCATTGTTAGAAAATCCTGCGGGGGGGGGGGAGCGTAAAGGTTCATGTTAAAATAGTTATTAAGGTAA
>CAZNSK010000188.1:0-10750 GCA_964575505.1 uncultured Phaeodactylibacter sp.
CTTCGGTCTTTTTTCATGCCCCTCTGCTTACAAGCGAGCTTGACGCGGCGGGGCATGAAAAAAGCCCGATCCGCTATCGCGGATGGGCTTTGGGAGGGTTTGGTCGGGGTGAGAGGATTCGAACCTCCGGCCTCGTCGTCCCGAACGACGCGCGCTAACCGGGCTGCGCTACACCCCGAAAACTGGTGGCAAGGCCAGATGGCTGTCCTGCCACGGCTTTTATTGGGATGGCAAAGGTAAAGGCTGTCTTATTAAATGTCAACTCCCCTTGCCCTAAAATTCCAAGGTGCGGCTAGACCAGATATTTCACTCATTTTCCGCGTTTGAGCACCTATTGTTTCCGGCCTGTGGCGATCGTATCTATTGGTTTAATCTGCCGCTAGCGCAAATACAGGGTCTTTAGGGGAATGTCGATGCCAATATTGAAAAATATTCGGGTGGACTGCACAGGGTCACTGTCCCCGTTGATGTCCCGGAAGTGAGGGCCGTACTGTGCCCCGACACCTGTGTAGAAGGGCGATTTCGGGAAATTATATTGGAATTGGATGCCAGGTTTAAACATATTCTTGAAGGTCAATTCGGTATTGCCGTCGCTGCCGCTGTCGAATTGGTAGCTAAAGAGGCTGCCCAGGTCGATCAAGCTGGCAAAGAAGGTATAAGAACCGCCCCGGCGCGGTTTATTAGGTAGCTTTCCGGCTTTGGGGTCGGCAACTTTGGCATGCTTTCGGCCCAGGAAGCTGAAAGCGATGCCCACCGGCATAGCGGGAGCGACATTCCAAAAGGTCTCGGCGGTTTCCGATTCTGCTGGCCGCCACCATTCGTGCCCCACTGAGGCACCAACGTAACTATTAAGCGTAATGGCGAAGGGCCGCCGCCGCTTGATGCGGGAGCTGCCGGGTGGGTCGGCAATGCCATTGAGCAGGCTTTGGACTTCGGCACCGCTTTGGGCATCCACCAGCCCACCCACGAAGTAGCCGTAGTCGGTCAGGAAGCTCAGTAGACTATTGGTAGAATCCTGCGCAGGACCCGGTATCAGTGGGCGTATTTCGGAGAAAATACGGATCAGGCTACCCATGGCCGCCTGATGATGCTTTTCGTTGAGGTGCAGGATGAAGTCGGCGACTTCCTCCCCAATAGTCGGGACCAGCGCAAGCGCTTCGTGTTGCTGCTTTAGGGGCTGCAGTTCATCAAAATCGTTTTCGCTGCTGACCAGCGGCGTCTCGATCATGCGGCGCAGCGTGTTAACCAGAAAAGAGACTCTGTTCCGTAAGGCCACTTTCTTGAGGCTGTCCGTATTGACTTTAGCTGGAGTGGGCATTCCAAACCGTATAAACCTGGGGTTCGCCGGTTCTGGAGGCAGGACACCCTGCAGGTCCTCCACAGTAAGCTGCACGAGTTGCGCCATGCCATCGGGGGAGATGCGGTTGAACTGCTTCACCTGGCGCAGGCGCTGGTAGAGCAGTCCCAAGAAGGCTACTCGAAGGTCGTTGTCGGATAAGACCTCCCGGAGCTGATCGCGTGTGATCCAGGGCCTGTCGGCCCGCCCCGAATGCAAGCAGTACATTAGTTGGGAAAGGGACTCGGTGACAAATAGCATCGGGGAGGCATTGCTGATTAAGCTGCTCTCCACCGGAGCCAATTGTGCATCCACATTGGCCAGCTCCGCTTTGAGGCCGCTAAGCCGGCGCTTCAGCTCTGCTAGCTGTAACCGCATCTCCTCTGTGGGGTCTACCGTAGCCTGGCTTTGGAAATACAAGTCCAGGGGTGTGTAAAGCGGGTTGGAGGTGTCAAGGGCAGCGGCCTCCTGGCCGGTAAGCTTGGCGTAAATGCGCAGAAAGCGCTCCTCCAGCTCCTGTAAATAGGCTCGCCTTTGGGCAATCAGGGAACCGAAGGGGACCCCTCGCAAAAAGGAAATCATATCAATCCGGCTGCTATCTGCCAGGCTCTCTTCTTTTGCCATTTCGGTTAGTACATCCAGTTGCAGCTGCAAATCAGGCCGTTGGGCCAGGGAATCCTTCCAGGTGCTGTTGCTGACCAGCTGAATGATGCCCGCCAGCCGCCTTTGCTTCGTTTTCAGGTTATTCAGTGCAAAGGTATCCCGAAGGCTGGGGTCAATCTGAGCCCCCCAGGCCAGGAGCTCCTGCCGGTGCCTGGTCAGACTGGCGATCCAGTCCTCGATCAAGCTGGCAATCGTTTGGTCATTGTACCAATTGCCAAAGAGGTTTCGGGTCAGTTCCAGACCAGCCGCCCTCAGCTCGCGCGGGCTACGGTCTTTCCCAAAGTAATAGTCGTAGGTTTCCACCTCCCGGATGCCGAGCAAAAATTCGCGGTCCAGCTCGCCCCGCAGCAGGTAGGGCAGGAAATTGAGCCGGTAACTGACGGTTGAGTTGTTGGCGTCGCCCATTAAGACCTCGAGGTCGAAGCGGGCATCGGGCCGTTCATTTAGGATGGCTGGTTCAGGTATGGAATTGTTGGATCTTGCACCTAGGCTGCGCCGCAGTGCATCCAGCTTATTTTGCTCGTCGTTCAGCATAACGTATATGCGGCGGAGCTGCCGCAGCGCGCTGTCTGCTTTCACGCTGAGTTGTTCCAATTCCTCCGGCTGTTGCCCTGCCGAGTCTGCGATAACAAAGTTGCGCTTCTTCTGATTTTGCCGGTAGTTCTCGAATAAGTTATGGTGCGTAACGGCCATGGCTTCACTCACGGGGAGGTCCTTCTGTGATAAGCCGATAATGGAGTAAATAGAAAGCAGGTTGTAGATAAACGGCTCCGTCTGCAGCGACCGGAAGCGCTCCTCCTTCAACAACACGCTGGGCAGGCGGACACTCAGCAGCTGCAGGTCTTCGTAGAAAGCTGTGCGTACCCGTTCCAGATAGCTATGGGAATAGCTGAGCCCCGTGATGCCGACTTCTTTAAATACGGTGGGGAATAACAATTCTACCGGCGGAATTTCCTCCTCCAGAAACCGGTCCAGGAAACTCACCGCAATTTCCTGTTGGGCCCGCTCTACCACGAAGCGGAACAAGCCTTCGATAACCGCCGGCGCATTCAGCCCACCGGTTTGGATGTTGCTATTGCTTTCGGCGGCAGCGGCCTCAATCAGCAGCTGGCTCTCAACCGGAGGGACGCTATACGCCTGTAGGGTGCGGGAAACGGAAAGGTAATCCGCCGGGGAGGTTCCGTGCTTGCCCAGCAGCAGCTTGGTCATATTTTCTCTCGGGGCCACCCTCAGCTGATGAGCGCGCTTCCGGTAAGTTTGAGTGAATGCTTGCTGCAATGGCTGGGTAGAGTCCTTCGACATCCCGCTCAGGGGCAACCAATCAGCAAGGAGGGGATTGTCGGCGTAACGGGCGGGCAGCCTTAGTAACTGATGGCCATGCAGGGCACTATCGGCGTAGATGTTGTCGTAATGCTGCAGTATGGCGAGCATGTTGGCGTAGGCTTCCGTTTTTCCCAGCGTGGTATCTGCGGTTCGGCTAACCAAGGCCCGCCGGGCATCCGCCAGCTGATGGGCATCTTTGATCAGGCTTTGGCCAAATAGCGGGGCCGACAGTAAAGCCAGTAGGATAGCAATCGAAGTTCTCATGATGGTTTTGGACTTTAGCGGTATTGTTAGGCAGGGGTGGAGAGTTGGGAAGCGATAAAGGTATTCATGCGTCGGTAGCCCCCTTTGAAATGGTCGAGGTCCTTCACTTCCTGCATGAATTCTGCAAAGAGCTGGACCATGCCTATATCGTTCTGGTCGGCGGTAACGGCATTGTCTTTAAGCTGCTCGCGGAGGAGGCTGTAATCCTGCTCGAATTGTTGCTGCATGTCTGGAAAATCAGGGTCGGCATCCAGGTCAACCCCCTGATCGGCCAGGCGCTTGCGGGCGTAAAAGAGGGCTTGGTTGAGTTTGCCCAGCCAGTTGAGCATTTTAAGGTTCCACTCTGAAATATCGGCATTGTCTACCCATTCCTGTGCATTGTTCAGGACCGTCTTCCGCAGGTGCTGGATTAGCTTGCGGGCGTATTTGAAGACTTCCTCCCGGTTGCCCGGCGGCGCGATTTTGAGGTCGAGAATGGCAGCTACGAGTTGGCTGTGGTTATAGGGCACGGTGGTTACCCAAAGCTCGGGGGCATGAAACTGGTCGTAGAGTTCTTTGACTTCTGCTTCCAGATCGGTTAGCTCATCCTCCGGGGTGCTGTCATCGTCTCGGAGCACTTTGAAGTGGGTGGTACAGGACTGATAGGCCATTTGCAGAAGCCCAATTAGTTTTTCGTTGTTTTTTGACATGGGGTTTAGGTTTTGGAACATTTACAAGGTAGTATATTTTTTGCGAATATGCCTAAAGCCGCCTGGCCATAAACCAGACCTCGCTTTCATCACCGGGGTGCCCATTGTAGTTGACCGTGATTTCTTCGCCGGCATGCAGGGTGCGCAGGGCAAAAAAGTGCAGTGCGGCGCCTTCGAAGTCGGGCAGATAAACGGCATTAGGCTGATAGCTGTGGTTGTATAAGGAGCCATACCCTAAGGCTACTGCGCAGGTGTCCCCATTATCCCCCCATAGAAAGTAGTAATCATAGAGGCCGGTTTGGTCGAGGTGCTGCAGATGGGCCTTGGGCATGACGATGACCGGGCAGATTTCCAAAAGCGAACCTTTCGGCACCTCGGCGGCAGTGAAGACGCCCCGCCCGCCCAATTCGCTGGGCGCGAAGTATAATGATGGGATTCTTTGCATCTTTTCCCGGTCAGCCTTTTATACGGTTTGCCAGCCCGTTACTCATTTACCCTGGCGAGCCCCATTGCTTTGATCATCCACCGCGGAAGGGGTTTGGCGGGTTTGCGTTTCTTGAGGTTGAGGTACCAGCCCAGCTTTTTCATGACGGGTACCTTGTGTGTCTCCACAAACTCAATGAGGGTGCCATCGGGGTCTTCCACGTAACTGAAGCGCCCGGCGGCTTCTCCCATGTCGAAACTGTTGCTGCTGTCTACGGTGAAGGGGAAGCCGTGCTCGGCGCATTGGGTTTTCAGCTCCTCCATATTGCGCACGTCAAAACACAGGTGGATGAAGCCAAGGTCGCCCCAAAGCCGTTCGCCGTATATCTTGCGGGGTGCCCGGCCGTCTTTTAGCTCTACGAGTTCGATTTCACTGCGGCCCAATAGCGGGGCAAAGGCACCCGCCCGTTCGGCCTTGTGGCGCAGGAGCACCCGGCGCATCTTTTGCTGGCAGCCTGGTACCTGGCCCAGGCTGGAGAATACGCCGGTTTCGTCGCTGACGACCTCGTCGTAGCCCAGCACATCCCGGTATAGCTGCAGTGAGGCCTCAATATCGGACACACCGATTACGGCTCCGTAAATCCCGCCGGTCAGTTGCTTGCGGTCCTGAAACCAATCACCGGCTTCCACCACCTGGAAAATATTGCCGTAGGGGTCCTGTACGAAAAAGTTGAGGGCACCCTGGCCCACCCGGTGTACGCCGGAGAGGCACTGAATGCCCCGAGACTGGTAGAATTCGTAGACTTTTTGGACATCCGGCGCTTTAATCTTGGCTGCGAAAATGCCCAGGTCGCCTAGTTTGACATCAAAAGTAGAAGGTTGCGGCTCCCGGCAGGTATACTGCCATATCTCGAACCCGCCGCCGCCTTGCATATTCAGGGCCAGGATAGCGTAGCGGCTGCGCGGCTGCCCGCCGGTATAGGGGAGCATCAGGCCGGCTTCTGCTCTTTCAGTAAATACCGGGACATCCGTGCCAAAGTACCGGCGGTACCACTTCCAGGCTTCATCGGCATCTTTGACGCCTACGCCTATCTGCTGAATGCCACTTATGATATAACTCATCGCATTATCGGTTCTTGCGTGTCGTAATACTTTGGCTGGGGGTGGTGAGAAAAAGGAAATTAAAATTAAATCAAATAATCTGGACTTGAGGCATCTGCCTGCCTTTTTTTAGGCCTGCTCCAGCATGGCTCGCAAGTCGTCCTGCCAATGTGGAATGTCTAGCCCAAAGGCTATTTTGAACTTTGCTTTGTTCAGCAAACTAAAGTTGGGGCGTTGCGCAGGGGTGGGGAAATCCTTCATTTCTATGGGCAGAATTTGGCAATCCAGCCCGCTGGCATCTATGGCTGCTTTCGCAAAATCGTACCAGCTACAGACGCCTTCGTTGCTGTAGTGGTAAATGCCGTGCCATTTTTCCTGGCTGACGGTGCCCATTTGGTGCAGCTGAATGACTTTAAGCATAGCATCCGCCAGGCTGCGGGCGTAGGTGGGGCTGCCAATTTGGTCAAAGACGACCGTCAGCTTATCGCGCTCTCCGCCCAGGCGGAGCATGGTCTTGACAAAATTGTGCCCGAAGGTGGAGTACACCCAGGAAGTGCGCACAATCATGCTGTGATCGTGGGCTTCCAGGGCTGCTTTTTCCCCGTCCAGCTTGGTTTGGGCGTAGACGCCTTTGGGCTCGGTGGGGTCGTCTTCCTGCAGGGGGCGGTTGAGGCTGTTGTGGTAGACGTAGTCGGTGGAAAAGTGGATGAGGGGCGCCCCGTGCTTGTGGCATTGCTCAGCCAGGTGCTGCACTGCGGAGACGTTAACGGCTTTTGCCAAATCCTGTTCCGACTCTGCTTTGTCTACCGCTGTGTAGCCGGCACAGTTGATACAGTAAGCGGGCTCCTGCTCATTGAAGAACTTTTCTACGGCTTCCGGATCGGTAATGTCCAGCAGATTCCGGTTGGTAAAGACGAAGGCTTGCTTGGGTAGTTGGGCAGCCAGCACTTGCAGTTCCCGCCCTACTTGCCCGTTGGCGCCGGTGACGAGTATTTTTGCCATGGGTTTGTGCGTATTTGGTTTGAATGGCTAAAGATAGGGTAAGGTTGGGCAATTTTATGCAAGTAACATGGCACATTCCGTACCTAAAGGCACGGGAAGGCATTTTGTAAGGGGGTGGTTACCCCTATTTAACCCCTAACGGGGTTGGAGATGCAAAGGAAAGCGAGCTACTTAATCCCTTGTTGCATGCCCGGTAAAGCACTAAAAGACAACCGAAGAAGAAAACTTACCGGGCTACCGGGCTCAGCGCCTTCCAAAAAACCACCACAAAAGGCGCTGCAATGGCCACCCAGTAAATCAGTTGAAAGGTACGGTGCCGGTAGGCGGAAGGTGCGGCGGGTTGTTGCGCCTGCTCCACAAATACGCCGATGTTGTACAGCAAGTTGGCAATGCCCATATAAATCAGGTAAATCACGATGAGAAAGAGGACCTGCCGCGGCTGCACCTGAAAAGCCTCTCCGGTAAAGGCGGCTACCCGCCACCGCATGAGCGCATAGTAGACAAGCAGGACCACCGCGCCCGAGGCGAGCAGGCTTCGGTTGAAGGTGCTGCGGCGGGCTTCCCACCATTCGATAGCTTCCGCGCCTTCGCCGGTGCGGGTCAGGTCTTCATCGAGGGGGCCGCTGCCATTGGTGCTTTCGCGCAAGCTGCGCAACAGGTAAACCGACAACGGCAGTACACCGATGATCAATATGAGGATTAGAAAGAGAAAGAAATTACCCATGTGTTGTTAACATCGACGGCTTGTTTTTGATCGCAGGTGGCTAAAAATATTGCCTTGTGCTTTGGCGTGTATTGGTTATGTTTGTTGCTCATTCCTGGTCAAACAGGGTTCGCCTAATTTTGACAAGATCACCTAACGGCGCGGGGTAAAGGCTGCGGCTTTAGGTTACCTACCTATTGCCCCTGGCGGCACATGCTGCACCATATCCAAATAATGCGCATTTCATCGTATAAAATCAGGAAAGGGAATGTAGGTATTGTCCCCCGGCACCTTGGGAAACTGCTTATCTACCCATTCCGCTTTGGCCTGCTTCAGGCGCTCCTTACTGTGCGAAACAAAGTTCCACATCAGGAACCGCTCCTCAGGTAGCGGCTCGCCTCCGAAGAGCAGGATTTGCGAGTTGGCGTCAAGGCAGATCTCACATTCTTCGTCCGTTTTGCTGATCAGCATCTGTCCGGCTTTCACCTTTTGCCCCTGACTGGTGATCGACCCTTTTACGATAACAAATGCGACTTCGCCTTTGAGCTGCCCGCTCAGGTCCAGCGTAGTTTCTTCTTCAGTGAAAACATCCACCATGAAGAGGGGAGAAAACCCCTGCAACGGAGCCGACCTGCCGAATGCCTGTCCGGCGGCGAGCTTGATTTGCAATGGCCCATCTGTCCAGGAAGGAATGTCTGCACTCGGGTAGTAATCACTAGTGCGACTAGTCCGAAATAGCACAGCGTATTTCACGCTTGGGCGCCCTGGTTTTACTGGGTTTCTTCGGTTAGTCATTTCTGAAACACTCCACTAGTGGTCACTTCGTATGGTGTGTATAATCTACGGTATTACTTTCTGTTTTGTGCAATTGGTTATACACACGCTGAAGTCCTGTGAGGGACTGCATATGGGTAACCTAAAAAGGAGGATAGAACAGTGTGCGCTTTCACGAAGCTAAACAGCAAAAGGGTAAAACACTAATCAAACGCATGAAGCTACAAAAGGGAAGGTATGTGGGTTCCGCACCTAACGGCGCGGGGGTAGGGCTGGGGATTTGAGTTACCTACCTATTGCCCATAGCGGGGCAAGTACCTGGCCTGGGAGCCGAAGGGCATTTGGCGGCCCAAGCCCGGATCAAATGCCTGAAGCCCAGTTAGGGACGGCTTGTGGATAAATTACAAAACTATCTTTTCCTCACGAATGATTTACCTCAACGTATGAAATACCCCAATCCCTAAATTCAGCACTTCGGGTCTCATATTCAATCCAAGGTCGTTGCTCCAATTGGTAAGGCTCTTTTGGTACTGCGCCTCCATCATGACGCCTATGTGTGGGGTCATTTGGAAACCCACCCGGCCCATCACCAAGCCGTGGATGCCCCAGCGGTTATCGATGAGCTCGGTGTCTGGCCCGTCCATTTCCTGTAGCCCACCCTGATAGATGTAGCGGCCTTTGTTTTGGCTGAGCACATTGACCGCACTGCCAACCGACAGGCCGGCTTGCCATCTTTTGCCAAAAGTCCAGGATTTACCGATGGCGAGTGGGATTTGGAGGATCCGGTACTGATTGTAATGGCGGATATTGCGGGTGGCACCTACGCTGACTTCCACGTCTCTGCGGACCTCGGAGGAATTCCCTGTTAGTGAACTGACCTGTATTTCGACAATCGTATCCTGAAGGGTAACCGTTGTATAGTCTTCTATGCGCTGACTCCACTGCAGTTGGGTTTCCAGTTGCTGGTACTGTAGCCCGGCGGTCAGGGTATAGTTATTGCCAAACCGGTGGGTGTAGCTCAGCTGGGTGTAGTAGGATAGGATGGACTGTTCATAGTTGGCATTTTCGGGTAAGTCTTCACCGTAGCCCGGGTCCCACTGGGAAACACCGCTGTGCAGGGACAGCTGACGGGTGGGTATCAGGCTGGCTTCAGCCTCAGTAATCGCTGCTACCGGAAGGAGCGTTTCTGCTGCTGTGCTTTGGGGGGCAAAGTCCAGTGTAGCCAGGTTAGGTAGTGCAGCAATTGGGGCTGGGATTGCTGGTGTTTCTGCTGTAATGCCTGCTGTATGACCGGTATCGTTCAGTGGTTGTTCCGTGCTGCCTAAGCTCTTCTGCGGTGAAGAAAAGCTGCCGGTTGGCAACAGCGCAGTGGAAGGGTTGAATGGCGCTTCTGCGCCAATTGTAGGCTGATCTTTTCTGCCATTTACCGGTGGTAATGCTACTGCGTTTTCGGTTACTTCAGCGCTTTTATTGGTTACCCCGGTGGAGGCCTGCTGGTCAAATTGTGAGAAATCGTACCCTTTACCCTTGCTTTCATCCCTGGTGGAAGTGGCTGGTTCGGCGGCATCCGCTATGCGTTGCCCGGGTGCATTAGAGTTTACGCCTGTGCCGTCCAACAACAAGCCTTTATTGAAAAAGAGGACAGGCAAGAGGCACAACAGCAAAGTGAATACGATTCTGATGATATCGCCATTGGACTGCCCATTTGAAGGCGGTGTTTCCAGGACCTCCATCTTTTCCAGGATACCTTCCTCCATCTGCTCCCAGCTCAGTTCCGGTGGCAGGCCCATATCGCCCTCTGAGAAGCGCTTGTTGAGTTTGTTTTGATCAGCGTCCATTTGCTAATGTTTTAAGGTTGTTGCTTGTCAGGTGTTTTTTTAGCCATTTTCTCGCCCTCAGGTATTGAGAGCGGGAGGTTTCAGGGCTGATCTCGACCAGCTCAGCTACTTCTTTGTGGGTGTAATCGTCGATAGCGATCAGCATGAAGACCTGCCGGTAGCCGTCCGGCATTTGCGCAAGCAACCGTTCAATGTCTGATTTGGATAGTTTGGTCAGTTGGGCTTCCAGGTTTTCGTTGGGCTCCTCGGTGGCCGGTGTTAGCTGGATGACCACCGATCTTTTGCGGTTTTTCCGGAGGTACTGCATGCATTGATTGATGACAATTCTGCGGAACCAGGGCTTAAAGTCCTTCGTAGTATCATACGTGTCAAGGCTTAGGAATAACCGGGCAAAAATCTCCTGCAGAATATCTTTATGGTTGTTGGTATTCGTGATGTAGCGCCGGATGATTGAAAAGGCGTAAGGCGCACAGCTTTCATAGATGATTTTGAAAGCGCCTTTGTCCCGCCGGACCGCAGCTTTTATTACGGATGGTTCAACCACTGAATCAGTACTATATTGAAAATTAAATCCGTGGGCCGTCTTCGAGCTGAAGACGGCCCACGGGTTAGTTATTGCAAGATCAACTTGCGG
>CAZNSK010000189.1:0-10642 GCA_964575505.1 uncultured Phaeodactylibacter sp.
TTGCGTTGCAACCATTCCCGCGCCCCGGGAGTTTAAAGGGTATGAATTACGATTTTATTGAAGCACTTTCGGATCAGCTGCAGCTTGGCCTCCCGGGCCAGGAAGCGCAGTTCCGTATGGCGCACATCGTACGGCAGCAAGCAACCCCGCCTCCGGAGCATGCGCGGCAGGCGGGGGTGATGGCTTTGTTGTACCCTAAACGGGCCAGCTGGCACCTCGTCTTTATTGAGCGGCAGCCCCACCACGGGCACGACCGGCATGCGGGGCAAATCAGCTTCCCGGGGGGCAAATATGAATCAACGGATGCCTCCTTGCAGCAGACCGCGCTGCGGGAAACCGAAGAGGAGGTAGGCGTTCCGGCTCCATCTGTAGAAGTGCTCGGCAAACTGACAGAGCTTTATATTCCGGTCAGCAATTTCCAGGTGCACCCCTATGTGGGCTTTACGGATAGCCGCCCGGCATTTGTGCCGGATACAGAGGAGGTCAGCGCAATACTGGAAGTACCGTTTGAACACTTGGCCCGGCCTGCCACCCGCCGGACAACGGACTTGCAGCTGGCAACCAACATTACCCTGAGGGGCGTCCCTTACTTTGACGTGGCGGGCAAAATCCTTTGGGGCGCAACGGCAATGATGGTTAGTGAATTGCTGGCGGTCGCGCAACGGGCAGGGCAGACTTCATGCTAAGCAGCAGCATGCTTTAGCCTCGCGGGCGTGCAGTACCATAGGTGCTTGAGGTTTACTTCGTAAAGGACTTTTAATCACGCCCCGGTATCAGTTTGACAGTACCCGGTAAATCATCAGCCCCAGAAACAAAAAAATCAGCACTACAATTAGCCCCGAAGCCCCGTCTTCGAACAAGCGCTCTACTGTATCTAGGTACTTGGACCCAAAGTACAGGCCTGCACCCAGGATAATGATGCCGAGAAAGATTTGCTTTGCGTTCATAACCCCTTAAAGGAAGTCGTAATTACCCCCCGGCTCCGGGCCCTTGCGATCGCCATCTACATGCTCAAAGCTCCAATCATAGGTGTGCAGCTCTTGCAGGCAGTGGCTAAGCAGGTCAATACAGTGCTTGATATCGGATTTGTTAGCCATTTCTATGGTTTGGTGCATATTCCGGAGCGGGATGGAAATAGCCCCGGCAATAGCCCCTTTTTTGCCGTAGCGCTGAAGGCCCGCCGTGTCCGTGCCGCCGGCTGGCAAAACTTCCGGCTGCCAGGGGATGTCGTGGGCATCCGCGGTCTTCTTCATATAATTGACCATGCGGTAATCACAGATGGTCATGCCATCCATAATTTTAATGGCTGCCCCCTTGCCCAGGCTGGTAACGTATTCGTGCGCCTGAGCCCCCGGTACGTCGAAGGCAATCGTGACATCGAGGCCAAACCCGAAATCGGGGTCAATATGGTGAGCAGAAGAAATAGCACCGCGCAGCCCAACCTCTTCCTGTACCGTAAATACGCCGTAAATATCGTAGGGGGGCTCCTGGCCTTTAAGCTGGCGCAAGGCCTCCAGCAAAATGAATACGGAGACCCGGTTGTCCATGGATTTGCTGTTGACGCAATCTCCCATTTCGATCAATGCCCGGTCCCGGGTCACTGGGTTCCCTACAGCTATGTACTTCACCACCTCCTCCCGGGGCATCCCCAGGTCAATGTAGTATTCACTAATCGGCAATTGCTTATTGCGCTCCTCCGGCTTCATGAGGTGGATGGGTTTGCAGCCCATGACGCCGTACAAATCCTTCTTGCCATGAACGATGACCCGCTGAGAAGTCAGCGTCTTCGGGTCGAAACCGCCGAGGGTATGAAACCGCAGGAACCCATCTTCATCAATATGCGTGACGATAAACCCAATCTCATCCATATGGGCGGCGGCCATCACCCGTTTGTTTTCCCGCCCGTGTTTAATGGCGATGACGTTGCCCATTGCATCGACTTTAACTTCATCTACCAGTGGTGTAACCTCCGAAAGGACCAATTCACGGATACGTTGCTCGTGGCCTGGTGCACCGGGTGTTTCACATATTTTTTTCAAAAGATCTACATTGATCATACCAGTTGGTGTTTTGCGAAAGGTTCTACATCGCCATTTATCCGCGAAATATACACGACTGCGGCTGCTTTTCCGATTTTATGGATAGTAAAAATGCAGGATAGAGGGGGCGAAGGCCCTATTTGACGGTTGCTACTGCTTCCAGGTGGTGGTGGAGGGCCTGAAGGAGCTCCCGCTGAATACTCCGCGTCTTATCTTTCGCATACCACTTCTGAGCCTTTACTACTAGCTCCTGGTAACGGGCTTTCTTCTCTTCCGGGTTTGTGATGCTATTGAGGATATCCCGGGAATCCACGACCATCTGCTGTACGGCTGCCGGCCTGGGGCCCCAGCTGCCCAGCACTTTTTGGGTCTCTGTATCCAGAAAAACCACCTTGGGGATAGACCGCCCGCCGTTGGTGAGAAAGGCATCCATAATGTCGGGGTGTTCGTCCCGCAGAATCAGCTTTAGCTTTACCTGATCGGATGCTTCAGCCATACGCTGCAGTACAGGGATGATTTGCGCCGCATCGCCGCACCAGCCTTCGGTTAGTACCAGCCAAGTGAGGGGCCCAGGCAGGTTATCCAGCTGCGTTTGAGTCTCCTCGGTCAGGCGCGTCGTCTTGTCGAGGCGGTTCATCCTGGAGATATTGAGATCGGTATAGTGCAACATCGCTTCGCTGTGGTTGTCCCCCGTTGTTTTATCAGCTGCGCGCAATTGGTTGATTTTTTCGCGGTAAGCCGGGTAAGACAGGGCTTGCTGTAGCACTTTGGTTGGTATTTTTTCCATGAGTAGTGGTTAGCTGCTTTATTTTTGTGAACATGTTCCTCTTAAATGAGATCAATTCCGAATTTGTTTGCTCCTAATTGCTCAGCAGCTGTTCGAGCTTCCTCAGGCTGGACTGGTTGCTCGGGTGCCGGATAGCCCGGAGCACTTCCACCTTCTCCCGCTGGGTAATATGGAAAGAAATAGCCGCCTCGAGTTTGTTGGCCTCGCTGGGCCGGTAAAAGAAAGGGATTTGCACAAACCGCTCCTCCCCGAGGAGGTCGTACATAAACCCAAGGCTGTTGTCCTGTTCAAACTCCTGCACAACCAAGACTTTGCCTGCAATACCCAGGGGGTTGAACATAGACTCAACAATGCCTTGCCCTCCACTGGGCGTGATTTCCTCTACTTTGTCAGAACTGCTGATTTGCAGCAGCAGTACCCCCCGGGTGTTTTCCAGTATCCAATTACGGAACACCTGGATGAAACGGGTGGCAGACACGATGCCGTAGTTGTCCAGGAAGCCGGCGTCCATGACTTCAATGCCGGGTTCGCTGGGCAAATATACATTGGGCAGCACGTAGGGGTAGGTGGCATTCATGCGAATGGCGGAAAGCATGCGCAGGTTGTCGGCGTCTTGTTCCCGAAACATCCACTGGAAATCCACCGCGTCTACCTCTACGGCATAGGGGTAGCGCTGCCCTACCGGAGCAATCATCATGTAGGAAACCCCCTGGGGGGAGATAATAAGCCGCCGGGCGTCGTTTACGATCGAGGGCGTCAGGTAAAGCATGGGGATAAGGGCTTCTGCTTCCGGCTGTTGGTATTCGCAGAGGCTCCGGTCAAGCACGCCCTGCGTATTCTCATTGAGCTGCCGTTCAAAGATGTACCCCCGGTCTTTATAGTAGGTATAGCCATTAGCTTCGAATGGCGCCCAGGGGATAAAGAGGTCATTGGAGACGATGGTAAAAGCAATAGAATTGACCAGGTCCTTGGCGATATAGTCAATATAAACCGGGTCGTGCCAATTGATGGGCTCGCCTTGCTGCTGCCGCAGGTAGAGCTCCCGCAGGTAGGCCATGCCCATCATGCCGCCCGAGGCCCCGGTGATCAGCACGGTATGGTCTAGCAGCTTCCCGTTGAGCAGGCTGTCGGCCGTGCGCACCACTTGCATGCTCCAGGTAGCCGACTTGAGGCCGCCCCCGCTGGAGCAGAGGATGACCATCCAGGGTTTTTCCTGTTGCGTTTTGGCTTTCCAGTTTTCGAGAATGGCGGTTGTCTGCGCCTTATCGTCCTCGATCCGGCTGCTGTTGCAGGCCTGGCGCAGCCGGTCCAGGCTGTATTCCGCACGGGTGGTATCGTAGTTGAGCCCGTACGCTTTGTTGCGGTAATTGAACTGGTCGTTTCGGGTCAGGAAGTTCAGCCCCAGCAGCAAGATAATGATGACGGTGATGCTCCACTCCCCAAACCAGTAAATCACGGCTCCAACCAGTGCGGCAAGCACGCTCGCCAGAATGAACAAGCTGGCCCCGGCGGGGATCCTGAACAGCTCGTAGTCAATCAAATAGCCCAGGACGAGCAACACGATCATGCTCAGCAGCTGCAGCACCAGCGCATTGAGGTGATTTTGCTTAAAGATGCTCATCAGCAGCTTGGTATCGTAGTGGGCTACGCTCCTTACCAGCCGGGGCTCGAGGGATTCGGACAAGTACGTATCCACCCGCCAGCGGGTGCTGTCAAGTTTGATGTAGTCGAGGTCCACCTGCCGCCGGCCGGGCGTGTAGGCCCGGGTGAGGTGGGGCGGCCGTTCCGTGCGGGATTCGTAGTAGGAAATGTCACGGTTGGTAAATTGAAAGTAAAGCGCGTACAGCACAATAAGCACAAACATGCCCGAGAGGAAACCCATGGTGTTCAGGAAAATCTCACGGAAGACGAGCCCCTCGTAGTAGCGTTGGAAATAAACGGTGATGCCCAGGTAGACCAGCACGAAGGACAGCGGCAGGAGCAGGTTGTTGATGACAAATTTGGTAAAGGGCCGGCCCAGAGAAGCCAGAAACGGGAAGTAATGGGCACTGAGCAGGTAGATGGCCAGATTCCAGCTCATAAAAAAGCTCCCGAACCCCACCCCCACGAAAAAGAAACTCCAAAAATTGACCTGCCCGAGGTACTCTGCATCCAAAAATAAATACTGAAAGCCCAGTTTGCTGGCCAGCGCCCCGGTGATCAATAAAAAGAATACCACCCAGAGGGCCAGCAAAAGGTGGTTGCTGCGCAAATGAAGGATGAGCAGTTGCACAGGAAAACTATAGTAAATATTGCGGATTCGCTGCTTCATGGGATCAACAAATTACGCATTTCCGGCTTGGTATGCTAATCCAAAAAACAGAAAGGATGGCAGCTTACAAGGCCTGAGTTAATTCATCAGCCCAAGGCCATTCGTGCTGTTATTTTTCGGCTGAAAAAAATGAAGGCCTTTATTTTGCGTTTGTCTTGGGGGAGTATTCCTTTTCAGCATAAGCAGAATACAAAAATGAAGCATACTTTCGCTTTTATGGTATTATTGGTGGTGCTGCTACTCGGCTGCAAGTCCAAGCTGGAGCAGGTGGAAAATATCGACAGCTACGGCTATACGGAGCGTTATCAACGCAGCCGGGAAGACTTCGCCAAAGAAGGGCTGTACCAGAAGTTTGACGAGCAAGGGCGGCTAATTGAAGAGGCGTCCTATCAAAACGATACCCTGCACGGCCTGAGGGTACTGTACTATGAGCAGGGCGATACCCAAATCGTGGAGACCTACCGGGAGGGCATCTTCCACGGCCCCTACCGTTCTTACTACGAGTCGGGCGCGCTCAACCTGCAGGGCCAATACCAAGCCAATGAAATGACGGGCGACTGGCGGCGCTACTACGAAAACGGCCAGCTGATGGAAAGCGTCCGGTTTGAGGATAATGCGGAAAACGGCCCGTTTATAGAGTACTATGAGAATGGCAACCTGAAAGCAGAGGGCGCCTACCTTGATGGCGACAATGAGCATGGTTTGCTCAAGCTCTACGACGAGCAGGGGGAACTAAAGCGCAAAATGAACTGCACCCACGGTATTTGCCGCACAATTTGGAAACGCGAGGGGGAAGAATAAGCTTCTTCCTTCCGGAATAAATGAAAAGCATGCAACCAAGATTTCTACCCTTTGCCATCGCCTTTTGGCTCAGTGCATTCCATTTGCAGGGCCAGCTGGGCGGGCTGCACACCTATGAGTTTCTCAACCTCTCCCCTTCGGCACGGCTGACGGCACTGGGCGGCAACCTGATCACCGTTCGCGACGACGATGTCAACCTGGCGCTTGGCAACCCCGCCGCCCTTAATCCCGGCATGCATCAGCAAATTGCCGTCAACCACAGTTTTCACGTGGCAGGCATCAGCCATGGCTATGCCGCCTACGGGCAGCACTTCGAACAGGCGGACCTGACCTCCCACCTTGGCATTCAGTACATCAGCTATGGCACCTTTGATGAGACGAATGACCGGGGGGAAATCCTGGGCACTTTCGATGCTGCCGAGTACGCCATCAACCTCGGTGCGGGCAAACAGGTTTACGACCGGTTAGCCATTGGTGCCAACCTCAAGGTGATCACCTCGCAAATGGCTGGGTACACTTCCCTTGGGCTGGGGGCAGATGCCGCGGCAACCTACTTTGATACCGCCCGCAACGTCACCGCCACCCTGGTCTTCCGCAACATGGGCCGGCAACTGACCTACTACACAGAAGACAACCTGGAACCTCTGCCCTTTGAGATACAGCTCGGTATATCCAAGCGCCTGAAATACCTGCCCTTCCGGTTCTCCATAATTTACCGTTACCTGGACCGGTGGAACATCCGCTACGATGACCCCAATGCGGAGCCCGCCCTTTTATTCTTTGGGGAAGAGCAGGCTGAGGAAAGCGTGGCCAGTATTTGGTTTGACAACTTTTTCCGGCACCTGGTTTTCAACGGCGAGTTTTTGCTGGGGGCCCGGGAAAACTTCCGGCTGCGCTTTGGTTATAACCATTTCATGCGGCGGGAACTGGGGCTAGACAACTTCGGCAGCCTGGCGGGCTTCAGCTTTGGCATAGGCGTGAAAATCAGCCGCTTCCGGATTGATTACGGGCACCAGAGTTTCCACCTCGGCGGGGGGCTCAACCACTTCAGCGTCTCCACCAACCTGCAGGAATTCAAAAAGAAAGGCTAATCACGGTATTCAAAGCGCTGGCCTTCCTCCAGGATGCCCCATAGTACGAGCAGTTCGCTTGGCCACCGGGTATCCTGATCGCTGATTTCGGGCCAGGTGAGCACAGGGCACTCCCGAGGCAGCACGATCACTTGCTGTTCCTCCTGAGCCATTCGCTGCAGTGTCTTCTGCTGACAGCTATCCTCCGTTACTTTTGTAAGGTCTGCCATCGTGAACAGCACCAGCAGTGCCGCAGCAGGCCATAGCCGCCAGGCAGGCCGGTTGGGCGCATGTAGCAGCAGGAGGCCAGAGCGCCCCCACAGGTAGAAAAGGGCAAGCAAGGCCGGCTGTACCGTATCCCGGCGAATAATATCCGGGCGATAAGCCCGGTATCCACCCAGAGGGACCAACAATAGGTAGAGGGCTATAAAAAGCAGCAGATAGCGGGCTTCCCGGCCCCACCAGGCTGAAAAAGCCGGCCGGTCCAGGCGGCTTAAGGCACCCATCTGCCAGGCTATGCCTCCCAGCAGCAAAGGCAGTGCCGGCTTATTGGTCAGTATTTTCCATAACCCGGCGGGCAGGCGCTGGTACCGGGCCCAGATGCCAATGTGGGTTGGCTGCTCGCTGCTCAACGTGCCGAGGTAAAGGCTGTAGGCCGACAACAGCCCTAAGCTGCCCAGGCACACCCAGTAGGACAGTGGCAAGCGCGCCTTCATTTTTTGAATCACCAGATTGGGCTGGCCTGCCCACCCTTGATCCCGGCCAAGGGCCAGCAAGAGCAAAAATCCGGTGGCAACCACCCCCGCCGCCAAAGGGCCCGTAAAGGGCAAGGCCACACAGAGCAACGCTACCGCCGTCAAGGCCCCCCAGCTCCCGCCGCGGCGTTGCCAGCGCCAGGCCAGCAGGGCAACCAGGCCGAGCATCAGCACCGAAGGCCAGGCATAGAAAAACGTATACGTAGGAGCGGGCTCTACAATACCCATCACCGGGGCATAATATCCGGCAGATTGGAATAAGGGGGCCAGCCATAAGCCTGCCCAGAGCTTGGCCCGCCAAGAGTAGCCGCGGCCCGCCAGGCCGGAAAGGAGCAGCAGCAGGGCGACATGACTGGACGTCTTGACAAAGGCAGAACTCAGGTAGACCGCCTCTGTTTTGGTGGTCAACCCGGACAGGAAAGCAGGAACGGTACGGTAGTAGTGGTACATCGCCTGGTGCACGAAGTAGCGGTTGGGGGAGGCATAGGGCTCATCCGCCCACAGGGCCGGCCAACCGAAAGGCGCGTCTAATACCGGTGCGTAGTGGGGCGCCGGCAGGATGATGCTGGCCATATCGCCATCGAAAGCTACCGCCCGGTGCTGTAGGAAGGTATAGGCGGTGTCTGCTGCCAGTAAACCCATCACTATGAAAACCCCCCAGCTTATGTTCCCCATGTCAGCTTCGTGTTTAGGCCTCCAAAATTAAAGAAAAACCGGAAGGGTAAAATTTAGGCGCTATGGCAAAATCCGTTAATTTTGCGGTCCTTAAATCCGTACTTTTTAGGGGTGCGGGGAACTCAACGTATTGCCCAATCGTAGGGTGCAATAACAAAATTACTTATCGATTATGATCAACATCACTTTCCCGGATGGGAACGTCCGTCAGTACGAATCGGGCGTGACCGGGCTCGACATCGCGAAGTCGATTAGCCACGGGCTGGCTAAAAAAGTCCTTTCTGCAAAAGTAAACGGCGAGGTGTGGGATGCTACGCGGCCCATTACTGATGACGCAACGGTGCAACTGCTGACCTGGGAGGACAAAGACGGGAAAGCGACGTTCTGGCATTCTTCTGCTCACCTCATGGCGGAAGCCCTTGAAGCACTTTACCCAGGGGTGAAGTTTGGAACCGGCCCATCTACGGAGAGTGGGTTTTACTATGATGTAGACCCCGGGGGGCATACCATTTCCAGCGATGATTTTCCGAAGATCGAGCAAAAGATGCTGGAACTGGCCCGGGAGAAAAATGAGTACATCCGCAAGCCTATCTCCATCGATGAAGCCATTTCCTTTTATGAGGATAAGGGCGATGAGTACAAACTGGAACTGCTCGAGAAGCGCAAAGAAGAGGGGGCAGACATTACGCTCTACGAGCAAGGCAACTTCATTGACCTCTGCCGTGGCCCCCACGTGCCGCATACCGGGTACATCAAAGCCATTAAGATTACAAAAGTGGCGGGCGCCTACTGGCAGGGAGACGAAAACCGGCAGCAAATGACCCGCGTCTACGGCATCACCTTCCCCAAGCAAAAAGAGCTGACGGCTTACGAGAAGATGATCGAGGAAGCCAAGGAGCGGGACCACCGCAAGCTTGGGGCTGAGCTTGGGCTGTTTATGTTTTCTGACCGGGTCGGGCAGGGGCTGCCCATGTGGTTGCCCAAAGGGAATCAGTTGCGCGACCGGCTGATGAACTTCCTGCGCGTGGAGCAGGAAAAACGAGGCTACCAGCTCGTTACCACGCCTCATATTGGTAAAAAGGAACTTTACGAAACCTCCGGGCACTGGGAGAAATACGGGGAAGACAGTTTCCACCCCATCACGACCCCGAAGGAAGGGGAGCAGTTTTTGCTCAAGCCCATGAATTGCCCCCACCACTGCGAAATATATGGGCACCGCCCGCATTCCTACCGCGACTTGCCGTTGCGCATTGCAGAGTTTGGCACGGTGTACCGCTATGAGCAAAGCGGGGAGCTGCACGGGCTTTCCCGCGTGCGGGGCTTCACGCAGGATGATGCCCACATTTTCTGTACGCCCGAACAGCTCAAAGATGAATTTCTCAATGTGCTGGACCTGACTAAGGTCGTGCTTTCCAAAATGGGCTTTGCGAACTTTACCGCTCAGATTTCGCTGCGCGACCCGGATAACTCCTCTAAATACATTGGCACGGATGAGAACTGGGCAAGTGCCGAGCGGGCGATCATCGAAGCGACCAAGGAAGCGGGGCTGCATACGGTGACGGAACTGGGCGAGGCCGCATTTTACGGGCCTAAGCTCGACTTCATGGTGAAAGATGCGCTGGGCCGGTCCTGGCAGCTGGGCACCATTCAGGTGGACTACAACCTGCCTGACCGTTTTGAGCTCGAATACATTGGCGCTGACAATCAGCCCCACCGGCCGGTAATGATCCACCGGGCGCCCTTTGGCTCAATGGAACGCTTTATCAGCATCTTGATTGAGCATACCGGAGGCAAATTCCCGCTCTGGCTCGCGCCGGAGCAGTACACCATCCTGCCGATCAGCGACCGGTTTAACGACTTCGCGGCTAAAATTGAGCAGGAGCTTGCTGAGCACGATATCCGTGGGTCCGTTGATGACCGAAGCGAAAAAGTAGGCCGTAAAATTCGGGACGCGGAGGTGAAAAAGGTGCCCTTTATGCTGATCGTGGGCGAAAAAGAAATGGAAAGCGGAGCCGTGTCCGTCCGCAAACAGGGAGAAGGAGATGTAGGGGCGATGCCCGTAGCTGAATTTGCGGACTACTTCCGAGGCCATCTCGATTAGTAAAATAGCCCGATACCCGGGCTTGCCACCCTACCGGCTGCCGGCGCTCTCCCGCCCGGTAGCCGGTAAATGCCGCCGTTTGGGCATTGCGGCTTGGTGGCCT
>CAZNSK010000190.1:0-10474 GCA_964575505.1 uncultured Phaeodactylibacter sp.
AAAAAGCCCCCCTTCTATGTATAGAAGAGAGGCCATCCCAAAAACCGATTTAAGTATAAACTTCAAAAACGGTTCTTGTGAATCACATACAATCCAATCGCCTAAATCTTAATCAGCATTTGATGCTGTTACTGTACTTCTACGGGGTCAAATTCAAATAGTTACAATTTGTATCCCGTATTTTTTCTTTTTTTATAATTAATCCTCATGCAGCCCTGCTTTGCCTTGACCCGTGCAAATAAAGGGGCAACTTGTCGCACATCCTTTACCAGGCACCCGTCCGGATAGGCCGGTTTATCGGATAGCTTGAGCAATTATTGGTACTTGGATTTATGCTGTCAAACCTTTACCGTTCAGCCCATTCGCTGTTTTCAGGTTACAAAACCTGCTTCTTCCCCCGGCCGCAGCTTCCACGAAAGCCACTCACGGGGGAAGAAACAACAAAGCCAGCGTAGTGGCGTCGCTGCGGGCAGGCCAATAAAAACTACATCAAAATTCCTTTACGGCTTAGTGCCGGGCGCGGCAACGATAGGGGCCGCACTTGTTTCCTGAAGTGTTTCATTTACTTAAACTGAATTTCGACATAGCCTGGCAGGCTTATCGCTTAAAAGCGGGCATGCCAGTAATCCGGCTTTACAGCAGCAAACACCTTGCCAAATTATGCACTCTCTCTCATCCCATGCTAATACCGGCGCCCTTTCTTGGGTTTACGCTCGAAACCCATGATGAGGCTAATCTCGTGGGAACCGTTGTTGTAGCTCTGGAACTCCTGGAAGAACACATCATAACTGTAATAAATCTGAATACCTGCGTATTGATTCATAGAGAGTTTTGTCCCCAGCAGAATGCCGAGTGCCCCCAGCGACCGGTAGGACAACCCGGTCGTAAGCTGGTCTTCCATAAACCGGGCCATCAGGTTGATATCGATTTGGGAAGGTACATCCCGTACGTTTCTCAGCATGACCGAGGGCTCAAAGGCGAAGTTCATATCTTCCACCTCCATGCGGTGGCTGGCGAAAAAAGTATAGTATTTAAGGATGGATTCGTCATCATCCGAAACCCGGGAACGGACCAGGTTGGTAAAAGAAAGCCCGACTTGGGTGTTTTCTCCAAAGGAGCTGTAAAGGCCGAGGGCTGCATCAAACACCCCTTGCCCGTTCATAAAGTCCTGCACCAGCTCGTCGTTAAGGTCCACCAGGTTGCTGGACATGACGCTGTTGTCAAGGCTGACCTCCTGGTACTCTGTTTGAAAGCCAGCGGCTAACTTGATATCGTCGCCAACATCAAAGCGGAAAGCGTAGTTGAGGTGCGCTCTAAGCCGCTGCATTTGGGCAGCCGATTCGGATAAGACCCCGACGCCCAGGCCGAAGTTATCGCCCAGAGGCCCATTGTACTGTGCGGCGTACGTTGTGGGGGCGTCAGCAAAGCCCGCCCACTGCGCTCTTGCGTTCAGCTGTAGCTGATAAGTATTATTGAAGCCGGCTGCGCTGGGGTTAATCAGCACCGGCGTTACATTGTAATGGCCGAAGATAGCTTCATCCTGAGCCTGTACCATCTGATACGCCCCGATAAAGCAAAGGAGTAGAAGTATATTTTTCATAGGATAAATCGGTTGAGGGTTGAGCAATGGGGCCAGTATGCTGCAATCAGCAGCGCACCGGCCCCTATATCAGTTTTTTAATCTTCGCGAAGTATGGTCAGGGAGCCCCGCTGCTGACGGGGGTTGCCTTCCGGATCCGTGTATTCCAGCACGTAGTAATACGGGCCTTCCGGCAGCTCTTGGCCATCCGGGGTTACCCCATTCCACGTATTGTCATAATTATCCGCTTCGAAAACCAGCTGCCCCCATCGGTTAAAGATTTGGAGTTGGTTGTCGGGATAATCATTCGTACAAAGGATAATAAACTCTTCATTGGCCCCGTCATTATCAGGCGTGATGATCACCCTTTCGGAAAGGCAAGGGAAGCGGCGGTCCTCCACAATTACGGAAGCAAGATCAGACAGGCAGCCATTGCGGTCCCGCACCTGCAGGAAATATTCGCCCGCGCACAGCTCCGTTAGCTGCGGGCCTTCTTCATCTGATTGCTCCCAGTTGTAGACATAAGGGGCAGATCCGCCTTCCACCTCTGCCATCAAAGTGCCATTGCAGCCTTCGGTAGCAGGTTCTACTTCAAAGGCTACCCGAACAGGCTCCGGATTTTGCACCTGGAAGTCAGCAGTCTGCTGGCAGTTGTTGCCATCGAGCACGGTCACGGAGTACATATCCGGCACCAGCTGAGTGACCCGGTTGCCAAAGCCCCCGTTGCTCCAGAAGTAATCTACCGGCTCGATACCGCCGTCTATATTGGCCGTAATTACGCCGTTCTTGCCATCGTGGCAAAATACATCCTGTACAAAAGCGCTGATTTCGATAGAGTCCGGTGCGACGAGCGCTATTGTGCGGGTAGCAGTGCACCCAATTTCGTCTTGCACCATCAACTGGTAGTTGCCCGCTGGCAAGTCTTCTATCTCCGGGCCGACGCCTACGGACATGCTCGTTTCCATATTGGTCCATTCGTAGAGATAGCCGCTGCTGCCGGTCGCCAATGCACTCAGCGCCCCATCCGCCGCATCAGCGCAGCTCACGTCAAAGCCATTGTAATTTTCCTCCGAGCTGACTACCACAGCCAGATTGGATTCTGTTTCGACCACGACCTGACGGCTTAGCATATTGCCGGAAGCCTCCGTAATGATCAGGGTATAAGTACCCGGCATCAGTCCGGTAGGATCCTCAACGGTAGCGACTTCATTGCCCTGGGCATCGTTCCAAAGATAGGTGTAATCAGGATCGCCCCCGGTTACGTCCACCTCAATAGCACCGTTCGCATCCTCCGGGCAGGAGGTCGCCGTGACGCCCGCCACGGTCACATCAAAATTATTGATGAAAGTGGAATCCACTTCGATGATGCAACCATTGGCATCAGTCACTGTAGGCACATACCACTGATCGCTGCACAATCCACCAATGCTAGTACCAGTGCTGCCGTTATTCCAGTTGACGGTATAGCCAGGGGTGCCCCCACTGACTTCAATTTGTATCTGGCCATTACAGTTGCCCTCCGTAGCGTGGCGGTAATCAGGAGCACTGACCTGCATAGCCGGCGGGCTTGGAATGGTGATTGGAGTGGAAATTTCGCCACCCAATGCATCAGAAATGGTAATCATTGTGGGGCCAGGCGGCAGGTCATTTACTGTAAAGCTATTGTCGGTAGATACCGCTGTTTGCATTGCGCCTTCGGCGTCAACGACCTCAATGACATAGTTGGGAACTCCGCCGTTAATGAGAATTTCCAGGGAGCCATCCTCTGTGTAAGAGCAGCTCGTACCCACTGCCGTCAGCTCGGGTGCAGCAAGTGGAGAGGAGAAGAACACAATAAAGCAGGTATCTTTTGTACAGCTGTTATTGAAGTTGCTATCAGTTATAGTGACACAGTATTCCCCCTGCCCCAGGTTGGAAATATTAGGGTCGGTAGAGCTGAAACCGCCCTCGCCCGACCATTCGTACGTCAGGGGGTCGGAGCCGCCACTGGCATTCAGGGTGATCGAACCGTTGGTGTTACTAGAAGAGCCGGTAACCGGGACTACCGTAGGGTTGAGGACGATTTCCGGGGACTCCTCCACGGTGAAGGACATGACCGCAATCTCTCCATTGCTATCCGTTACGGTAACGGAGTAAGTGCCAGCAGCCAGGCCGGTAAGCTCAGGACCCGTGACGGCTGAACCGCTCCAGGCGTAGGTATAGGGCGGCACACCGCCATCGGCAGTGATAACGATAGAGCCATTAGCTTCCCCGAAACAAGCATCTGTGATATCGCTGTTGATACGGAGCAGGCGCTCTACTGATACGCAAGCTGTAGTCGTGCAATTGTTATCATCGGTGATGGTGACGCAATACTCCCCTTGCTCATTAAGGTTGGAGAGGTTAGCAACGGAGGAGCTGAAGTTACCAGGCCCGGACCAGCTGTACTGGTAGGGGCTGGTGCCGCCTCCCACCTGCAGGCTTACTGCACCATCCAGGCCCTGGTCGATTGGAGTGGCGTCAATGCTTTGAACATTTAAAGCCTGGCCGGGCTCATCAACCGTATAGCTGCTGCTGCGTGTACAACCCTCTGAATCGGTGACCTCTACCGTATAAGTACCCGCTACCAGGTTGACAATCAGGCTGGTGTTGCCAGAGAAATTGTTGGGGCCTGACCAATCGTAGGAAAACCCGCCATTACCGCCGGAAACAGCAAGATTGACAGACCCTGTTGCCTCTCCTGCGCAGGCTACATCCGTAACCCCTTCAAAGAGGTTGATTGGAGGGGCGGCGGCTATGTTGAAGCTGGCCGTACTGGTACAGCTGGCATCATCAATAACGGTTACGCTATAGCTGCCGGGCGATAAGTTGTCGAGGCTGGAAGTGCCCGGCACCCCTGGCGCTGTGCTCCAGAAGTAGTTGGCTGTACCGATCGCGCCGCTAAGGGAAAGCGAAATGGAACCATCTGCCTCTCCTGCGCAGCTTTCGTCCTGAATGGTTTCATTGATTTGAGCGCCATCGCCAGTGCCGTTAGGCACGTTGAAGCACGCTTCGGCTTCACAGCCATTCTCGTCGGTAACCGTCACACAATAAGTACCCCCGGGGAGGTTGCTGGGGCTGGTTTGCCCCGACTGAATACCGTTATCCCAAGTGATGGTATAGCCGGGCGTGCCCCCGGATAAGTTGAGGTTTACCCCACCATTAGTGCCATCCTCGCAGGTAGGGCTGGTTACCCCTCCACTAATGCTGATGGCAGTAGCCGGCTCTTCAATAGTGTAAGAGGCCGTAGTTGTCAGCCCTCCGTTGCCCATATCTGTGACTGTAACCGAATAGGTGCCGGCTTCCAGCCCGCTGATCGTAGCAGAGGTCGCATCATTGCTCCACTCGTAGCTGTAGGGGCCGCCGGTGCCTCCATCAACGGTAAGGGAAATGGAGCCGGTTGCCTCGCCATTACAATCTACATCAGCTACATCGGCCTGAGCAATGCTCGGGGGCTGAATGGCAGAAATGACAATCTCGCCGGGAATGCTGTTAAACGGAATAATATCTTCGTTCGAATCCGATATCTCAATCGGCGTAATATCACTGGAAAAGGTAATGTCGGAAATGTCGCCATCTTCCCCGATAGCGGTAAAGCAAAGCTCAAACAACACATCGCCATTGGCCAGGTCCTGCGGCATGATTTCCGGCTCAAACCAATTGACGGTAATGTTGCCCGTGCCGATTTGGTTGGGCGGCAACCCAAAGCTTCCATTTATAGAGAAGCCTGCCAGGTCAGAATTGACATTGCTGACATTCAAAAATTGCAGCTCTGTATCGTCGTAGTTGATGGTGAAGGCGAAGCCAATTACATCGGTGAAGTTCAGCACCGTGACAGGCACACAAAATTGTTCGCCGGGCTGTACCGTTTCATCGCCTATTGTCAGGCGGAAACCATCGAAGGTAGAATTGATGCAAATAGTCCCTTCTTCTCCACTAAAACTCAGTGCACCAAGCGTACTGCTCGTAAAACTGATGGGCTCGGCTGAGCCGGTGATCACAATATCCGAACAACTGTCCTCGGTACCAATAGCGGTAAAGCACATTTCGAACAAGGTGGTTTCATCCGCAAGCGTCACCGGGCTGCCTCCACTCCAGGAGACGGCAATGACGCCAGGCACACTCGTATCAAAGTTGGCATTGGCGGAAAACCCGGGCAGCATGCTGGTGAGGGCAGCCAGGTTATCGAATTGCAGTTCATCGGCATCGTACTCCAGCGTGAAGCTGAAGTCCGTCACATCCGCAAAAGCTTCTACGGTAACGGGCACACATACTGAGGCATCAATATCAACGGCCCGGTCTCCGACCTCCACCTGCACCTGGCCGGGTACGCTGTCTTCAATACAAATCGTCCCTTTCTCAAAAAAGGCGGGAATGACATTCTCGTCCACATCTGAGAACTCGATCGCTGCAATATCAGAGGTGAATTCGATATCAGAGCAAGCCCCATCCGGCCCAATAGCCGTAAAGCAGAGTTCAAACAAAACTTCACCATCAGGCAACGTGGTAGGGTTGAGGCTATTCTCAAACCAGTTGACCGTCACAAACCCCGGGCTAGGATGCCCGATATTTGCGGCTGTGGTAAACAGGGGCAGACCGTCTGTCAGGTTGGTTGCCTGATCAAACGACAATTGAGTCTCGTCGTAATTGATCGTGAATGACATGCCGACCACATCCTCAAAATTCGCTACGGATATAGGCACACAAATGGACCCGCCGGGCTCCACGTCTCCACTCTCTGCGGTAAGGGTAAGGTCAGTTGACACCCCTGAAAACGTGATGGTCCCCGGATCACTGTTGAATGGGATCACGTTCTCATCCGCATCGGAAAACTCAATAGCAGCTACATCCGAGGTGAATTCAATATCGCTGGAAACTCCACTGCCCTGCGCCGTAAAGCATATATCGAATAGCACCTCTCCGTCAGGCAGCGTAGTCGGGTTAAGGCTGTTCTCAAACCAGTTGACCGTTATAAAGCCCGGGCTCGGATGGCCGATGTTGGCCGCCGTCGTAAAGAGGGGCAAATTGGAGGTCAAATTGGTTACTTCTATAAAATCAAGTACGTTGGGATTGTAGCTGATGGTGAAAGACATCCCGATAACCCCTTCGAAGTTAAAGGCTTTGACGGAAGTGCAAAATTGTTGACCGGGGTCTACAGACTGATCGTCTATAGTCAGGAAGAGGCCGTCGGGCGGAGGCCCGCCGCTAATGTTTACCGTACCTGCATTAATGACTGGAGGAATAACGTTTTCATCCACATCCGAAAACTCGATCGCCGCTACATCAGAAGTAATATCTACCGTAGTGGTACCTCCTCCGATCGCCTCGAAGCAAAGCTCGAACAACACGGCACCATCGGGCAGGGTGATGGGGCTCAGGCTATTCTCAAACCAATTAACCGTGACCTGTCCAGGTGTGGGGTGCCCGATGTTGGCCGCCTCGGTGAACAAAGTGAGGCCTCCGTTCAGGTTCTGAGCGCCGGTATACGTTAACAGGGACTGGTCATAGCTGACAGTAAAAGACATACCAATCAAGGCCTCAAAATTATCTACAGTAACTGGAATGCAGAAGCTCTCCCCTTGGTTGACAGAGGCGCTGCCTACAAATACGGCCAGGTCATCGCTGGGCGGCCCGCCATTGATGGTCACGGTGCCATCGTTCGCGGTCAATGGTATGACATTCTCATCCACATCCGAAAACTCGATCGCCGCTACATCGGAGGTAATAGATACATCCGTGGTACCGGAGCCGATGGCGTCGAAGCAAAGCTCAAGCAGCACGGAGCCGTCGGGCAGCGTGATCGGGCTGAGGCTGTTCTCAAACCAGTTGACCGTCACAAATCCCAGGCTGGGGTTGCCTACGTTCGCCGCCTGATTGAAGAGCGGCAGGCTGGAGTTCAGGTTGCTCGCACCCGTGTAGCTCAGCTGAGAAGCATCGTAGCTTACGGTGAAAGACATGCCGATCAAATCCTCAAAGTTGTCGATTTCCAGTGCCAGGCAGACGTTGTCCCCCTGGTTCACGGTGGCGCTCTCAACGGTCATCGTCAAATCACCCGTTGGCGGCGGCCCGCCGTTGATCGTTACGGTGCCGTCGTTCGCAGTCAGGGGTATGACATTCTCATCCACATCCGAAAACTCGATCGCCGCTACATCGGAGGTAATAGATACATCCGTGGTACCGGAGCCGATGGCGTCGAAGCAAAGCTCAAGCAGCACGGAGCCGTCGGGCAGCGTGATCGGGCTGAGGCTGTTCTCAAACCAGTTGACCGTCACAAATCCCAGGCTGGGGTTGCCTACGTTCGCCGCCTGATTGAAGAGCGGCAGGCTGGAGTTCAGGTTGCTCGCACCCGTGTAGCTCAGCTGAGAAGCATCGTAGCTTACGGTGAAAGACATACCGATCAAATTATCGAAGTTGTCAATTTCCAGTGCCAGGCAAACGTTGTCCCCCTGGTTCACGGTGGCGCTCTCCACGGTCATCGTGAGGTCTGTATTGACGGAATTGACATTAATTACGCCCCCTTGCCCATTGAAGTCAATGGATAGGCCTCCGGCGGCAGCTGCGCTTGAGCTATTAGCAAACGACAAGCTCGCCGTCCCCGGAGCACTTCCTTCAAAACAAAGTTCGAAAAGCGTAGTGCCATTAGGTTCAGTAACGCCACTGCCGGAGGACCAGTTGACTGTGATTACCCCTGGCGTAGAGGTATTAAAATCACCTGGGCTCAGGCCCGGCAGGTTGATACCCGAAACCGAGCTGAAGCTAAGCAAAGCGCTGTTGTAGTTGATGGTCAAAGACAGGTTGCCGATATTTTCAAAATCGCTGGCTCTGACATCCACGCAGCCCGTTTGCCCTACATCGATAGTCGTATTGGTAAGGTCGAGTGTGACTTGGACGTCCTGTACCACGATGGCTCCATTTTCCCCTACGAAGTCCACAGCCTCTCCATCTCCATTTTCAACAGCAACGGGCAGAGGAGTATCTCCAAAACTCAGATTGGCGGTACCCGCTTGCGTGCCGGTGAAGCATAGTTCAAAAATCGTAGAACCATCGGCAAGCGTCACGCCCGAAGCGGTAGACCAATCGAGGGTAATAACCCCGGGCGCAGACGTATTAAAATCAGCAGCATCAAGCCCGGCAAGGCTGTAACTACCCGTTGATTCAAATTCGAGCAGGTTGTCATTGTAGGTGATGCTTAGCTGCAGGCTTGCAATATCGTCGAAGCCTTCCACCTCCACCTGAACGCAACCTTCCTCCCCTACGTCCAGAATCGTATTTGAGATACTCAAGGTTACTTCCGGCGTGACGGTGCCGCAATTGCCGCCACTAACAGTCGCCATCGCATTAACTGGGTTTAACCCGACATTGACGAACCCGCCATCCAGGAGCTCGATACCTGGTGTTGGGGGGCCTGAAAACTGAATGTCGGACGTCCCGCACCCAATTGCCCTCAGCTCAATGGTGAATAGCAGGGTGTTATCCGGCAAATCAATTGGGACGAAGGAAGGGTTGAACCAAGATACCCCCAGCCCATTCGCAGGGACGTTGTTGTCGGGGTCATCGGGGTCAGGCGTACTAAAAGCAGCTGAGGCGGAGAACCCCGGAACAGCTGTAGAATTGATATTCTTCACCTGCTGAAATTCGAGAATCGTAGAATCCCAGGTGATGCCGTACTGCATACTCAGGATATTCTCAAAGTCGGTTACGGTAATGTCTACTTCGAATACATCGTCCGGCTCCAGGTCATGGTTAGCAGGAGAAATAGTAAAGGTGGGTTGCTGTGCAGACAGTGATACTACACAGATGAACAAGCCCATCAAGAGGCTGGTAAAAGTTTTGTCCATCGGTACTCGGGATTTGGGATGTTAGAAAAACAACAAGTATCGGATAAACTTGCTGGTTTTGGTTGAACTACTAGAGGACAATTAATTTATGTGTAACTATGAAATCGGTTGCTTTTATTTCCAAAAAGTAAGTTCCTGACTGGCCAAAGGTATTTCTGTCCAGTTGCAATTGGTGAGTGCCTGTAGCAAAGTCTTGTTCCCGCTGCAGGATTACGTTACCCTGTGCACTATAAATTTTAAGGCTGCCCCGGTTGACAGCTCGCTTGAAATCCAGAGTGACCTGGGTTTGTTTTTCAAAGGGATTGGGCGCTATTTGAATGGCTAGGGTCTCTTTACCATTCCGGTTCAGGACATCAGAAATACCATCTATGGTGATGACCCCGGAGTTGAAATTGACGTCTAGTGTCTCCTCATTGGCATTGGCAAATTCAGTAGCCACCGGGAAGGTTGAATACTTGATAGAATCCACCGTGGATGCTTCCTCTATAACTTCAAAGTCCATAGTAAACAAAGTTGCATCATCTTCCAAAGAAACCGGTTGAACGGATGGGTCGAACCAGAGGAAGCCAATGAAGCCACTGTCTGCCTCTGAGTAGTTGAAGTTGTCGACCAAGCTTTCCAAAGCAGCGTTGAGCTGGCCTGCTCCTTTGAGTTTAAAGAGCGTAGTATCCCACATCATACTGAATTGGCATCCCACTATGGAGTCAAAGTCTTGTACTTTGATTTCAACTGTGAATTCTTCGTCTGGAAGTACGGTATGATTAGTAGCGTAGATAGTGACTTGACCCGCCACCAACAAGGGAAGGCATAAAATTTGGATAGCTATAAGGAGAACCCTTACAGAAGGTATCGTTTGTGTCATGGGATCATGAGATTATTAATTACGATGCAAGGTAGCAATTTTTGCGAACAAAGGAAAGCACCACTTACTACTATTTGCAATTGACTGGAGGAAATGAGGTTTTAGGGTAGCTTAAAATGTAGAAGGCCGGGCGCCCCTGCGGGTGCCCGGCCTTCCAGCAGCCGGCTTACGCCAGCT
>CAZNSK010000191.1:0-10444 GCA_964575505.1 uncultured Phaeodactylibacter sp.
TGAGAGGACGACAAAGGTAGCTTAATTAACTACCTTTGTCTCCTACTCGATTTATGGGGCGGGAGAAGGAAATGCTAAAGGATGCCGGGCCGAGCATATGAGCTGCTAAGGCTTCGGATTGGCCTGCCACCCCGGAGAATTCCAGTTGATGGCGGGGGGCAGCCCCCGGTTGCGCGAAGGCTTGCCGGATGTGGAGCACGCGCTGCAATTGCCGGGCTACAGCCGGTGCCGGGTTGATGATCGTCTTGTCGGTGCCGATGATTTCCTGGATAAGGGGTTCTACGAAAGGGTAGTGGGTGCAGCCGAGCACAAAGGTGTCGGCCCCTTTAGCCAGCATCGGGTGCAGAATTTTTTCCAGGAGGCGGCGGGTAGGCGGTGTGGACAGTTCCCCGGCTTCAATTTGCTCAACCAGGCCGGTACAGGGGTCTTCCAGCAGCTGTACACCGCTGGCGTAACGCTGCATCAGCAGGGCATAGCGCTGGCTCTTAAAAGTGCCCGCTGTGGCCATGACGCCAACTACGCCGGTGCGCGTCGCCCGGGCTCCCGGCTTCACCGCTGGCTCCATACCTACAATGGGGAGGTCGGGCCACCGTTGCCGCAGCGTCGTCAGGGCAGCCGCCGAGGCCGTATTGCAAGCTACAACAATGGCTTTGCAGCCCTTCTCAATAAGGTGCTGGCAGATATCCAGGCTGTATTGGCGGATGGTGCCAGCAGGTTTGCTGCCGTATGGGATATGAGCAGAATCGCCGAAGTAATGGAGCGACTCTTCAGGGAGGCGGTTGATAATGGCACGGGCGACCGAGAGGCCGCCTATGCCAGAATCAAATATACCGATGGCTTGGCGTTGCATCGCCAGGCGCTTAATTCGTGAGCTTTGCTTTCACCAGATCATTGACGTTCTGGGAATCTTCAGCGTACAGCAGCACATTTTGGTCAAAGATGAACTGGTAGCCGTTTTCTTTGGCTACGTCCTCGATGGCCTGATTGACCTTTTCGTAAATGGGGCCCAGCAGTTCGTCCCGCTTTTCGGAAACCTGCTTGCGCATGTCTTGCTCAAACTGCGCTATTTCCTGCTCGCGCTGCTGTAGTTTAGCGGCTTCTTCCTCCTGTTGTTTGGGGGAAAGGTCGCCACCCTGTACTCTTTGCTGAAGCGCAGTGTAATCCTGCTGCAACTGCTGTAGCATATTTTGCCCTTTCTTTTGCAGCTGCTTTTGCAAGGCTTCGAGGTTGGCATCAGCCTGCTTGACTTCCGGCATTTCGGCCAGGATTGCCGCTGAATTGACATAGCCAAACTTTTGGGCCTGCAGTACGCCGGCTGTGGCGGCTATCAGTGCTACAAGGCAAGTGATTTTCAACAAACTTTTCATCCGTATCTTGTTTGAATTTAATGGTAGATCTGAACTTGATCGTTGGGTATTTAGGATTAGCGGGTGCAAAAATAAAAAAATAGCACCGTTTTCCAGGCTATCCGCCCAACAGATCAAATTCTTAGTTGAGCTTTTTCATGACATCTTCGGTTTTGTCGTAGGAAGGGTTGGAAAAAATCATCCCTGCCCCACTCGACTTGTCGAAGATAAAGTCGTAGCCCCGCTCCTGGGCATATTCTTCAATGGCAGCATAGACGCGCTCCTGAATGGGCCGCACGAGGTCCTGCCGCAACTTAAACAAATCACCCTCCGGGCCAAAGCGGGATTTTTGGAGCTCCCGTACCTCCTGTTCTTTTTGCATAATTTCATCTTCGCGGCGGGTGCGCTCGTCTTCGCTTAGTAAGACCTGCTCCGCCTGGTAGCGGTTGTACATCCCCTTGATTTTATCGTATTCCTGAGCGATCTCCTGCCGCCACTGCTGTGCGGTTTTGTCCAGGTCGCGTTGGGCAGCCTGGTACTCATCGATGCTTTCCAGTATGGTATTGACGTTGACGTAGGCAATGCGTTGTGCAAAGGAAGTCAGCGCACCGGCGGCAATCAAAGCCAGGGTCAGCAGGGCGCTTTTAAGGGTTAACGGGTTCATATTTCGTTGATTTTGATTTCTTGACGAATGTACGGAACACAACCTCATAACGCAAAACCCGGGCACCGGGGTGCCTGTATATGGCAAGGTTTAACCTGGATTTAACGGCAGCGCTAAATTATGAAGGGACGGAGAAAAAATAAATGATGCAATTTTGATTCGCTAAAATTTTCTAAACAACTGACCAAAGGGAGGGTGTGTGAAAAGTTTTAGCGAATCCTACAAGAAAATTGTAGCATTTATTTCCGTCAAACTACTAAGGAAGGCGCAACAATTGGCGGGGCCCCAAATGTTACACTGCCCAAGCAATTCAATAATATGTCTATCACAACAATTTCCTTCTTCCGCTACGCTGCGCTTCCCGATAAATGGTGGGGCTTCAAGCAAATGGGGCTGGCCGCAGAATCCCTGAGTGAAGTGCCGGGGCTCCGCTTTTTCAAAATGCTGGGCAGCGGGGCGGGCAATGGCTTCAGCATCTGGCCCAACCTGGGCGTCTATGGTTTACTGGGGGTATGGGACGACGAAAGGGCGGCGGCGCAATTTTTCAAAAAGCATGCGCTGTTCGCGCAATTCCGGGAGCGCTGTGCTGGCTGGTGGACGGTCTACATGGAGGCCGCTAAAGCGCACGGGGAATGGGAAGGGGAGATGCCTTTTCCCATTACCACAGATTACGACCCGGCACGGCCGGTAGCGGTAATCACCCGGGCTACGATTCATACCCGCCACCTCTGGCGCTTCTGGCGGTTTGTGCCCCCGGTGAGCCGTTCGGTAGAAGACAAGGAGGGGCTTTTGTTTTCCGTCGGGATTGGAGAGTTGCCACTCGTGCAGCAGGCTACCTTCAGCTTGTGGCAAAACAGCGAGCTGATGACCGCCTATGCCTACCGAAGTAAGTACCACAAAGAAGTCGTGCGCCGTACCCGGGAGCTGGGCTGGTATAAAGAGGAGCTCTTTTGCCGCTTCCACCCCTACCTGGCCGAAGGCAACTGGAAGAACGGCGCGACACCCGCTGATGCCTTGTTTCAGCGGGCATAAACCCTGCTCCCCCTGCGCCTGTTCTCAATCAAACGGAAAACGACGATATGCTAGAGCTGAATTATAAGTCCTTCGGTCAGGGCGATCCCATTGTAATCCTCCACGGCTTGTTTGGCGCCCTTGACAATTGGCAGACCCTGGGCAAAAAGCTGGCCGAAAACTTCACGGTGTACCTGGTAGACCAGCGCAACCATGGCCGCTCTCCTCACGATAAAGCACATACTTACGCCGCTATGGCAGAGGATTTGCACCACTTTATGGAGTCGCACTGGATGTTTAAAGCCCATATCATCGGCCATTCTATGGGCGGCAAAACCGCAATGGCTTTTGCCCGGGCCCATCCGGATATGGTGGAAAAATTAGTGGTGGTGGATATTGCGCCCAAGGCTTATCAAGGGGGGCACGAATCCATTTTTGAGGCTCTGCAGGGGCTGGACCTCAGCCAGATCGAAAGCCGGGGTGATGCAGAACAGGCCCTCAAAGGGCAAATTGAAAGTTTGGGCATCCGGCAGTTTTTGCTCAAAAACCTTAGCCGTAACAAAGATGGGAGCTATCGTTGGAAAATGAACCTCGATGCACTTTGGGCCCACTACGCCGATATTCTCGCCGGCCCGCCGGAGGGTGCGGCGCCCTATCTTGGGGATACTTTATTTGTAAGAGGCGGCCGTTCTGATTATATCACGGATGATGACCTGGGCTTGCTGAAGCAGCACTTCCCCAACCATCGTTTGGAAACCGTAGCTGAGGCCGGGCATTGGGTACACGCCGTAGCTCCGGAGCAATTGCTGAAGCACCTGAAGCGTTTTTTGGAAGAATAGAATTATATGATGTCTGGTATATACTTCCATATCCCTTTTTGCAAGCAAGCCTGCCATTACTGCAACTTCCATTTTTCTACCTCCCTGCGTTACAAAAACCGGGTGCTGGAAGCGATGCAAAGGGAGTTGGTATGGCGAAAAGACTACCTGCCCGGCACCCGCCTGAGTAGTATCTACTTGGGGGGAGGGACACCTAGCCTGCTGAACCGCCAAGAGCTGGAAGCCCTCTTCCGGGGCGTTGAGCAGCACTTTGAGCTGGCACCGGAAGCGGAAGTTACACTGGAGGCCAACCCAGATGACCTCACACCCGAGAAAGTCCGGCAACTCCGGGATACCCCGGTCAACCGGTTGAGCATCGGAATCCAATCTTTCCATCAGGCCGACCTGGATTTTTTCAACCGTGCCCATAGCGCGGCTGAGGCGCTGCAGTGCGTAGGCCGTGCCCGGGCAGCAGGGTTTCGGGATCTTACCGTTGATCTTATCTACGGGGCCCCCACTCTCACCGATACTGCCTGGCGGGATAATGTGCAGCGGGTCCTTGATTGGGAAATACCGCATTTCTCCGCTTACGCCCTTACTGTAGAGCCCCAAACTGCCCTCGACTACTTCGTGCGCAAAGGCAAGGTGCCGCCGGTGGAAGAGGAAACGGCCGCCCGGCACTTTGAAATGCTGGTGGCTTTGGCAGAGCAGGCGGGTTATCAACAGTATGAGGTTTCCAACTTTGCTTTGCCTAGGCGTTACGCACAGCACAATAGCAGTTACTGGAAAGGCGCGCCCTATCTGGGCATTGGCCCTTCTGCCCATAGCTTCGACGGGCAGAGCCGGCAGTGGAATGTCGCGAATAATGCTAAATACCTGAAGGCTATGGAAGCTCCCCACTTCGACGCTGCGCAGGCGAAAGGGTTGTTTGAGCGGGAGGAACTCAGCCTGGCCGATCAGTATAACGAATACGTAATGACCGGCATGCGGACTTTATGGGGTGTGGAAGCCTCTGCCTTGCAGGATCGGTTTGGGCCGGCATTCCTGCGCCACTTCCGGCAGTCTGCCAAACCGTTTTTGATGCAAGGGCAAATGGTGGAAGAAGCGGGCCGGTACTGGTTGCCCGGCACTCACCGCTTCCTGGCTGATGGTATTGCCGCCGCCCTTTTTTGGTAAATGAATGCCTGAGAATAATGATTAAGCAAATAAGGACTTTAAATTGGAGGAGTTGGGCCGGGGCCTTGGCTGTACTGCTGAGCGCCCTTACCGCTACTGCCCAGAAAGGGGTGCACTGGCTCTTTACCTCTGCTGAGCCCGCGCATCGGACTTACGAACTGGCTTTCGAAGTAGCGCACCCGAAAGCAACGTGGGTATTCCAAACCAAGCGATGGCAATCCACGGCGGTATGGGAGTCCACAAGCGAAGGTGTTCGGTTAACGCAGCGGGCCGGGCGCATAGACTCCCTGCCCTGGCAGCTACACTTTGCCAACGGGCAGCTGCACCGCGCGAAACATGGAGCGCGTGCGTACCTGCCGGTAGCGGGAACCGCCGGGCTGCTGATGGATACGGCGTTGGTTCAACAGCAACCAGCCGACGCCGCCGCGCGCCGGGTTTTTCAGGAAGCACTTCCTCCGGGGTACCCGCTTCCAGAGGCTAGGGCAATCCTGCTGCGCAGTAGGGATGAGAACCGGCAATACCTGGGCCTGGTCGACCAGCAGGGCTGGCCTCTTACCTGGGTCTGTTTAGAACAAGGAAAGCTAAGCGCATGGCTGGACTTCGATTATCAGTGGGGTGAGGGTGGGCGCCTGCGCCGGCGGCTGGCCCGCAATAAGCTGTCTGGAGCGGCTACACTAACCGAGTACTGCCCCCTGCGGCCAGGATCAACCGGCCCCGAAGGTTGGATGGCGGTGCAGGGGGGCGCTGCTTTTTGGCTGTTTTCCGGGCACGGAGAAGCCCGATTCTGGGCGGGGGAAGGTGCGAAGCTGCTACCCGGGCAGTGGTCCCGCCAAGGTAATACATTGAAGGTCACGCTGGCCGGGCAGCGTGCGCCCCTGGTGTATGACGTAGAAGAAAAAGCATGGGGCTGGGCAGTTCGGAGCGGAGACACCCTGCTGCAGGACTGGGTCTGGCTGGAGCAGCTGCGCCCTGAGGAGCCCCGGCAACTGGAGCGGTGGCGGGCAGAAGCAGCCGCTGCGCACCTACAGCCCTTTCGGGTTAATGGCAGGGCCGGCTTGCGGCATCCGTCCGGGCAAATCCGGATTGCGCCTCAGTACGATGGGGTACGTTGCCCCCACCCCCAATTGGCAATTGTCGAATTGGAAGAGCGTTTTGGGTTGATGGGCATAAATGGGGCATCGCTCCTGCCTATTTATTTTGAAAAACTGGAATACTGGGGCGATAGCCTTTTGCTGGCGCAGCGCGAAGGGGCGCAGGGGGTACTGCATCTTTCAGGAGATACCATCGTGCCCTTCAAATACGAACGGCTCGCCATGCGCGACGATACCAGCTACTGGGCATTCCGGTCCGGGAAGATGGGCCTGCTCAACGCGGCTGGCCATACCCTCCTCGAATGCCGCTTCGACTCCATTCATCCCTTTATCGGCGGGCAGGCCATCGCCTCCGTAGATGGACAAACCGGCCTGATCGGTGAAAAAGGGCATTGGGTAGTAGCGCCCGGTACCTTTGCCAAAATAATCCCACAGGGTTTAAAGGGCTACTTGGTGGAGTCACCGGATGGGCAGTGGGGCACGATCAGCCGTGCGGGCGCAGCCGTGCATCCGGCAGTTTACGGCCACCTGCGGGCGCTGAGCGACGGGGTCCTTGCCGCTCAGCAAAACGGCCGGTTTGGCTTGCTTTCAGCCGATGGGCAAACCCTGGTCCCCATTCAGTACAGAGCCTTGAAAGGATGCCCTGATTATACGGCTACGGCAGCCTTATGCAGCAGCTTGGAGGCGCATCGTGCTATTGCTCAATTCGTAGGGGATGGCCGCTTTGGCTACTTGGATGCCCTTGGCCGGGAGCACCCGCCCATGCTGCCTGCGCCGGAAGTCATTGAAGCCGATTATGAGCAAAGCCAGGCTCCCCATCAGTTGGTATTCACCTACCCCGATAACTGGGCTTACGAAGCAAGCATTCAGCGGCTCTATAAAAAGCGGGATTACGGGCAGTCGCGCGTCCAGTATGCTTTTCTGCCCAGCGGGGGGCGCTCGCTGGCCACTTGGCTGGCAGAAGAGGTAGAGCATGACCTGGACCCTGCTACGGTCGGGGGCCGCCCTGCCTTTGCGTATACCGAAGAAGAACGCGTCCGCTACTACGATATTTACAAAAAGCACATGTATTGCCTGGTCCCGGATGGGAGCCAGGTGCTGCATCTGGAGTTTTCTTGCAAAGCCGCTAACTTCCTGGAAAGTATACAGGATTTATTTGAAATAGAGCGATTGCTGCGATTTGAAGAGTAGTGCGGTTGCAAAAAATGACATTTCTAGCTACTTCAAGCTGAAATGATATGATATATTTGGTCCAAGAATCGGAGAGAAAGTCAACCTCAGGAAACTTTTTTTAAACATAAACCCAATTATACTATGAAAAGGCTCTTAATACTACTGCCTGTTTTTGTTTGTTGTATGCTGATCACCGATTCTGCCCAAGCCCAGGACTACCGTACGGCGGTAGGCGCCCGGCTCGGTTATCCGCTTTCTGTTTCCATCAAGCACTTTCTGAATTCAGATGGGCACGCCCTCGAAGCGTACGTCGGCACCCGGGGATGGGGCTACGGCCGCTGGGTTAACCTCAGCGTTGGTTATCAGGTGCATAAGCCACTGGACATTGATGGCCTGGAAGGCTTGCACTGGTACTTTGGTGGAGGCGGTTCCGTATACTTTTGGAATTACGATAACGCCTTCGTTTTTGATGATGATTATTCATCCACGGCTATTGGCGTACAAGGATACCTTGGGCTCGACTACGCCTTTTCCGATACCCCGGTCAATTTGAGTATTGACTGGGTGCCTACCTTCTTTGTCAACGGCTACAACAACGGTTTCGGAGGCGGCTATGGTAATGTAGGCGTCCGGTACATCCTTGGCCGATAAAGCTTGTCTTTAATATGAGATAAAACCAGGCAACTTCGATTCACTTCGGAGTTGCCTTTGTATTTGCGCTTAACGACCGGCATCATGAGCCTGCAAGTGCTGCCGGAGAACCCTCAGCTGGGCTGGGCCGCAGTAGGTAGTTGCGCAGTACAATCTCGAGTTGTTCTTCACGCCCTATACCGAGTGCTTCCCGCAGGCGGTAACGCGCCATTTCTACAGCTTTGACACTGACGGACAGGATTTCGGCAATCTCCTTGTTGTTCAGGCCTAGGGCGATCAGCATGGCGTACCGCAACTGCTTGTCCGTCATATTGGGCATGTCTCGCAGCAGCGCCCGGGAAAAGTCGGGATAAAACAATTCAAATTCTTTTTGAAACTGCGGCAGGACATCCTCTTCCGCAAAAATCTGGTGAATCTTGCGCTCCAGGTAGGCAGGCCGTTTGTGGTATTTATTAATAGCTTCACTTACCTTGGGTTTTAGGCTAGCTGCCCAGAGGCTTTTGTCCAGTACAGCCGTTTTTTGGTACTCCAGTTGCTGGCGGATATGGATTTTTTCCTGTGCCAGCCGTTGGTTGCGTTCCCGTGCCGCTTCCTGCTGAGAGCGGGCGCGTTTTCGGTATTGCCAAAAGCTGAAACCGATAAGGAGCATCGTCAGGGCACTTAAGCCTGCCAACCAGGAAGTATACCAGTTCTTGCGCTCAGCCAGCTCTGCCCGCACCAGGCTGAGTTGCTCCCTGGAACGGGCCTGTTCTGCCTGGTTCCTGTACTCTTTGACATCGTAGGCGACGGCAATATCCTCGGCTGCCCTCATTTGATCGGCCAATTGCTCTGCTTCCAGCGCCTCCGTGAGTTGAACCTGGTAATCATAGGCCGTTGCAAATTGGGCATCCCGGGCATAAACTTCGGCAAGCGCCCGATAGAAGCGGGCGCGGTTGGCCGGGAGGGAGTCTTCGGGGAGGCGGGCCAGGCCGGCTTTGTAAATGCGGGTCACTTTTTCAGCCGGGGCACCCTGTAGGTCAGCATACCGGCCCGCCCACAGGTAATGGTCGTAGGGAGGCTCAGATTGGATGGTTTCGTAGTGTTCAGAAATGGCGTCTAGGATGGGCCCCATTTTGTCATAGGCAGCTTGCTGGGCGTAGAGTTCGAGCAGGTAATAGTACAACTCTTCCTGGTTAGAGTCAAAATGGAGCCCTTCTCCCACGAGTTGCTTCAGGTGCTGTTCGGCCAGGCCTAATTGGCCGGTTTGCATGTATGCGTAGCCAATGCTGCTGTGCAAAAGGCGTTCCAGGTAAGGAAAGTCAACTTCGTCTAAAGAGTCCAGCAGCGGTTCCAGTGCCGCCAAGGCACGGTCGTACTGCTCGCGGGTGTTGTGGACAACGCCGATGTTATGGCGCACGATCAGCCGGCGGCCTTTGGCATTAAAGGTGGTGTCTTTCACGCCGTATTCTAAAGCGTGGGAGAAGTGAGCCATTGCGTTGCCCGGCATTTCCAACTCGAGGTAGCAGACGCCCATGCTGGAGAATATATTGGCAATGACATAGGGCCGGGCGCTCCAATCAACAGCGTCCAGTGCCTGTTCGAAATAGGCAAGTGCCGGCTGGAAACGGCGTTGGTACAGCTCTATGTTGCCGAGGGTCGCCAGGTCGGCGGGCAGGGTTTCGGGGTTGTCCATCAGCGAATCCTGCCCAATGGCCAATAAGATGTAAGTTTTGGCGGAGTCGTACTCGCCCTTAATGCTTTTGCATTGCCCCATAAAGTTGTAGAATAGCTGTTTGTGCTCCGGGCTGGTCAGATGATGTTGGCGATAGTAGTGGATCAGGCATTTGTAATGCTCGTCTTCTGACCTCATCAAGTCGTACATCTTCACGATCATGGCCTTGGCTTCCAATTGGGGGATGCCCGCTTCTTCAAACCACTGCATACAACTGGATTCGAGGGCGTACAACCGTGGCGACAGTTGCAGGAGAAACAAGAACAGGAAAACGGAATACGCGTTCTTCATCTTTACAGAATTAAGCGAAAGAGTTAAAGTTCTGATAACGAAAGTGTTGTACGGTAGTGTAGAAGCCTTGTAATGAAGAGAGGTGCGGATTTATTTGTGCCCGGCCCTCAATACATATATTTTAGAGTAAATTATTTAAGATTCCTCGTATTCGCAAATATCTGTTCTCCGAAGCACAGTAACTTTCACCAAAAACTGTGAACCAGCTAAGAATTTTGTGCAATCAAATACTAGACGATGATACCTGATCACTAATTCGTTCAGGTATCTTTTTCAGTACACTATGAGTACACATATCAATCACGATCGTTCTAACTTTCACCTATCCGGGATTTATCTGATCGAAGTTATGAACAAGCAAATAAACCCAGCCGGAAGAAAGTGAATGTCTGAGTTTCCGTGAAAATCTCCCTTTACCCAAGCCAACAGCCCTCTTTTCCAAGAGAAAAGGGGGCTGTGCTTTGTGTGCCATGCATGCGTACTACTTATAGGGTTAAAATCCCGAACGGGCT
>CAZNSK010000192.1:0-10438 GCA_964575505.1 uncultured Phaeodactylibacter sp.
CCTTTACCAGCCGCCGGTCACTCACCAGGATCCAGTTCCCACTGACATCGAGGTAGGTGGCCTGAGGGAAGACCTGCCGGAATTGCTGTTGGTAGAAAGCCTCCGTATCCCGCTTATCATCCGGATGGCGGTAAAGGCAGTTGTAGAGCAAGACACCACCTGGCTGAAGCAAGCGGCGCAGATTTTCCAGGTAGCCGGCCGTGAGAAAGGGAGCGGGGATAACATCATCCAGGAAAATATCCATACAGATTAAGCTAAAGGCCTCTTCCAGCTGCTGGGTGTAGGTGTAGGCATCGGCACATACTGTAGTGACCGGAGCAGATAGCGTGCTCAGCGCATAGGTATTTGCCAGGTAGACCACGTTAGGGTCCAGCTCTACGGCCAGGTAGCGAAAGGACTGCCCAAACACCCTTTCCAGCATTAGCGGCACCGCACCCAGGCCCAAGCCCAGCAACAACACCTCCTTGCCGGGCAAGCGCTCCAGGTCAAGTTGCTCAAACGCTTGCCGAAAATTGGTGTACAGGTCTTCGTAGGAATAAATAGCATTGGCCGTTGACAACCGATAGCGCCCATTGCGCAGGCTGACATACAAATGCGGATTGGCGGAGCTAGGCGCGCTTTCCACATGCACTTCAAAAAGGTAAGACAGCCACTTCTTCCAGGCGGGGACTTCCATCAATCTGCTTTTTCCCATTTGCGGTACTTACGCGTGTCTTCAAACACACGCAGCAGGATCAGCCGTTCTTGTACCGACAACGACTGCCCGCGCCGCTCCATGACCCGCTCCATCGTCTCGAAGGCTTTGTCCGAACGGTAGGTCTGAAAGCCCTGCTTGCCGCCCCACGAAAAGGAGGGAATAAAATTGCGCGGGAACCCTTCTCCAAAAATATTGGCGCAGACCCCTACGATAGTGCCGGTGTTCAGCATGGTGGAGATGCCAGTCTTGGAGTGGTCGCCCATAATCAGGCCGCAGAACTGCTGCCCAGTCTTTTCAAACCGCTCTTCCACGTAGCTCCACAGGCGCACTTCATCGTAGTTGTTCTTAAGGTTTGAGGCATTGGTGTCGGCCCCAATATTGCACCATTCGCCGAGCACAGCGTTGCCAAGGTAGCCCTCATGGCTTTTGTTGCTGTTGGCAATCATCACTACATTATTGATTTCCCCGCCGCCTTTGCAGCCGGGCCCCAAAGTGGTGCCCTGGTAGACTTTTGCGCCCATTTTCAGTATGCCGCAGTCGCCCAGGCTGAACCCGCCCCGAATCATGCAGCCCTCCATAACCAGGCTGTCTTTGCCGAAATAGATCGGGCCATTGGTTGTATTCAGGGCGGCGCATTCCACACTAGCCCCTTCTTCCAGGAATACGAGGCCGGGGTCGCCCACAACGCGATTGGTAGGGCTGAGCGGCAGAGACTCCCGGCCTTTAGTCACCAGCTCAAAGTCTTGTGCGATGGCCTCTTGGTTGAGTTTGTAAATATCCCAGAGGTGATTGATCTTCAGGTAGTCTGTGCCCTCGAGATCGGCCCCGGCAAGCTCGCTAATGTCTTCATCGTTGATCAAACGGCTGATTTGCTCCCCATCTAGCTTGGCGACGACCAGCTCTTCCCCCTGCAGATAGGCCTCGTTGAAGTCCATCTGCTGAATGAGGCGCACTAACTGTGGGGAGGGCATTACGGAGCCGTTGATGATGTAATTCTCCGCACCGTATTCGATCTCGTAACGTTCGGCCAGGTAATCCTGCGTAATGAAGGAAACCGGGGCATTGAGCCATCGTTCCCACTTTTCTCGTATGGTAAGGATCCCAACTCGGATTTCTCCGACGGGCCGGGTGAAAGTCAGCGGCAATAGCTTGTCGCGTACTTCATTATCAAAGAGGATGATATTGGGCATATTGATCTAGGGTTATGGCGCAAAGATAGAAAGGTGCGGATAGCTTTTCTGCTTTTCCCGGTGGAAATAACACGCTAAGGGGTAGCTCTGCACGAACGGCAAAACTACCCCTTAATCCGCAAGAAAGACCGAAGGCGGTTATTCCTCCTTGTTCTCTTTTTTCTTTCCGAAGCGGGAATTCTTGAACTTCTTGTTGAACTTGTCAATTCGCCCGGCTGTATCCACAAACTTCATCTTACCAGTGAAGAAAGGGTGAGAGTAGCTGGAAATTTCCAATTTCGCCAGCGGGTACTCTTTACCATCCTCCCAGGTGATGGTGTCTCTTGTGGCTACACAGGAACGGGTCATGAATGTATCGCCGGAAGAGAAGTCCTTGAAGACTACCATTCGGTAGTTATCGGGATGAATATCTTTTTTCATTGCGCTCAATGCTTTAGCTTCTTAAAACGGAATGCAAAGATATACTTTTTCGGGCAACTGGAAAAGCCTGAGGGGGGATTTTATGTTTTGCGCTGCCTTAAAGGCTAGCGGGCCACCGACCTTTGGCGGCGTTCCCGCCGGAGCCGTTTGGGCCCGTACCACAGCCAAAAGCCTGTAATCGTGAAAATCAGCAAGGCGCAGGCAGTCACCGTGGTGTAAAAGACTTTGAAGTAACCGCCCTTCAGCCCCAGCCAAGTCTCCACCAGGGAGCCATCGTGCAGGGCCTCCAGCCAATCAGAACGCCGCTGCGCGATTTGCAGGACAGCGCCGGTAGCACCGTCCACCTGCACTTCGGTGTAGTGGCCTTCAAATCGGATTTTGACCACCCCCTTTCCCGGGCGGACATCCATGCGGTCAATCACAACGGATCCATGTAGCGGCTGAACCGCAGCCTTTGCAATACGCGCCAAGCTATCGGCAGGCAGCCATTCCGCTAATGCCGTTGAAGTACCGTGTTGTGTATTAGGAAGTATCTTGCCGCCGCTGTGCTTTTTCCATCCCAGGAACAAGCCAGAGACCGCAACAAAAAAGAAAAAGACGAATAGCACGGCGCCCGTCGTTCTGTGCAAGGCCCGGAAATCGCGGAGCAGTTTCGCCTGTCGTTTCGTGTCCATACGGATCGTTTGCTCAAAAAGAAGCGCCAATATAGCGACTTCCGCCTTGCCCATCCGTATGCCAAAAGTCAAAGTTCGTTATTCAATGGGAACGTTTACTTCCCATTTGACCTCTTTCATGACGAAAGAACTCTGTACGTGCCCGATATTATCGAGGGTCGCCAGTTTAGTGGTGATGAAGAAATGGTAAACCTCCATATCCACCACCGTAATCTTGAGCAGGTAGTCGAAATTGCCAGCAATGTGATAGCATTCGGAGACCTCCGAAAGCTCTGCGACCTGTTCTTCAAAGCGCTCCAGGTTTTCCTTGGTGTGCGCCTTGAGCCGGACATTGCAATATGCCATCAGGTGATAGCCGAGCATATCCTTGTCCACCACAGTTGTGTAGCGCTTGATATAGCCGGCTTCCTCCATCTTTTTGATGCGCTCATAAATCGGCGTGATGCTCATGCCGAGCACATTGGCAATCTCTTTGTTCGTTGCCTTGCCATTTGACTGCAGCATCGTAAGAATGCGGCGGTCTATAGCATCCAAAGCTTTCATTTGCGAAAAATTTTCTCCCGTTATTGATGTTGTTCGCCTTAAAATTAGGCTTTTTTCTCCAATAGCCGGTACACAAAGTCTTGTTTTCTCGGCGTTCTCGCGAGATTGGGTTTTATTTCTCGGGGCCGTACCTTTGTAACTGACAGCCTTAACACTGTATATATAAAACCAAATCATTATGCGATTTAAGCCCGAAAGCCTTATGATGTCCTATGGCTACCAGCCAGAATGGTCAGAAGGCGCCATCAAATGCCCGATCTTTCAGACTTCGACTTTTGTATTCCGCAGTGCCGAGGAAGGCAAGGCCTACTTTGAGCTGGCCTATGGCTTGCGCGAACCCGAGCAGGATGAAGCCCCGGGGCTGATTTACAGCCGCCTCAACAACCCGGATTTGGAAATACTTGAAAACCGCCTCTGCCTTTGGGACGAGGCGGAAGAAGCCGCCGTTTTTGAGAGCGGCATGTCTGCCATTTCCACCGCTATGCTGGCTTTTCTGAAGCCAGGCGATGTGTTGCTTTACAGCGAGCCCCTGTACGGGGGTACCGCTCATTTCATTACAGAGGTGCTCACCCGCTGGGGCGTCACCATCAAGGGTTTTCACCCCGGCGGCCAACAGCCTGAGGTGCTGCTCGAGCGGGCGCGTCGGGAAGGCTGGGCCAGCCGCCTTGCCATGATACACATTGAAACGCCGGCCAACCCTACGAATACCCTGATCGACATAAGGGCGATGCGGCAGATAGCCGGTGCGCTGAGCACGGCGGAGCGCCCGGTGCGCGTAGCGGTCGACAATACCTATATGGGGCCGCTTTGGCAGCACCCGCTCCAACACGGCGCCGACCTCGTGATCTACTCTGCGACTAAATACATTGGTAGCCATAGCGACGTCATCGCCGGGGCTTGCCTGGGCACGCGCGAGGTGATGGCCCCCATTAAGACCCTGCGGACCTTTCTGGGCAATATGGCGGGTCCCTGGACGGGGTGGTTGCTGATGCGGAGCCTGGAAACGCTGAAAGTGCGCATGGAACAGCAGTGTGCCAATGCCCAGCGTGTAGCCCGGTTCCTGCAGCAGCACCCCAAGACCGGGCGCGTCAACTACCTCGGCTTGCTGACCGAAGCCGACGGAGAGGCCTACCGGCTTTACCAGGCGCAGTGCAGTGCACCCGGTGCTATGCTTTCCTTCGAAGTCAAAGGCGGAGAAGCAGCGGCCTTTGCATTCCTCAACCACCTCAAGCTCATCAAGCTAGCGGTCAGCTTGGGCAGTACGGAATCTTTAGCCCAGCACCCAGCCAGTATGACCCACGCGGGTATTCCGGAGCCAGAACGGTTGAGAATGGGCATTAACAGCAGTCTCGTCCGCCTGTCTGTCGGGGTAGAAAATGCCGACGACTTGATGCAGGACCTCCGCACCGCATTGGCCATGGTGCCTGAAGGACAGCCCGAATCTGCACTTTGAGCAAAATGGGCTGCCATGCGTTAGGGTAGTATGGACAGTACCCAGCAAAAGCTCAACCAGGACTACCTGCCAATTGCCGACTATGGCATCATTGGAAACCTCCATACAGTAGCCCTCGTTTCCCGGGAGGGCTCCATCGACTACCTTCCCTTTACCCGGTTTGACGCACAGACGGTCTTCGCCGCCTTGCTCGACCGGGAAAAGGGAGGCAGTTTCCAAATCTGCCCCGCTGACGACAATATCCGGATAAAACAACTCTACCTGCCCGATACAGCCATCTTGCTGACCCGCTTCCTTTCGGAAACGGGCATGGCGGAACTGACGGATTATATGCCCGTAGAGGATGAAGAGGAAGGCTGCGCCCTGGTTCGGACGATCCGCTGCATACGCGGTAATCTAAAGTTCAATATGAAATGCGCGCCCCGTTTCGATTATGGCCGGGAACAGCCCGATTTTCATCAGGAGTCTGGCGCTGCCGTGCTGATGTCCAGCGCTTCCTGTAAGTTACCGATCCGGCTGCGCAGCAACACGGAGCTGGAAGCCCGGGAAGATGGCATTTTTACTTCCTTCCAGTTGAATGAGGGGGAGCAGCTGACCTTCGTTATGGAAGCCATAAAAGATGTGGAGGCGGATTCTCACCCAGTGATTTTCTTTCAGGAAGACTTGCTGCAAAAGACGATAGACTTTTGGGAAAGCTGGGTTGACCAAACGACTTATAAAGGGCGCTGGCAAAGTACCATCCGCCGTTCGGTCATCACCCTTAAGCTGCTGACTTCCTGCAAGTATGGCTCTACCGTAGCTGCGGCCACCTTCGGCCTGCCCGAAGAGATCCAAGGGAAGCGCAACTGGGACTATCGCTACACCTGGATACGGGATTCGGCTTTTTCCATGTATGCCTTTCTAAGGTTGGGGTTCCGGTCAGAAGCCCGCGACTTTATACAGTGGATCATTGACCGCTGCAAGGAGCTGGACCATGCGGGCAACCTCCGTTTGGTCTACCGGGTAGATGGCAAAGACAGCCTGCAGGAAGAAACCCTCGGCCACCTGGAAGGGTACCGGGGCAGCCAGCCGGTCCGCATCGGCAATGCAGCTGCTACCCAGTACCAATTGGATATTTTTGGAGAACTAATTGATACGGTTTATCTCTACAACCGGTACGACAACTCCATTACCTATGAATTTTGGCAGGAGCTGCGAGAGATCATCGACTATGTCTGTGACAACTGGAAGCGCAAGGGGCACGGCATTTGGGAGGTCCGCAGCGGTGAGCAGGAGTTCCTGCACTCCAAGCTGATGTGCTGGGTCGCCCTTGACCGGGGCATCCGCATTGCCCGCGACCGGTCTTTTCCGGCCCCTAAGGAGCATTGGCGGCAGACCCGCAACGAGATCTACGAAGATATCTACCATAATTTCTGGAACGAGGAAAAGCAGGCTTTTACTCAGGCACGGGGCTCCGATGTCATTGATGCCTCCGCTTTGCTCATTCCAATTGTGCGCCTCCTTAGCCCCTACGAAAAGCGATGGCAGTCTACGCTTAAGGCCATTGAGCGGGAACTCTCTGCCGACACCCTTATCTACCGCTACAGAACCACTGCCGGTGCGGTGGATGGGCTGAAAGGCGAGGAAGGCACCTTTTCCCTTTGCTCTTTCTGGTACATTGAGAATCTGGCGAAGGCAGGGCAGCTCAGCAAATCCCGCCTTTACTTTGAGAAGATGCTGGGCTACGCTAACCACCTTGGCCTGTTCTCGGAGATGATTGCGCTAAACGGGGAGCAGGTCGGTAATTTCCCGCAGGCGTTTACGCATTTGTCGTTGATCAGCGCCGCCTTGCAACTGGATTATATGCTGGATAACGGGGTACAGTAGAGCAAAACCCCGCTCGCACGCTTGCCATTCCACCCATTCTGTAAAAGCAGGCCATCGGCCGGCAAAAGCGCTCAGTAGAACAGTTCTTCGTTAGCGTGATACGATAATTTTGTGGTACTCCGGATGCCGCCCCTTTATTTGCAAGCGTGCCCAGTAGATACCTGCTGGCACTGGCAGTTGCAGGATAGTGCGCTGCCCCGTAAGTGGGGCTTGGAAAACAACTTGCCCTTGCACATTGCAGAGCGTTAAGAAGGCAGCATCAGCTGCTGACGGCAGTACCACCTGTAGTGTACTCCGGGTAGGGTTCGGAAAGAGGGAGCCCCTCGGCCCGCTGTTCCTAAGGTGCGGTGCCTGGGCTTGCCTATTCCGTTTGTTGTTTGGGGCTATAGCCGGGTTTTGGCCGTTGCAGGGCACGGTTGCTTCCAGGCCGTTGCGCTGCAATAGGGCCACCGCCAGAAAACCTGCCTCGTTGCAGCCGGTGGAGAAACCCAATAACGCTTCTATCAATGGCCCAGGCAACTCGCGCAGCACGCCCCCTTTTGACAGAAAAGGCTGCAGGGTATCAAACAGGCCAGAAAGGCGAGCGTATGTTTTCGCTTGGTAAGGTGTCAGATCCACCCGTTGGGGAATGCGCGCCCATTGCTTCCGGAAATCTGGCATATTGCCAAAGAAAAACGCCTGTCGGGCCAAGAGGTAGAGACTGCCGAAAGTGTTGGCATTAGACAACCATTGGCGGATGGAATCCACCTGCAACGCAGCAGTGTCCAACGCATAATGCCGCAGAATTTGCCCCGCTGCCCTTCTGCGCTGCTGTTCCCAGTAGCGTGCTGCCCGTTCCAGGGCTGGCTGCTCATTGCGCCCCCGGGCCAAGGCCTGCAGGGTATCAACCTGGGCTTGAGCGTCCCAAAAAAGCGCTTTCAGGCCGGGCAGCGGCACCGGGCAGGGGGGCGGGCAATCCGCTTCCCCACAATTGGGGAGCGCATCGAGGCCAATGGGCGTAACGCCATCCGGGCTGCCCGGGTTTTGGCTCGAGTCGCTTAGCGCATAATAATAGTTGAACTCGTAAAAATCATCGGGGTCCTCTGCCCCACTCCGGTTTTCAATAGGGTCCGAAGAAGAGAAGATATTACCTGCCGGCGTCGCTGCTCCCTGTTGGCCAGTACCGTGCTGCTCCTTTCTAATCGTCGCCTCTGGTTCGATCAGTAAGTCCACACAGTTCTCAAAACCCGGGGGCTCGGCCAAGTGGTTGTTGCAGAGGTAGACCAGCCCGTTTTCTTCATCCCCATTATTATACCGGGCGGCATTGCTCACTTCCATGTAGGCATAGTCATTGTTGATAATTTCCTTGCCCAGCCCCTGCCCTGTGTTTGTGCAGATCGTGCCGTAGTAGCTGCAGTCTTCGCTTACTTCATCTGCCAGGCAGGCAAAGGTATTGCCCGAAACCGTGAAGCCCTGCGCTTCCGCTAATATTTCGGCACAGGACTTGCCGATTGGAAGTGCATCATTGAAATAGGTGGGGTCCTCGTCCTGGTCCATCTCGAACTGATTATCCTGAATTAGGAAACTGCTGCACAGGGTGGAGACAATACCTTTATGGTTTTTAGAAAACGTACAGTTTTTAACCGTAAAGCTGCCCTGCTGTATGCCCAGATTGGACACCCGGACCCCTGTAAACAGCTTGGAAAAAGCCGTGCCTGACCGGCAAAAAACCCGGCTTCCTCGGCATCAATGCCGATGGCTCGCCTGGGGCAGGCCCCGTTTGGGGCTGAGCAGTCAGCCGTGCGCTCATCTGCGAAAGTGGTATTCCTGATCCGGGTGCCCTGGTTGCCGCGCAGGACAATAAAATAAGGCCGTTCATCGGGAGCGCCTCTATACTGGTCGTTGAGCTCAAAATTGGCGAAAAAGACCTAGTTAGCAGTAGGCCCTGGTTCTTCGTCGGTATCTACACGCAAGCTTATAGTATTGTTAACAAAGGTACTTCCTAGTATAGCCACTTCTGAACTAATACCTGTAGCATCTATACCACAAATAGCGTGTTCGATTACCCCTTGCCCAAAAACTTCAACCCGCCCGCCAAACTCTACCTTTATCCCCCGCTACATCGTATCGCAGGCAGCTGTCAGGGTAGTTTTGATATGGGGCGCTGCACCGGTTTCCACCGTAATGGTTGCGCCGGGCAGCATTTGCAGGGGCAATGTCAGTTCAAGCACGCCTGACTCCACCGTGAAATTGCCGGTTACGCCGGAAGGGGTAACCCCAGGGTATTTTTCTTCCTGGACCTGCAAATCATATAGTAAATTAGCCCAATACGGGTAACTGTGGAGTTCCCTCAGGTACTTTTTCATCCTCCTGCCCTGCTCCTCGGTAAAGGTATGCCTGCACCAGCCCGGCGTCACGCTGCTCATATAATTGCGGCGGACACTCTGTGGCACGGAAGGGGCTCCGGAGCAGTCCGTGGGGTCCAGCACAATATGAGTATTCAGGCTATAGTCGGTATCACAAACGTAGTCGCCGCAGCAACCGCAAAGCGAATAGGGTATAATACAATTATAGTTTACGGGGGCCCCTTCGTCGCATTCCCCCTGCTCCGGATAGGCGCCGGCGAAGGTTTTCAACAAGCCCAGGGCATGGCCGGCAGCTTGGATCAAAACGGTAGAACGGGTAACCAGGCCGCTGCTCCCCAGGCCTTTCAAGGCAATCTTGTTGCTTGGCACGGTGAAGTTGTTGCCACTGCCTAAGCCCTGGTCGCTGGTAATGTAAATATTTAAAGCCCGGGCGGTCTCCTCCGGGGACTGATAATCCTCCCGCAGGAGGTTGAGGAGCGACTTCCCGGCGGGGTTGTGCAAGCCAGCGTAGGTGTGGTAATCAACTGGCGTGCTGCAGTCCGGCGCGGCAGCATCTGCCAAAAAGTAAATACCGTGGGGCCAAAGGCCTGATTGAGGTTGCGGAGCCCCATGGCCGCTTCTTCTGCCAGGTCGAACCCGCCAACTGCCCACCAGGCTGTGGCCTCTGAATCAGCATGCTGATCCACAAAGTTGAACCGCACCCGCAGGTAGTAACTTCCGGGGTCTTCATCGTATTTCCCATTGAGGTCAAAAATGGTATAGTCCTGTGCCGGGAGGGAGCGCAGCGCCCCCTGAGAAAGTAGCAGCAGCAAAAGCAATGCCGGCGCGCGTAATGGTAGAAGCATAGGGTGTGGTTTAGCGGTTGGTGGTTGATGGCCAATATACGGCCTGCAGCGGTATGGGGCAATGTTAGAGGGGCGCGCTCACGAACTGAAAAGGGCCATTCACACAGTGGCCGGGGCGGGCTTCAGGGCGGGGCATGCCCAAAAGGCCATATTTAGCTGTTCATTTTGCTAAGTTGCAGGCAGGCAGAGACGCAAGGCACGCAGCGTCTGCCTATCAGCGCACCTATTTTGGTATCTTATAAGATACGGTTACATGCCCCTATAACACCCTCCGCCCATGGCGATTTACCGGATCCCGGTACGGTTTCCCCTGCAAAACTTGCCGGACCCCGGTAAAGTACCGGGAGGGGAGCTCCCCGACAGGGGCAACGCTCCTGCTGGGGTAGAGCTTAAGCCTGGCACTAT
>CAZNSK010000193.1:0-10398 GCA_964575505.1 uncultured Phaeodactylibacter sp.
TGATCTACAGGATAGCAGCCTGAAATCTGGTTTTATTTAATTCGTGTCCCTAAGCGTAAACAGGTCGCTAAGGCTATTACTTATTTTACTAACCATCAGCACAAAATGGATTACAAAGCATTCATTGAAAAAGGCTATCCGGTTAGTTCCGCTTTGGTTGAAGCTGCTTGTGGGCATTTAGTCAAAGAAAGAATGGAACAAAGCGGGATGAGATGGTCTGATGAGGGCGCACAGAATATCATGGATTTAAGAGCGGTAAAACTTAACGGTGATATGGATACGTTTATGGATTTTGTCATCAGTCAAGAACATAATGGCTTCATAAATAAAGCCGCTTGATATATGAATCCCCGCTATTTGTCACGCACTCAAATCCTATATGTTTTTCTGATAGCTTCGTTCTGCCCGGGCCAATTACCTGGGCAGAACCTGATTCCTAATGGTGACTTTGAATCGTTCGAGCAGTGCCCCACAGACGAGGGGCATTTCGAAGGCTATGCTACGGATTGGGTGACTTTTTTTGGTACGCCCGATTATTTCAATTGTAGTTTTTTGGGTCCTAACCCTGCGATCCTACCTGCTCCTCACAGCGGTACAGGTTTATCTTCTTGTGTATGGTTTGACAGTGATCCTACACCGCCTAATGTTACGCGGGAGTATTTGGCTTATCCGCTTGAAGCGCCACTTCGCCCTGAGCGTTACTATGGAGCTTTCTGGATTTACACCTTGCCTTTTCAGGTCATTACCCAAAATTATCAGCTTCTTCTGACCAACAGTGCCGGTCTTGTCTTTGATAACGATGTCCTGCTGGCAGTGCCTGACCTGAGTAATACCGAGTTCCTTCCTACGGGGCAGTGGGTTAAAATAGGGGGGTGTTTTGAGGCAGATGGAGACGAGGATATGCTGGTGCTGGGCAATTTTGCCCCGGACGAAGCTACTGTTTATCTTGACACAGTTATCGGCTTTACGGATTTTCACTTTGTTGATGATGTGAGCCTTTATCAGGTGGCATCGTTAATCCCGGCGGACACAATGCTGCTAGCCGGGCAATCGTACTTTTTTGACACTACGGCCTATCGGTCTTATCAGTTGGAGGGAAGTCTGGTTTCAGGCGGCCCAATGATTTTTGAAGATCCTGGTATTTATGAAGCCATAGTTTTTCTGGATGAATGCGGGCAGATTGGCACCTTTACGATAGAGGTGCAGGATTGCTCAGGGGTAGTCAGCCGGTTTGATGAAAGTGCTTTGGTATCAACAGACTATTGTACAGGGGATAGATTACCGATTGTTTTGCCTGCCGCAGAAGCGGTTGAATACTATCTCGGGCAGCAGTTGGTTGCCGGCACGCTTACATTGGATACACTCGGAGAAAGCCGTATTTATGCCATACATCCCTACTGTGGTGTTTTGGATAGTGCTGTGTACAACGGTTTAGATTGTAGTCAGATCGAGCAAGGCTCCTGCTACTACATCCCCAATGCTTTTTCGCCCAATGGGGACGGAGTGAATGACCGGTTTCTGGTGCAGGGGCAGTGTCAGGTGCAGTCTTTCCATCTGGAAGTTTTTGACCGTTGGGGTAGTCAGGTCTTTATCAGTAATGATATCAGCAATAGCTGGGATGGGGTTTGCAGAGGAGAGGCTTGTGGCGCTGGTGTATACACTTACTTTCTTTCGATTACTTTCCGGGATGGCTTGGCGACGTTCCGGCAGGCCGGGTCGGGGGAAGTGCATCTGGTGCGATAAGAGTAGACTTCTGGTCAAACGGAATAAACCATGTACATCTGTTTTCGTTATGTGAGTTGGTTTGCTTAAAAATGCTAATTTTTGCAGCGGCATACCTTCTGATCGTTTGTGCTACCTTATCATAACGAAAATTCACCATGCTCGAACTCAACTATAAAACCTTCGGACAAGGCGACCCCCTCATCATCCTGCACGGGCTCTTTGGTACCCTTGACAACTGGCAGACCCTTGGCAAAAAACTGGCGGAGCACTATACCGTTTACCTGGTGGACCAACGCAACCACGGGCGCTCGCCCCACGATGAGGCGCATACCTATACGGCTATGGCCGAAGACCTGCACCACTTTATGGAGTCCCACTGGATATTCAAAGCCCATATCCTGGGGCACTCTATGGGCGGCAAAACCGCGATGGCCTTCGCCCGCATTTATCCGGATATGGTAGACAAGCTGGTGGTAGTCGATATCGCACCCAAGGCCTATACTGGCGGGCACGAGGATATCTTCAAAGCCCTGCAAAGCCCGGACCTGTCGGCAATCGACAGCCGGGGAGAAGCCGAAGATGCCCTGAAGGCGCAGATCAGCGACCTGGGTATCCGGCAGTTTTTATTAAAAAATCTGACCCGCAGCAAGTCCGGTGACTACCGCTGGAAAATGAACCTGGACGCCCTGTGGAGCCATTACCAGGATATCCTGGACACCCTGCCCGGGCAGCACCCGCCCTTTGAGGGCCCTCCGATTGTTTTTTGCCATTCTGTTCCCCCTTGAAGATTCAGCTTGGTGAAGAAGTTTCCGACGGTCGGCAGCCCCCCGGTGGTATCGGTGTATACCCCAATCACATAATAACAACTGTCTGTAGGCAGTATTTCCGTCACGTTTTGAAAAGGGAAGCCAGCGTTGAAGCGTTTATTAAAAGTGATTTGGGCATTGGCGGCATCGCAAATCAGGAAAAATAGCACGATGTATAAAATTCTCATATCGGGAATATTGGAAAAGCATATAGCCGCTGCCTTGCAGCAGGCAGGCAGCGGCTGTATACGTTAAGGTTAGTCAATCAAAAGTACTTTCAGTGCCGGCGAGCGGTAGCCACTTTGTTGCAGGATGCAATAGTAAAGCCCGCGCTGCTGCCCGGCAGTTTGCCAAATTTGCTGAACCGTACCGGGGCCGTAGTCAAGCGTAGCGGTGAGCTTGCCCTGCCTATTGCAGCGGTGCGGAATGGAAGGGGTCAAAAGCAGTATATTCATCATTTTAGGTTTATGCAAAAAGATACGGATATTTCCGGAGGTGGCAATTGAGGGCGGCCTGAGCTGTACACCATTTTGTTGCGTTTGCCCTATTCTTTGGGCCGCAACTCCATTTCTGGTCGGCGTAGGCTACAGCAATGTTCTCAATCTCCACCCCCTAACCCCCGCCAAAGCAAATTTTGCTTTTATTGGCTAGGTTGGATTGCGGGGGACACAAGCGGTGCCGGTCGCGGGGGCTTTCCGCACCTTCCATTTTGTTGCGTTTGCCCTCCCCTCACTCCACCTTCACAAACCGCTCCGCCGCCCTGGTCTGCCCGCCCTCCAAATACTGCACCACATACGCCCCCGCTGCCCAATCGTGCACCGGCACTACTACCGTGCCCAGTGCCTCCCGGGCGGGAATACGCTGCAAAAGCTGCCCCTGCGCATCCAGGATGCGGAAGGCCCCATCGGGGGCAGGGCGGGCACCGCGCAGCTCAAAGTTGATGAAATCGCGGGCGGGGTTGGGGAATAGGGCGAGGCGTGGTGAGGTGCCGGGCTCCGGGGCTGTGCTGTTGGGCAGGTGGCAGCCGGGCACGAGGCAGCCATGCTCATCGAGCTTGAGGAGCCAGCCGTAGCGCAAGGGGTGGACGCCCCCGTCACCGGGTGGGTCAATAGCGCCGCAGACGATGTAGCCGCCGTCGGGGGCGGCTTTGAGGTCCATGGGCTCGGGCATGCAAAATTCTCCATCAATGAGGCTAAAGTGCCGGGCCCAAAGGCTGTCGCCGGCATTGGATACCTTCATGACCCACATGCCAAATACAGGCTCATCAGTCGATACAAAATCTGCAATCCGGCTGGTTCCGAGATAACCACTACTGTCCGTTGCCTGAGCTATTTTCACGATGGAATGGCCAGGGCTCATCGTTGGCGCCCTAAACTCCCTGGCCCACTCCATCTGCCGGTCGGCATTGAGCTTGAAGAAGCAGGGGTTCCAGTCTACGCGGCCATTGCTGCTGTTGATGGCCGTCTCCACGCCTTTGCCGGTGCCGACGATGAGGCCGCCGTTGGGGGTGGGGAGGAGGGCGTTGGCAAAGTCATACAAATCAAAAAATGGGGTGATGTATTGCCATTCAATACTGAAATTTTCATCCAGTTTGAGCAGGTGGGAGCGGTAGGTGAAATTATTGGAGGTTTGTGCGATATTGCTTTTGACGGAACCTACGATTATACCGTCTTCCTCTGTTACAATGATGTCTTTGGGCGCATTTTGGAGGGGGTCAGCATAGATATAAGTGTCGATAAGGTTCAGGTCTTTATCTAATCGGAGAAAATATATATCCGTGTTTGACTCAGGGCCTACATTTATGCCAGTAGCCGCAATAATGTCTCCATTGCTTAGCGTGGTAATGGCTTGAAAGGCTGAAATAAAGGTTTCGTCAGGATAAAAAGGGTTGATAAATTCTTTGGTAGCCAGGGTGTCCCCATTTATATCATACCGGATAACTACAGCTTTATGGACAGAGTCTGAAGTGATCCCCATTGTTAAAAAGGTAGAATCGCTTTCGGAGATAAGCCCTGCCTGCCAGGTTTCATAGTGTTTTGAGGGCCCTCCGATTGTTTTTTGCCACTCTGTTCCCCCTTCAAGGTTCAGCTTGGTGAAGAAGCTACCAACGGTCGGCAGCCCCCCGGTGGTATCGGTGTATACCCCAATCACATAATAGCAACTGTCAGTGGGCAGTATTTGAGTGACGTTTTGAAAAGGGAAGCCAGCGTTGAAGCGTTTGTTAAAGGTGATTTGGGCATTGGCGGCATCGCAAATCAGGGAAAACAGCACAATGTATAAAATTCTCATATCGGGAATATTGGAAAAGCATATAGCCGCTGCCTTGCAGCAGGCAGGCAGCGGCTGTATACATTAAGGTTAGTCAATCAGTAATACTTTCAAGACAGGCGAGCGGTAGGGACCTTGTTGCAGGATGCAATAGTACAGCCCGCGCTGCTGCCCGGCAGTTTGCCAAACCTGCTGTTGGGTGCTAGGGCCGCAATCGAGCGTAGCTGTCAGCTTGCCCTGCATATCATAGATCAACAACTGTGCAGGCTGCTGCGGGTCTGGCAGTTGGTAGCGGAAGGCCACCTGCGCCCGGGCGGGGTTGGGCAGTGCCGATAAGGGCTGTGCCCGTTCCTGCGGCTGTGTGGCAGGCCCGCTGCCGGGCAGGGTGTAAAGCCCCTGCACATTTGGCGACTGCGGCACAATGCGGTAGTCGTAGCCGTAGAAGGTGTTGAGCAGGCCGCGGGCGAAGGCCGCCGCCCGGTCTTCCCCACTGTCCGCTATGCTTTGCAGGGCAGCTACCCGGCTGCTGTCGTAGGCAGCGTAGTGCACGCCCGCTGCCTGTGCGTCCATAGTGAACTTCAGGTAATCTACCAGCCGTTTATGTGCCAGGACTTGTGCCTCAGTCAGTTCAAAGAGCAGGAGAACAGAATCGCATTTTTCCAGTGCCACCTCGAAGGAATCTTTGACGCAGTACGAAGTAGCCAGTTCGTAGTAGGCTTCCAGGCTTTCTTTATTGCGCAGCCACTCCCGGTAGGCGGTATAATCTATGCCAGTGGTATCGGCCAGGATTTGTTTGATCCGGACATTGGCGGTCTGATGCCTGGTGTAGCGGTGCCCGGCCATTTCTGCTTCCAGGCCGGTGCGTGGGGTGGGCACCTCCCGGTAGGGCAGAATAGTATCCACCATGGCGGCGGGCAGCTCACTGTAGAGGAAGCCCTGGAATTCGGCTTCGCGCAGGGCTTCGGGGTTGGCAATAAGGAGGGCTGCCAGTTCGGCGTAGCTGAACAGGTCGCCCCGCAGGACAATGGCTTCCAAAACCGCTGCACTTAAGTAGGGCGAGGCACTGGCCGCGCTTTGCCGGAAAGCAGCTGCCTGAGCCGCAGTAAGCCCCGCTGCCTGATTTTCCCAGTAGGCTTCACCCTGCCCCCCGTTCATCAGGGAGTCGTACGTGGCTTTGGCGGCATAATAGCCTTCTTTTGCCTTCAGGTAGCGCTCCCTCATCTTGGAGGGGTCGATAATGATGATCGGGCCGTCGGTCTCGTCGGGCTGACAGGTGTTGATAATACCCAATTGGATTTTTGAAAAAGATCCTACCGTATTAACCGGCTCCTCATCCGCTGCCCCGTCATAGTAATAGTAGGTAATGCCGTTGGAGCTGTCGTTGAAGAAGTCGCCCCCGGCGGCAGCGATGCCGGAGAAGGTATTGCCGGCCGGGAGAGTGGGCGCGCCTTGCAAAGAGGCTATGCCATCGTCCATAATGAGGTAGTCAGTGGTGGTGTTGCTGGTATTGGTGTTGCAGGTGTATTGCAGGCCAAAGAAGGGATCAAAACTATGGTTCAGCAACTCCGCCTGATTAGCCACATGCAGGTTGTTAAAGGTATTGCGCTCAATGTCGTTGGACTCCGAGCCGGAGTTTTTGACGAGGATGCCCCAGGTATCCGTGGAGCTGGCAACCCCTTCGAATTCATTGTCCTGGACTTCAAAGCCAGTGCATTCGCTGAGTGCAATGCCTGTCTCTTCTCCACTAGTCGTATAATAATTGCCAGTGCCTTCGATGCGGTTTTCCCGGATGTCGATATTATTGACGCCATCGCTGACAATAGCCGTAGCATTATTGCGCAGGGTGCACTGCCGGACAGTAAACCTCCCCGCGGTGTTCTGCAAAAGCGTATTGCCGTTCACGCCAACCCGGTACCCTTCAATGAGGGAACTGGACAAGGTGAAACGGCCACCGATATGGGCGATGCCCATCCCATTGCTTTTATTCCCGGGATGGCTGATGGTGTTGAAGGTACACCCGGTAATCTGCGGCCGGCTGAAGTTGTCGATCAGCATTTGATTGTCCCAATTTTCGGTGGGGCTGGCCAGTAGGGCGTAGTCACTGTCCCGTGTAAAATTGCAATTGATAAAACGGGTCAGCGGGTCGTTTTCATGGTCGTGCAGCTCTACCGTGCCGGAGTTAAGGATGAGCCCTCCAAAAGCCAGTACCGTTGCACTGTTATTGACAATTGGATTTTCGGCAGCTTCAATGATGGAGCCAGGGTTTATCCTCAGGTAAGTGCTTTGCCCGGTTACAAAGGGCCCGCCGTCCCCGTAAAGGGTGATGCCTCTCCAGGACGTATCTTCGCATTTCGGGTACAAATGCCCGCCATCGATAACGAGGGCACCGCCATCTTCTACTTCGATTTTTGCATCGGAGGGCAGTCGAAGGTCACACTTGATTGTCAGTTTGCCATCATCTTCGACTACGATGCCGGAGCGCAGGGTTTTCGGCCCTTCCCAGACTACATCCGCTCCGCTCGGGATGACGATGGTGGGCTCTGTGGAGGTGCAGATCATACTTTGAGAAAAGCCCCCGTTACCGTCAGGAAAACGTTCTATAGAGGAGAATTTTTCTTCTGCAAACAGTCTATGAATTCTCCCAATTTGGCATTCTGTTAGGGCACAGCGCTCCGTAAAATTGCAATCGAGTAGGTTTAGGTTAGCCTTGTGCGGGGTATCAAGGCAACCATCCGTACCAATGCTATGGTTTTTATGAACTTGCAGAGGGGATAAGTGGTCTAAAGAAAGAACATGGAATAATTCACCAAGAAAGCCCCGGCCAATGTCTGCCACTTCGCCTTCGTATCCACAATCGGGTAAATCACCTGTATCTCCTATAGCACTTAAGTAAGTTCCATACATGCCAGCCAGCCCCATCGAAAGGGGAGTACCTGAATCCGGACAAGACCCCATATTGCTGGTCAGGCCTCCTCCGCAGGGATAATGACATTCTCCGACATCGTAATTACCATCCCCGTCCTCATCACGCCAAGCTCCACCCGTGAGAATAATATGAAAAGCCTCTTCGTCAGGGTCCGGGTAATTGGCAAGCGCTATACCTCTTGCATTATTATATCGATTTCGCAAACTTAAGGGACCATAATCACAGCCCTGTGTACCAAAACCCCAGGCATTGTCATCCTGATGGAAAAATACGTCTTCTCCGATAGTCCCGGTATTCAATAATCGGATTCGGGCATCCGGCATATGAGGGGAGAAGTCATCAGGGTCGTCGCACAAATTAGCGAGTTGGTGATTGGCACCATCGACAAGAGATTCAATAATGTCCATATGGTCTTCAGTAAAATTCAGGGGGTTATCTGGATCATCTGTCTGGAAAATATGCAGGACTGTTTTTATATACCGTACAGGGGTATGTTCTGGAAATCCCGGAGGTGGCGCGTAATTATAAGACTTTTCACACTCATCGCTGACCTGTGGGTCTTGAGCCGGCCAACAACCGGGATAAAGTTGGCCCGTGGTCACATCATTGCCGCAAACTGAACATTGTCTCCTTGTAGAACTCACAGAATCTACCTCCAGCTCACATGTAGACAAACCTGAGAACGAAGCCGTCAACCTTATATCCCTGGGATTTACCGTCGTTTTCAGTGTGACATCAACAAAAGTATGTGAATCGGGTGCTGATGTACTACCAACCGGAACGGACAAAGGCTGCAACAAATACTGCCCTGCTACATCGAGTGAGCCGGACGTAGGCTTATTTTCGAAATGAACAGTAATATCTGCTGTAAAAAAATCATCCTGATAGTCTAAGGTTTCATTGTCATTGCAATCCGACCGGTTCGTCATCAGTATATCGGTGATTGCACAACTGCTTTCTGGTGGAGCGGCGTGCGCACGTTCAGGCAATGGGCCAGGGGGTACCCCACCATCCCAACTACCCATTTGCATAGCTAGCCAGCTCATTAAAGCAAGGGCAGTGCCCAGTCCGCTGAAGAATAAAATTCGGGGGGGGTAAAGGAAAATAGATTTTTCATAATATAATACGGTGTTTAGTTGCAGAAGGCGCATTCTAGCGAGGGCTGGAACACGTTTTGGTTACAATGTAGAAAAAAAACGGGTTTGCTCCAATTCCGGCAGAATAAGTTTAGGTTATTTAACATTTGCGCTTTAGCCTGAAAGGCAGTTGTTAATTTGGGTTTGACCCTGCTTTTAGATAGGTGTAAGGGTGGGCTTGTCCTGCCCAATGCAGCGGGCTCACAACTCCAGCCCATCCAAATCCCCCAAATCCGGCTGCTGAAAGTGCCTTTTGGTGTAGGCACGCTGCTTTTGGCGCTCGAGTACGAGGCGGGCGAGGGCCACGTTGGCGGGTTCCGGGCAGTGGGGGGAGAGGGCGTAGTTGACCTTGGCTTCCTGCACATCGAGGCGGTAGAGGTTGCTGAGCAGCACTTCCAGATTGTACTCAATCATCCCGGCGATCTGATCGGCCAGCAGGCGGAGGAGATCCTCCTCGGTCGCAATAGGCTCATCGCCTTCCTCCAGCTCGAAATCGCGCAGGATGAGTGCTTTGGTGCCTTGCAGGTCTTCCGGTGTTGCCATTCCAATCATTTTAATCTTTACACCCTGCAAGGTAGCACGATTTGGAAAAGACGCCAAAGACCAGCCCCTCTTATCCTCAAAACCCTTATCTTCAGGGAAACCAACTAAAATCAAAGCCATGAAAAACCTGATCTGTTTGCTGGCCCTGTCGGGCTTACTGTTTGCCTGCAATGCACCGGAAGCCACTGAGAATGAAACTGTGACAGAAAGTGAACCCGCTACGGAAACGCCGGACTACCAGCCTATCGACACCGATGAAGCTCTGATGGCCACTGCCCTGATGGCTGCCCCCGAAGCCAGCCGGGAAGGGGCTAAAGTCATCGGTTACAATATGGCGGGGGAGTTTGTCACCTTTAAGGAAGGGACGAACGAATTCATCTGCCTGGTCGACAACCCCAATCAGGAAGGCTTCAACGCCGCCTGCTACCACCGCAGCCTGGAGCCATTTATGGCGCGTGGCCGCGAACTCCGTGCTGAGGGCAAAAACGCCAATGAAATCTTCGATATCCGCGAGGAGGAAGTAAAGGCGGGCGAACTTGAAATGGGAGAGACAGGAGCTACCCTGCACATCTACTATGGCCCCGAAGCGCAGTACGATCCGGCTACGGGAGAGGTCGATCAGGCGCAGTACCGCTATGTGGTCTACATGCCTTTCGCCACCGCTGCTTCCACCGGTCTGCCGGAGCGCCCTGTAGAGCCCCACCACCCCTGGATTATGAACCCGGGTACGCACCGGGCGCATATTATGATTACCCCTTTGACGGAGGGGGAGTGATTTGATTAATAATCAATGGAATTGGAAAAACAACTGAGATTTTTGAAAAATAGTAAACTTAATACATAATTTTATAAGGAATTTTATGTATTAGGAATGAGAAATAAATAACTCATCATTTTGACGGGCGCTTTTGCCCCAATACTTCGTTAGAAAGCCTCGCTGATGCGCTGCATCGCCTACGTTTTCTGCCTCGTCTTGGAACAAAATCTCCTCGGT
>CAZNSK010000194.1:0-10289 GCA_964575505.1 uncultured Phaeodactylibacter sp.
TTAGTGGGTATCATCTGCTTGGTATGGGCTGTAATCCCCTATGTTGCCACCGGGAAAAAGACCGGCGAAATCGGCAAACAAGCATGCAGCCTCGTCTGCCCTCAGCTTTACTGTATTGAGGTGGGCGTGGGTCAAGCTTGTATTCCGGTCCATCGGGGATCATCTCATCGGCGGTAGATTTCTTGATCAGAGTTGCACTTCTTCCAGCAAACCAGAGAAATGGTAGTAAGCAGCACAGGCCCCTTCTGAGCTTACCATTGGCGCGCCGAGTGGATTTTCGGGTTTGCATTTGGCGCCAAAGTTGGGGCAATCCAATGGCTTTTTCAGCCCTTTCATGATAGCCCCGGCGATGCACTCCTCATTTTCCGGCGCTTCCGCAATAGCAATACCAAACTTTTTGTCGGCATCATAGCGGGCATATTGGCCCTTCAACTTATAGCCACTGCTTGGGATCACCCCTATACCGCGCCACATCCGGTCGGTCGTATCGAATACTTCGTGGAGCATCTTGATCGCTTGCGGGTTTCCTTCCGGGCGCACTACGCGCGAATACTGGTTTTCGACCTTTGCTTCGCCTTTTTCCAATTGCTGCACAGTCATCAATACTCCCTGCAGCAGATCGATCGGTTCGAAACCGGTAATGACCAAAGGAATATGGTAGCGGTCTACCAAAGGGTAGTACTCTTCCGTACCCATGATCGTACATACGTGCCCGGCGGCCAGAAATCCCTGAATACGGGTGTCTTCGTCATCCATTACCGCAGCAATAGCGGGCGGGACGAGTACATGCGACGCGAGAATGCTGTAGTTGCTCAGGCCCCGGCGGTGTGCATGCAGCACGGACAGGGCGTTGGCCGGCGCTGTCGTTTCGAAGCCCACTGCAAAGAAAACGACTTCCCGTTCCGGGTTTTCTTCGGCAATCTTCACGGCTTCAAGCGGCGAATAAAGGATGCGGATATCCGCCCCGCCGGCTTTGGCCTCCAGCAAGCTTTTTTCGGACCCGGGCACGCGCAGCATATCGCCGAAGGAGCAAAGGATCGCGCCTTGCGCTTCCGCCAGATGTACCGCCTTGTCGATCAGATTCATAGGGGTGACGCAGACGGGGCAGCCTGGGCCGTGCACCATGTTGATCTCCTTTGGGATCATGTTCAAAATACCATTCTTGACCAGGGAGTGAGTTTGGCCACCGCAAACTTCCATAATGGTCCAGGAGCGGGTTACTGTCTTGTGGATTTCCTCAAGGTAGCGCTTGGCCAATTCCGGGTCTCGGTATTCAGTCAGGTACTTCATGGCGTTATGCTTTTTGGGTTTGGGGGTTGGATTGGCCAGGCAGGAAAGGGTTGATGTCAAATTCTTCTTCTATTTCGCCCATCTCTTCCAGGTAGCGGAAGGTGCGTTGCGCCTCTTCTTCGTCTACAACACTGATGGCTACCCCAACGTGCACCAAAACGTAATCCCCCTGTTTAGCCTGAGGGACCATCTCCAGTGTCGCTTCTTTGATTATCCCCCCAAAGGACACTTTCGCCATACGCACCTGCCCATCAAATTCAAGGGTCGTAGATTTTATTTTTCCGGGAATTGCTAAACACATAGTAGGTTGGATTTTGGTTAGTGGCCCCTACTGCCGCTGCTGGCGGGCCGACGAAGGGACAAAGAAAAATATAAGGAGTGGGATGAACGGCTTTTGGCCTGACATCCGCAAGGTGGTGCATCAAGCAGGGTTTTCCAGCGCTGCTTGTGCTTTCTTCTCCTCTGCTTTAGCCAGGAGCCAATCGCACCATTGGTCCATACCCTCTCCGTTTATGCTGGCTACTTGCATCACTTCCAGGTCCGGGTTGATGTCGCGGGCATCCGCAACTACAGCTTCTACGGAGAATGGGAGGTAGGGCAGCAGGTCTGCTTTTGCAACCAACATCAGTTCGCTGGTTAAGAACATACGGGGATATTTCTTGGGTTTGTCATCGCCTTCCGTAGTGGAGACGAGCGTGACCCGGTAGTCTTCGCCCAGATCAAAAGCGGCGGGGCAGACCAGATTGCCCACATTTTCGACGATAAGGATATCCACCCCACTCAGGTCAGTGTTTTCCATGGCTTGCCAGACCATCTGCGCTTCCAGGTGGCAGATACCCCCGGTTACGATTTGCAGGGCATCGCCGCCCACTTCCCGCAGGCGCTCGGCATCGCGTTCTGTTTCCAGGTCGCCGACCAGGACTTTGATCTTGACCTGATCGCCTATTCGGCGTATGGTTTCCTGCAGCAGGGTTGTCTTCCCGCTACCCGGGGAAGAAGTCATATTGATCAGCAGAATGTTTTGCTCGGCTACCCGTTTGCGAATGCCGTCCGCCACGAAGTCGTTGGCTTTCAGCAAGTGCATTGTAGTGTTGTCGCAGGTGATCGTCCCCCGCGCCATACGGTTTGATTTCTGAGCTTTCTCCATGGCTTTTGCTCTGATTGTAGGAGATAGTTGCGGTCTTTACGGTTATATTCCCGCTTAGTATAGACAAGTATACCAAGGTTGACCTCCCGCTATCTAATTAAATAATGATCAGTAAGTTAGCCGCAAAATTTGAGAAATAAAAAGAATTGGTGGGGTTTATAAAGTCTTTTTTACGCCATCCTTTTAATTCGCCTGATCGGCAAAGTGCACCCGGTGAATGAGCAATTCCATCCCTGTGCGTACGTTGTTGGTAGGCTTCTGGCAGCGGCTGCAGACAAATTTATAATGATGGACTTCGGAATCCGTTTGGCAGTGATCGCAATGTACGGTAACCGGAATTTTGATAATGCGCAACTCACTACCCTGAAAGCGCCCTTCTGCCTCGGTGACCGCCGCAAAAGCATTTTGCATCAGCACCGGCTCGACGTTGGACAGCTCCCCGACTTTTAGTTCGATCACCTCAATCGCAGCAAGCTCTTCCGGGCTGAACTCCGATTCCAAAGCGCCAAAAATATTCCGAATCAAGGATACTTCGTGCATGGTGGATAATTGTGGTTTATACGTACAGGGTTTTCAGCTGCTGTAGTTTTTTGAGGTGCCCCTTGGCTGTTTCTACCAATTGCGGGTCATTCGTCAGCTCCAGTACTTCTTCCGCCTTGCGTACCATTTCCGCGAAGCGTTCCGCATCGAAGCGGTCTTCCGGCATGCCCAAAAACCACTGTGCCTCCAAGCAGTTGAGGAGGGTGAGCGAGCGCTCCAGCGGGAACTGATCCGCGCGGCGTATCCGCAGGGCTTCCTCGTAGTAATACAGGGCTTTTTCGTAGTTGTCGGCCAACTTCGCAGCCGGGTACTTCGTCAGCGCATTACCGTAATGGTTACACACTGCAGCATAGTTGTAAGGGTAGTCTTCGGCGGTGTATATCCGAAGGGCTTCCTGAAAAGCAGAAGAGGACACTGCCGCCCATATCCCTTTTTTCTTTACCGCATCGGGAATCTCGGCGTAGATGATACCCAGGTGGTGCTGAATTTCGGCGTAAACTTCCGGAGCGTTCTGCTGCGTAAAGACGCGCGCTGCCTGCTGATAGCTCTCGGCTGCATTGCGGTAAAACTGCGGGTTGCCATTCTTGGCCCAGGTGTAGAGCAAGGTGCCTTTGCGATAATGGATATTGGCCGCCAGGGCTTCCTGGCCGTGGGCCTCGAAGATATCCACGGCCTGATTGAAGTACCCCAGGCTCTCCGACCAGCTTTCTTCGTAATTGGCAATTATCCCGGCATCGGTGAGGGCCATCGCTGCCGCCAGAGGGCGGCCCTGCTTTTGGTAGGTTTCCAGCACCCGCCAGAGTTTAGGTTTCAGTTTGTCCAGCAAGGCCTGATCGTAGGGCACTTGCAGGGCTTGCAGCCAATTTTGGCAAAGGGTATAGTTGAGCTCAGCCGAAGCCTCTTCAGAAATCTCCCCCTGCAACATAGCCTCTAAAACGCGGGTGGCGTCGCCCGTCTCGTTTGTGTCCGTGAGCAGCAGCGCAAAGTGGCGGGCGGTAAAAGCACGGTATTCGTCGGTTGGTGCGGCCTGCAGGGCCTCGAGGTAGTAATATTTGGCCTTGTTGATTTGTTCCTGCTCGGTTTGATCGCCGTAATGGTGGACAATTGCCTGATTGTGCATGATCCGGTATTCGTCAAATGGGGTGTAGGCAGCCGCCAGGGCACGCTGATCGACGGAAATACCGTGTTGAAGGCGGTTGATAACATCCAGTTCCCGGTAAAAACCGGAGAACGGCTGAGCGAGGTACTCGTGGGTTTTCTCATAGTTGCCCAGCTTGGCGAATATAAAGCCGAGGAGAGTGGCTTCCGTAAATGGGACTTCTTCGGGCAACAGATAGGGAGGTTCCAGGTTGTGCCAGTCCAGCAGGGGCCAGATCGCCTCTCGTTTTACCAGTATGCTGTGCGCACTGGCTACGGGGCGCTCGTCCAGGTAGTCGACTATCCGGACGAGCTCGTGAAGCCGGCCTTCCTTATGGATGGCTTCCTGGATCGGTTCCAGGTATTTAGTTGGAGCATATATGGAAAGCATCAACATCTATTTTATAGGTCCCCCGGGGGTCGCGGCGGATACCCCGTTGTAAAATACGGGCATACTGTTCCGCCTTTTGGCGGCTGGGGTAATGGTCAATAACGCGGACGATGAATCGGAAGGGGTCGTTGGAATCTACGTAAACCATACTGACCCAATACCGCCCCAAACGGGCTTTGATGTGGAAGAGCACTACGGCAGTGAGCAGCCATTTCTCTTCCCTAAGGATGCACATGTCCCGGCTCGTTCCTGGAGATTCGTCAACGTTCCATGCGTTCATACCCTGGTCTTTAGTCCAATTTCACCTGCAGCGGCAAGCCAGGGCCCCCGTTGTAGTCCAGGTCCCGGTCTTGATCGGACAGTTCGTGGTCAATAATGATCTCTTGTAAAGATATGGATTTATCACCAGCCAGAGAGCGGTCCTTGAGCATCAGCAGGGAACACTTGTGCAGTTGGCCGAAGTCCTTGTCGGAATGAGGCGCCAAAAGCAAGCTCTGCTTGGCGGGGTAGTATACTGCGTACACCTGCCGGTCTTGGCCAAAAGCTTCCTCGGCAACCTTAGCGGGCATCCACAGATGGCCACGCTTGAGCCGCACCTGTGGGCTTTCTTCCCCTGTGGCTGGCTTTTTGGAACGCAAATGATTGAAATGAAAGACTTTTTCCATGGCGTTTGTATTGAAATCTGTTAGGCATCCTCCGGCTTCAGGAGTTCTTCTTTGATAAGGGATACCACCCGGTCCCCGGCTGACTGTACCGCTTCGCTCAGGCCGATTTCCAGGCGGGTGTCGCTCACCGCAATCAGGTAAACACTGATATCTTCCGGATATTCTTCCTGCAGGATTTTCTTGGCATAAGATAAGGCCTGATCCCACTTCAGTGCGTGCAAGAAAACCATGGGGTCATCCTGTATTGCGGCATTCACCTCAGAAGCCGGAAGCTTGTACAGGGTGCCATCCTCTTCGCCTGTGTTCACAACGGCATCTACCAGGATGATCTTCTCATGCCCTTTCAATTGAAAGAGTACTTCAAAAGCCGAGGTGCCCATATCCATCAAGCTTACTTCGGATGGATTGTTTAATTGCTTTTTCAAGGCTTCGATCACGTAGCAGCCAATTCCATCATCGCTGCGGACGGGGTTTCCAAAGCCTAGCACAGCAGTTTGCGGCATAGCATAACAAAATACAGGGCAGTGAGGCGCGCGGTGCACCCACTGCCCCTATTAGTCAAATAATTTTCTACAATTTGAAGCGGGCCAGCTCCTCGCCGGACTTCTTGTCATGGGCATGAACCGTACACACCAGGCAAGAATCAAAGGAGCGGGCTACCATGCCTACTTCTACCGGGTCGTGGGGGTCTTCAATTTCAGTACCCTCCAGGGCCGCCTCGATGGGGCCGGCGTTTTCGTCGTCATCCTGCGGCCCTACATTCCAGGTTGTCGGCGCCATGACCTGGTAATTTTTGATGATACCGTCCTCCACTTCAATCCAGTGCGCCAGGGCACCGCGGGCAGCTTCGGTAGCCCCCCAGCCTTTGCCATCGCGCTCGGTCGGCTTGACGTAAAATTCACCGTCCAGGTCAATCTGGCCCAGCCATTCCATAACGTAGTTATAAATGCGCGGAGCTTCGTGCATGCGTGCCAGGGCACGGGTGAAAACGCTCGGCCCTTTCTTATCCATGATATCCAGGAAGAGCGGGTCTTGAATCTGATGATCCAGATTATTCGGGTTGGCATTCATGATTACGCGCGACAGTGGGCCTGCCTCGGCAGCCAACCCATCAAAACGAGGGGCCTTCGACCAGCTGTACTTACCGGAGAAATCGGTATCCTCCAGGTTTTGTGAGGTTACCGGGGTCGGCAGTGGCTCATTCCAGGGGTGGGCGGCGGGCACATCCTCGTACCAGGCGTGCTTCACATGTTCGGTGATTTTCATCTGGTCCATCTCGTGGAAGTCCTTGCCGTCCCAGAAGCCGCCCGGGCTGATCACTGCGCTTTGGCGGCCTTCTACGGTGGGTTTTTGGTAAAGGTCTTTATGCAGATAGGTGCCGTAGGCAATGAATTTGCCCACGCCCTGTCCAAAGGTGTCCAATCCAAACTCCAGGCTGGCCCGAATGTAAAGGCCGAGGTCACTATTGCGTTGTGACTCGTTTTCCTCCACCCATTCCATGAGGTCGTCCCAGGATTTAATCTGTAGGTAGCGGTCAATGGAGCAACCCAACCAGACCGTTTCCAGCCAGTCGTTGCGGAATTGGTTGATGATGGCTATCGCCCGGGTGATGTCCTTGAGCGTTGGCGCGCACATGACCCCACCGGGGACCATATACGAGGAATGCGGCCACTGCCCGCCGAAGAGGGCGTATACCTCCACCGGTCGGCCACTGGCTACTACGCCGCGTTGGAAAGAGGTGCCGACGTAGGCGGAGAAGCGCTTGACGACCTCATTGTACAGGGGTTTGTTAGCAAATTTCTTATTCGCCATGTCCGTAGCGAAGATTGCGTAGAACCAGCGCGGGATACTTTGGAGCGTCTCCGTAGCCTGGCCAATTGCCCTCAACAGCAGGGCATTGGGCGGTAGCTGCGTTTTCCAGGCCGTATCGAGGGCGGAGGAAGCACAGTAGAGGTGAGAGCCCCCGCAAATACCGCAAATTCGGGGGGTTACAATTAAACCGGACTGCGGGTCCTTGCCCGCCATGATCTGTTCGAAACCGCGGAACATTGCCGCTTGGGTATGGGCGCGAGTGACAACGCCGCCATCCATATATACCTTAACATCTAAATCACCTTCGACACGGCCTACCGGTGATATGTTAAGCTCTTTTACTTGAGCCATTTTTTCTGAGTTTTAAATTGAAGATTACAAATACACCAATTGGCTTATTTCGAGGTTTCGAAGTGCTCTTTGTTGACGCCCATGGCGTTTTCCAATGACCCCAGCACCTTTTCAAATCCAGCTCTGGTGTAATAAGCTACCTTATTGGTGCCTGTTGGTACGTCTTTAGGGAAAACCCCCATGTACTTCATCGTTTTGAACACGCTGCCTTTTTCGAGATCGTGGTGCGGGAAGCCCGGCTCTGTACAGCCTAAGCAGGGATGGTTGGCGCGTGTTTTACTCGACTGCCGGTTCCAGAGGATACGGTTACAGCTCGCCCGGGTCATAGGGCCCCGGCAACCGACCTCGTAGAACAGGCAACCGCCGCGTTTGCCAAAGTGGCCGTCCACTTTTTGGGCGAAGCTAATAGCGTTGGGGCAGCCCGTTTGCACAAAATCGGTGAAGAAAGTCTTGGGGCGGTGGTATTCGTCGAGCAGCACATCCCCGATACGGCCAGAGGAGATCGCCACCAGAATTTGGGTAATCCAGTCTGGGTGCGCCGGGCAGCCCGGAATGTTGATCACCGGCAAGCCGCCCTTGGATTGGTAATCGGCGCCTAAAAAACCGCCTTTTTCTTTTTTGAGGAATTGCATCCCGGTTGATTCACTTGGATTAGGAGGCACGGCCGGGATTCCGCCCCAGGTCGCGCAGTCGCCAATGGCTACCACATAGCCAGCAATTTCCGAAAGCTCCTTGATCCAGTCGATCATTGGCCGGTCGCAGAAGTAATTCATGCTTCCGGTGCCGTTAGGGCCCTGTACGATACTGCCCTCGTAGACTAGGATGTCCAATTGGGTGTCGCCTTTTTTGATGCTCTCCATCAACTCTGCGACCTGATGGCCGATTTCCATGCCGATAGATGGATGCCAGAGGATATTGATCCCAAAGTCAACGACTAATTCCGGCACGGTGGGTTCTTCCGCATTTAGGAAAGACATTGTATTTCCGCTGCAAGCTCCTCCCTGAAGCCATAACACGTTTGCCATGATGATAATGTTTTTTGTTTAAATCCATCAGGCAATAAGCAAAACACAATTCTGCAAAACGCCCAATAACCAAAACTAATCATAGCTGATGAGGAATGGGTAAAATTTTAGAAAAAGTTTTCTAAAATAAGACTGTTTGGAATTTGTCTCAATTGTTGCAAGGGCAAAGGTTAAGCCTGTGTATCTCGCATTTGCTTCATTTGCTTGTACTCCAGATGGCCCATCGGACTGAGCAAAGGCACAAGCAGGCTCCAGACCGCAGCTTGGTAATCCGCCACCTTCATTTCTTGAGCGCCACAAATACGTTGTTGAGCGGGCCAGGAGTCCATACTGTGCCATATTTGACGGGCCCAGGCTTCATAGAAGCCAGGTTCAGGTTCCGGCCGGAGTACGCCCCGGGCTGTGTTAAAACCCAGTATGGCCTTGAATTGCTGTATCTGATGCTGAATATGCTGCTGGTGTGCACGCCGTACACTTGGATACGCCCGTACGATTTCCAGGGTGTCGAGGTAGAAAAAAACATAGCGCTGCTGGAGTTCGAAAGTCAGGACCAGCAAGTGATCCAGGTAATCAAACAACGGAACGATCCTGAATTCCTTTAGTAACTCCCGCTGTGCCTGTTCCAAATCCTGGTATAAGGTAAGTACAATGGACTCTTTGTTGGGATAGTGATAAGCCAAATTGCCTACCGAGATAAGCGCCTCATCTGCGATATGCTGTAAGCGCACATTGACCAGGCCATTCGCATTAAAAAGCTGTAAAGCAGCTTTGAGTATTTTGGTTTTCGTTTTTCTCATATCCTCGGCGTTCTGGGGTGCTGGCTGTTTCCTGTAGCCCTGCAATGAAGTACTGCAAAAGGCCTCTTGGTGCAAACTGAAGTTAACCCTAAGCTATCATATCTGCAATTTTGGCGGGCATGAAATTTCTGTCCATCCATTTGCAATTTTTGTCCATCGGAAGGCAACGCCCCCCACCTACCTTTATACAATCATTCTTACCCGTTTATTTAATTATTCGCAAACCGGCAGGCGGCCCGGATATTGCCTGCCTGCTAAACCCTTTTTGAGATGAAAAAAATTACTACCCTCTTTGCTGCACTGCTGTTGCTAATCCTGGCTACAGCGGCAACCGCTCAGACCTACGTCAACCAGGCCGCCACCGGCAACAACGACGGCACCTCCTGGGCCAACGCCTACACCGAATTCGCCACCGCTTTAGACAACTACAGCGAAGGCGACGAAATCTGGGTGGCAGCCGTTACCTACCTGCCGCAACAGCCCAGCGCCTGGACGGATGGCCCGAAAAATACTTTTTATCTCTATCAGGACGTAAGGCTCTACGGTGGCTTCGATGGTACCGAGACCATGCTCTCCGAGCGGGACCCCACGACCAACGTGACCATCCTCTCCGGCGACCTGAACGGTGACGATGTAGACGATGATTTCGAGACTAATCGGGAAGACAATGCCCTTAACGTGATGGTCATCGATACCCTCACCACGGCGGCTACGGTCATCGATGGCTTCACCTTTGAGGGCGGTCACGCCGATATTGACGATGACTATTTCCCCAACAAACGGGGCGGAGGTATTTTCACCTGGGGCGCTACCCAGGTCCGCAATTGTATTTTCCAGCAGAACTACACGATTTGGCATGCGGGTGGTATTTATTTCTGGCAAGAGGGTGCATCCGGCGGAAAGGTGGAAAACTGCATCTTTCGAAATAATCGGTGCCTGGAAAGCGGAGCGGGCCTTTTTGCTGCCCAAATCCGTGGCGAGGAACTGATGGTGGAAAACTGCCAATTCGACAACAACAAAGCCGGGTTTGGTGGTGGCGGTGCTCACGTGCAACACTCTTTTGCTTCCTTTAATAATAGCGGTTCTTTGACAATTTTTGCCAAAATGGCAAAAATGGTTAAATTCCTGTCCTAA
>CAZNSK010000195.1:0-10173 GCA_964575505.1 uncultured Phaeodactylibacter sp.
GGGGCAGAGCGCTTGGAGGGGGCTTGGATTAAGCTCTACGCCAGCAATGCCTGGGAAAGCTGGGGCAGAGCGCTAGGAGGGGGCTTGGGTTAAGCTCTACGCCAGCAATGCCTGGAAAAGCTGGGGCAGAGCGCTTAGAGTGGGCTTGGATTAAGCTCTACGCCAGCGACGTCTGGGAAAGCTGGGGCAGAGCGCTTAGAGTGGGCTTGGATTAAGCTCTACCCCAGCAGTGCTTTGCTCTTTTCGGGTTTCGCGGCCCGGGCGCATATCCGTATGACAGCTCAGGCAGCCTCGCCCCAGGCCGCGCTTATACAATCGCCGCCTGAGCTGCTACACATTTGTAACCGAAGTTGGCTTAGCCCACCAGGCGCTGTTTGATTGCCCGGTGGGTAGGCTCCACTCGCTAAGCCCTGGCAGATTGATACTGTGAAGGTGCTACTCCGTACTTTTTCTTAAATGCCTTGGTAAAAGAGCGCCGGTCAGAAAAACCCAACTGCTGGGCGACGTTGCTCAGGCTGTCGCCACATTGGACCAAATCGGCCGCTTTTTGAAGCCGTAGTTCCAGCACTTGTTGATAGGGCGTGATCCCAAAAGCCTGCTTGTAAGTGCGCAGCAGGTGGTACTTAGACAACAGAGCCGTCTTGGCCAGGGCCTCGAGCTGAAGAGCGCTGTTGTAATGATCAAAAATGTAAGCCCGGGCTGTGCACAGACGGCGGTACAGCTCCTCCCGGGTAGAGCGCCGGGCGCATTCAATACCCTGCATCTCCCGCTCCGTGCGCCAGTGGGTGCGCAACAGCGCCGTAGCCAAATCAAAGAAAACCTGATCGAAGTCGAGCTGCCGGTGGGCAACCAGGGCCGGCCGGAGCTGCTCCAGGTAACGGCCCAGCTCGTTTTCGTCTGTCCGGTAGACTTTTTCCAGAAAGGAGGGCACTGCTGTACCAGTCGGGGCCGGGTGGTCCAGCAGCTCCGCCGTGGAGCGCGAAAGGCCGGAGGCTGCTTCCTGTATAGAACGGCGGCTAAGGTAAAAGCAAAAGCCTTCCACCGGAGTTTTGCTCCGCAGAAAACAGTCGAAGGCTTGGTGGCAGTTAACCAGCAAGTAGGTGCCCCGTTGCAGTTGAGCATGGTGGCTGCGGAAGTGGTAATGCTCTGTGCCGATATGGCCTAGCTTGATCGAAAGGCCGGAGTCGGCAACCGACTTCTCAAAATTCCGGAGGCGGGAGTGGATGATGACATCGTCGAAGTTAAGCGGTGTATGCTGTAGTTGCTCCGATATGCGGAGGAGCGGCTGCCGGATGGGCATTCCATTACCTGTTAATAGGGTCATAATGACTGCTATTTTGTGTTTCGCTGAAGGGTGTTCAGCTCCAATGCCGCTGCCGCCGAGATGGGCGGGCGGTATTCCAGACAACAGATGATGGGCAACAAAGCAGTGGGAATTACTGCTATAACATGCTGGTGAATTGAGCCGTAAATGGCTGATGGTTCTAGCCACAGCACTATTATGCATTTGAGCAAAAAGAAACCACCAGGCAATTCAGGCTGACCGCACGATGGTGTAAATATTGGGAAAATTACGGCCACTTCCCTAATAAATCTATTAATGGCACTTTTTTGCCGACAAAAGCAGGCCCGGCACTAAAGCAAACACCGCTTTTGAACGGCTCAAAAGCGGTGTTTGCCAAAGCCGGAAACCGGGTGCTATTGCACTACAATTAGCTTAGCCTCCATCCGGTTGCCGGCCAAAAGCCGCAGCACGTAGCTACCCGCCGGCAGGTCAAGGTCGACCGCCTCTCCGTGCCAACCAAAGCTGCGCTGGCCGAGGTCTTCCTGATGCACCGTTTGCCCCTGCAAGTTCATGACTTCCAGTTGTACTGCTGCGGCTCTGGGCAAGTCGAAGCTGATGAGCAGTTCCCCGGCGGTGGGGTTGGGCGCAGTGCGCAGGTCAAAACCCCTGGGCGCAGCTACCCCATGGCTATTGGTAGGGACTTCCAGCGGTTCGGTCGTGTAGAGCCGGTACGCACCGGGTTCCAGCGGGAGCAGCTGATTGGGGGTAATCACTTCAAAGGTTTCCCCGCTGAAGAATTCATACCAGGTGCCAGTTTGTGTGAAAACCTGGGAAGCGCTCTGATCGGTAACGCCAAAGTTGGCCACTGCCACTGCATCCATGCTCTCATGGCGCAGCTTGATTACTTTGGCGGAAGGGGCCAGGTCATACTCAATATCATCGGTGTGGAAGACATCATAGGCCTGCGTAACGAGGATGAGGTCGCTCATCGTCTCGTAAAGGTCGCGCCGGCCTTCCTCTTCCAGGAGGTCCCAGCGGATGGGCTTGGGGCCGGTTCGGCAATCCTGATTGATGCTGCCGTCTTCGCAGTAATTGATGGAAAAATCATAGCCCAGCTCCCCAAACTGCCAGAGCATCTTGGGGCCGGGTATGGTGTAAAACATCGTTGCGCCGGCGGCTACCCGGTCCAGGGCTGTTTCCAGGTCGCGGACATTATAGTCGCCCTGGGAGCTGCCGAACTCCAGGGCTTCGTACACCAGGCGCTCCTCATCGTGGCTCTCCATATAGGAAACAATTGCGGGCACATCCCAGCCCCGGTGGGTATAAGAAGCGCCGGCCAGATTAGAGCCAAAACCAAGTACGGCATTCTTGTACTGCGGTTGCATGTTGTTCCACATCAGCATCCCCTCGCCGTAATTAGCCATTTCTACCTCTTCTGCCCAGTCGCCCAGGTGCTCCATGATGGCGTAAGAACCGGGAGAAGCCGCCCACATTTCATCGGCATAGTCCTTGATGATCACCAGGCGGGAAGGGTCATAGGCACTCCAGGCGCCCACATCGGTGGTTTCTACTTGCGTAAAACCTTTGGAGAGGTCGAAGCGGAAGCCGTCTACCCGCATCTCTTCCAGCCAGTACCGCATGGTGCGCTTGACGAATTCCCGGGTATGCGGGCTTTCGTGGTTAAAGTCGTAGCCTACGTTGAAGGGGTGTTTGGCAAATTCATTCAGCCAGGGGTTGTCGGGCGTCGGGCGGAAGTTATTCTCATCCCAGTACAATTGGCAAAGCGGGCTCTGGCTGAAAGCATGATTGTAGACTACATCGATGATGACCGCCAGCCCCCGTTGGTGGCAAACATCCACGAACCGCTTAAACTCATAAATCGGGCCGTAGTACTTGTCCAGCGCCATGTGAAAGGACGGATTATAACCCCAGCTGATATTTCCTTCAAATTCATTGACCGGCATCAGCTCAATGGCGTTGATACCAAGGCGTTTGAGGTAGTCGAGGGTGTCGATCAGGTCGGTATAACTGTGGCTTTCCAGAAAGTCGCGCACCAGCAGCTCATAGACTACGAGCCGTTCTTTGGGCGGGCGCTCGAAGTTGTCCACTTGCCAGTCGTACTCTGCCACCTGCGGGTCTATCAGGGAGACAATTCCCTGGGCATTGTCCGGATAATCAGGCAGGTTCGGATACACCTCCTCTTCAATGAAGGGGTCATCGCCAGGGTCCAGCACCACCGTGCTGTAAGGGTCGGCCACCCGGATGCTGCCGTCTACCAGGTATTGAAAAGTGTGGGCCCCTTCAGGATCCAGCCCCTCAATTTCTATCCACCAGTTGCCGGAAGCGGAGGGTGTCATCTGGTACTCCGTTAGTGGGCGATACTCGTTGAAGCTGCCGAGTACGAAGACATGCTCCTTGTTTGGAGCAAAAAGATTAAGGCGAAGGGTGCCGGATTCGAAGGTGATGCCGGGTTCAAGGCCAGCCGGGGCATCCTGTGGAGCGACATCCAGGGGCACGGCGTAAGCGAAGTCAAGCACTATGCTCTCTCCCCCATTGTCTATCGTAATTTCCACAATATGGGTGCCGGCCGCACCTGCAATCAGGTCGTACTCCAATAGGGAAGTCGTCTCAGCAACCAGTTCCTCTCCGTTGTCTGTGATGGTCATGGCCGCCTCTTCTGATACCGCCACCCGGACCGGAATGATGGTTCCGGTTTGCGCAATGATCGCATTACTGGCTGGGCTCTGCAGCACCGCTGAAAAGCCTGCCCCGCCTTCAAAAAGATCAAGGAAGATATCTCCCCCGCCTGTGGCCCGGCCGGTTTGGTCACCGGTGGCATCGCGGAAGACGAAAGCGATTTGCTCTACAGTCTCACTGCCTGGTACATTATAATAGCCATTCACGGAAGGCGAAAAGGTGTAGCTATAGAGATTGTCCTCTCCGGGCACCGGTGTCATTTTCCAGTCATCATTGGCCTGGCCCCAGGTAGTCGGCACGTATCGCCAATCGGAGGGGCTACTGCTGAGGTTAGTGATGACCCCGGTATGCAGATAGATATCGCACCCGCAGTCTTCCAGCCCGCCGTTGCCCTCCGAGGCATTGAAGAAAACTGTCACCTCATCTTCCGGGGTAGGAAATGCCGGTTCGCTGTAGATGACCTGCGCTTGCAGGGCGGTGCTGCATACCACAGCAAGCAGTATCGGTAATATAGATTTTAGCATTTTTCTGGTTTTAACATTTCTAGGATAGTCTGCTTTCAAATGTAAAGAATAAATGCCTTCGCGGTTTGCAAGGCTTTGGCTAACATGAGACAAACCTATCGGATAGCGGGTTCGGGCAAAGCCGTAAAAAGAGCTCTTCTTTGGTTTAGGCCAGCGCGCCCAAATGCAGGATACGCCCACCGGTCTGATTGATCGGGCTGACGCTTTTGCCGATGACCACCCCGGCTTCGGGGGCGGTGTAGCGCTTGATGAAATCACCAAAGATGTTACGGAGCGTGGCGACTTCCTGGCCGGCAGCTACCCGTTCGGTTACGGCGGGTTGCACCGTCAGTATGCCCCCCGTATCGGTGTAGAGCCAACTGGAATCCTTGCACAGGATGGCGGGGGCTTCCGGTTCCTCAACCGTGCCTTCCGTCATGCCCAGGTCGGCAAGTACATTGTGGATGCCCGTCAAGCCCGAGCGGATGTGCCCTTTTTGAAAGGTGTTGGGGTTGCCGACTTCCAGGGTGATGGCGTGGATGCCCAGCTCATTTGCCGCGCCCCGCAGGGTGCCGTCCGATGGCGGGTTGTGGACGATGATCTGCGCGTTTTGCAGCAAGGCCATGCGGCGGGTCGTTTCATTGTCCATGTCTGCCCGGATGTAGTAGGAATTGATGCGCCCAAAACTGGCCGTGTGCAGGTCAATCAAATAATCAAACCTGGCAACGATCCAGTTGACTACCCGGTAGGCATAGACCTGGCTGACGTTACCATCTTCCCGGCCCGGCATAATATGGTTGAGGTCGGTACCGTCTATGAAGCGCCGTTTCTTACGCAGCAGGCTGGGCAGGTTGACGACGGGTACGCCGACGATCGTCCCTTTCAGTTCCCGGGCATCAATTTCCCGGAAAAGCCGTTGGATGACAGGGATGCCGTTCAGCTCGTTGCCGTGCACAGCGGCTGTAAGCCCGACGACCGGGCCAGGCGCAGTGCCTTTGGCGACAATGACCGGGATGAAAACCGGCAAGCCCATGCCGTCTGTGACCAAATGCAGCCAGAAGCGCTGAAGGCCGCCTGCCGGCACCGCCTCCAGGTCCAATTCCCGGATCACAGGGGCATCATCGGGTAAAGCGGAATAAGTAGATTCCATACCATGCGTTGAGTTAAAAAATGACCGCCCCATCGGCAGGCAGCATATGGCTTGTCCCTGTGGGGCGGTTGGCGGCACAAAATACGCAAAATCAAAGATACCCGCTTACCGTGGCTGGCAGCACGGTAGCAGGGCGTTTCTCAGCTTACATGCTGATATGGAGTAAATCCGTTGTGGCTAACCCCTTCATCGTCAGTATAGGCAATAAGGGCATTTGCTTTGAGCTGGTAAACGGAACGGTAGGCCTTGGGATGATGGAGGAAAGCGTCTATGGCTGCTTTCGTCGCGTCGTCCAGCAGTGCTGCGAGCGGTTGTTCGACTTGCCAGATTTGTGGCAGCGCCCGGCGCAGCTGTTGGTCCCACTGTGGGTAGTACTGTTCAAAATCTTCCGGGCGCAAGGTGCCCCGGCATCCTTTATTGGCACACTGCAATGGCATTGGTTCCGTCAGGTTGAAGAGGCCGTATTCGTCGGTAATTTCCTCACCGGGCTGAATGTCACGAATGGCGATTTCAAAGCCATAGCCGGTGCTCATCGTATTGCAGTGGCAGCAGTGATTGACATACTTGGCGAAGTCCCAGCTGACGATGCGGTAGCCGCGCTCATCAATGTAAGAGTACTTCTCGATAGCGGCTCGCATTTCGGGATCATGATTCCGGTAGGCCATAGGGCTGATTTCCATTTCCAGGCTGTCTTTGACATAAGTAATGGTGCCTTTGGGCAGGAACCGGGTGGCGAATACACCATAACCTTTGTGGTCGTCGATGTACTGCAAGCGGGTATGGGGATGGATCATATCAAATAAGCGGGGCTTCATCTTTCAGCCATCCGGTGATGCTGCACCGCTCGCGGTGGGCGACTTCCACTTCGTGCTCGATGGCGTGGCTTTCAAATAGGAGTAGCCGGCCGGCTATGGGCGCTACTTTTACGACAGCTTCTCCCCCGGGCTGAGGCAGGTAGAGCTTCAGAGTGCCGCCGTCGGCTTCTACCCATCCTGTATTGAGGTAGCAAATTGCGGAGAGCTTACGCGACTGCGTGCGGTGGAACACATCGAGGTGGCGTTTGTAAAAGCCACCGGGCTGATAGAGGGCAAAGTGCATCTCCATATTCCGTATACCCAAATAGCAGGTGCGGTTCAGGTAGCGGATGAGTGCCCGAAGGCGCTCAAAGTAAGAGACGCAGGAAGCGGGTGGTACTTCGTGGTCGATCCATAGGATCAAGTCCCGGCGGATGCTGCGGTTGCGCTGAAAGCCGCTGCCCTGGCCAATGCCTGCCGGGCCGAAGGCGCCCGCCGTTGCTTCCTGCCGGATGGTTTGGCGGACGGCATCCACTTCTTCCGGGCTCAGAAAGCCGTCAACAATACTGTAGCCCTGGCTGGCGATCTCAAGGGCGGCTTGTTCGTAGGCCGCTTCCTGAAGCCGGGAGGATATTTTCGTCATGTTCTGGTGTTATTGCATGGTGGCCGCCTCGCTTAGCCAGTAATGCAGGTGGTTGTACTTGGGTGGTTTGGCAGCTTTGACGGGCTTGCGGGGGCGGAGCGCCTCCTCGGGCATGTTGGTGGCCGGTTTGGACCGCTTTTTGCCATTGGGCTTTCCTTTCTTGCTCATTTTTTTAAGGCAAAAAAGCACCCAAATTCTGAATAAAAACTGAATTTTGGGCAGACCTAAAAAAATTATGAACATTTTAATGATTGGGCAGGCATCAGCGGGGCAGGAAGCCCTGGGGCGTTTCCTTCGACGGCAGGGTATACAGGGGCAGCAGGTCAGCGGGCTGCGGGCGGCTGTTCAGAAGGTTTTGCAGGTGGAGTTCGATGTTGTTGTAGCCATCGAACCGCTCGCAGAGGCCGGCCGCCTCCCCCTGGGGCGGCTGATGCGGCAGCAGGAGGTTGAGGCTGGGCTGCTGTTGCTGACCCTCGCTACTGCGCCACAAGACCGGATTGAGGCCCTGGAAGCTGGGTACGACGATGTGCTTTCTGCACCCTACGACCTGGCGGAAGTCTACGCCCGCCTCAGGGCGTTGCACCGCCGCAAGACGGGGCTCTACCAAAGAGAAATACGGCTGGGGGCTATGGTCATCCGGCCCGATGAGTTTGCCATTCATATCAATGAGCAGCGCCTGGAGCTGACCAAGAAAGAGTTCGATATCCTGTTTTTCCTGGCGCGTAACCGCAACCGGGTCGTCACCAAAGATCAGCTTATTGACTACCTTTGGGGCGAAGATGCAGAAGGTTACGATTTTCTGTATGCGCATTTAAAGAACCTCCGCCGGAAGCTGCGCGCATTGGGTGCCTCCGACCTCATTGAAACCGTTTATGGGGTGGGGTACACGCTGCGGGTGAGCTAATTCATTTCCAGCCACATTCAACAAGGTACGATCGCTACTCGTTAAACGGGGGAATAACAATCAAACCATGGAAGTCGCAACCAAGAAAATAGAACTCCGCAACCTCACCCTCAAAGACTATATCGGGCTGAAAGAAGCCATGATTCAGGCTTACTCCGGGGGCGGGGTGACCCACTGGAATAGAAAAGCCATTGAGAAACTGCTGAATGTCTTCCCCGACGGGCAGCTCTGCGTCGTTGTGGATGGCAAAGTTGCCGCCTGTGCGCTGTCTATCATCGTAGACTATAGCAAGTACGGCGATAAGCACACTTACGATCAAATCACCGGGAAAGAAACCTTCAATACCCATAACGAAAAAGGGGATGTCCTCTACGGCATTGAGTTGTTTGTGCACCCGGAGTACCGGGGCATGCGCCTTGGCCGCCGGCTGTACGATGCCCGCAAGGAGCTTTGCGAATCCCTCAACCTGCGCTCGATCATTGCGGGCGGGCGCATCCCCAAATACCGGGAGTACGCCGATGAGCTAACGCCCCGCCAATACATCAATAAGGTGAAGATGAAGGAAATCTACGATCCCACCCTCACCTTTCAATTGTCGAATGACTTCCACGTCCGGAAAATTATCCAAAACTACTTGCCGGAAGATAAAGCCTCGAAGGAGTACGCTACGCTGCTCGAGTGGAACAATATCTACTTTCAGGAAGAGGAGAAGCTCATCAACGTGCCCAAATCCGAAGTACGGATCGGGATTGTGCAGTGGCAAATGCGCCTCTTCCCCAACTTCGATGCCCTGATCCGTCAGGTGGAATACTTTGTGGATGCGGTGAGCGATTATCAGTCCGACTTTATTCTCTTCCCGGAGTTTTTCGAAGCGCCGCTCATGGCCGATTACAACCACCTGGGGGAAGCCCGCGCCATCCGGGAACTGGCGGGCTACACCAATGCGTTGCGCGAAAAATTCACCGAGTTTGCCGTCAGTTACAACGTCAATATCATCACGGGCAGCATGCCTAAGGTAGAAGCCGATGGCCACCTGTACAATGTGTCCTACCTCTGCCGCCGCGACGGCACCTGGGAGAAATTCCAAAAAGTGCACATCACCCCCTCTGAGCGCGATGCCTGGGGCATGAAAGGAGGCAACGAACTGAAGGTTTTTGATACCGATTGCGGCAAGGTGGGGATCCTGATCTGTTACGATGTGGAATTCCCGGAGCTGGCCCGTATTTACGCCGATCAGGGTATGCAGCTGCTTTTTGTCCCGTTTTTAACCGATACCCAAAACGGCTACAACCGCGTCCGCCTCTGTGCTCAGGCCCGGGCGATCGAAAACGAATGCTACGTGGTGATTGCCGGTGCGGTGGGCAACCTGCCCCGGGTGAACAATATGGATATCAACTACGCTCAATCGGCTATTTTTACACCTTCTGATTTTGCATTCCCAACCAATGCCATCCGCTCTGAGGCGACGCCCAACACCGAGATGACGGTAATTGCTGATGTCAACCTCGAATTGCTCAAAGAGCTGCACGAATACGGCAGCGTGAACACCCTCAAGGATCGGCGCCGGGACTTATACGAGGTAAAACTGAAGAAATAATGAGCCTGAAAAAGGGAGAGGACAAGCAGTTCGATGAGGATGTGCTGCGCCACTATGGGGTCAATCCGGCCTACGTGCACGAACTGTACTTTCTGCAAGTGGAATTGCTGAAATTACAAAAGCACATCCACGAGCAGGGGCAGCGCCTGGCTCATCATCAAGGGCAATGAGCGGGAGCGGGCTCGTATCGCTGCCATCCGCCATGTCCTCTACCGCTTGGACTACGCCGGTAAGACGGAAAAGCTGCAGCCGCCTTCGGAGGAGATACTGCGGCAGCACGGCTAGTCTAGGGAGTGTACACTCAGCTGTGTCTACTGCAAAACTGCTGGAGCTAAGCTGTTGATGGCCAAGCACTGCGTCCTCTGCGCCTTTGTGTGTGACACACATTTTTGAATACCCTCTAAGTCTGAAAGTGAGGGCTCGCTGCAATCCCGTTCCTTTTTGCTTAGACGGCGGATCATCTCACCGGGTGCACTGCGCCCAGCCAGTGGAGGGGTATTCATCTGGTTTGTTTATGAGCGTTACCCCTGTCGGGGAGCTTCCCTCCCAGTCTTTACCGGGATCCGGCAGGTTTCCCCGGATGAAGCTGGAGCAGAGCGC
>CAZNSK010000196.1:0-10128 GCA_964575505.1 uncultured Phaeodactylibacter sp.
GCACAAAATAACTTCGCCTATTCTAGGTAACTTATTACTGCGCGACCCCTTAGCGAAACACCATTTTCAGGCGGTGTCAGCCGTATCTAAAGCAACCGCTGTTGGTTACAGGCCCACTTATGGAAGTGGGTACCTGTACAAGCAAGCAGCCCTTCGGGTTACGAGTGGCGGATAATACGGGGGGTATTCACCGCTATAATAAGCCATAAGCCGCTCGGATGCAAGCGGAATGCAGATTTTATTCTATCCCGCGCCATCAGCCACAGCCAGGCGTTTATATGTTTTGCGTATCGTCAAAGCCTTCAAGGTAGTCGCCTATGCGCCGTAGAAACGAACCGCCCAGGTAACCATCCACTACGCGGTGGTCGTAAGACAAAGACAGGAACATCATGTGGCGCACCGCGATCAAATCGCCGTATTCAGTTTCCACAACAGCAGGCTTCTTCCGAATCGCCCCGGTTGCCAAAATAGCGACCTGAGGCTGATTGATGATTGGTGTGCCCATAACATTTCCGAAAGTACCCACATTCGTCAGGGTAAAGGTGCCTCCCTGAATGTCATCTGCCCCCAGTTTATTGGCGCGGGCCTGAGCTGCCAGGCTATTCACCCGTTTGGCCAGGCCCGTCAGGTTGAGGTGGTCGGCATTCTTTATGACGGGTACGATCAGGTTGCCGGAGGGCAGTGCCGTAGCCATGCCTATATTGATGTCTTTCTTGCGGACGATCTTTTGCCCGTCTACAGAAATATTGACCATCGGGAAGTCGCGGATAGCTTTCGCCACAGCCTCTACGAAAATAGGCGTAAAGGTGATTTTTTCGCCGTGGCGCTCTTGGAATGCCTTTTTCATTTTATTGCGCCAGTTGACGATATTAGTCACATCTACCTCCACAAAAGAAGTTACGTGGGGGGACGTCTTCTTGGAGTTGACCATGTGGTCGGCGATCAGCCGCCGCATACGGCCCATTTCAATAATCTCTACATTGTCGCCCGCTGCAGCAGGATCAGGCTGCGGGGCGGGGCGTTTCGGGGCCGATTCCTGGTGGATAGTCGTGCCGACATTCGCCTTGGGGATTTCAGTGGCCTGGGGCTCGGATTCCCGCTGTTCTACGTAAGCCAGGATGTCTTTTTTGGTGACGCGGCCCTGTAGGCCCGAGCCTGCTATCTGCTCCAGCTCTGCCATGCTGATATTTTCCTTTTCAGCTATCGTTCGCACCAGGGGCGAATAGAACCGGTTGTTGCTGTCGGTGCGCTCGATAGCTTCTCCGGAGGCAGCAGCGGGTACCGGCTGCTGAGCGGGTTGCTCCACGCCATTGCCGCTGGGCTCTTCGGTTGGTGCAGGCTCCTCGGCTTCCTCTTTTACGCTGGGGCTGGCTTTGGGGCTGGCTTCTTCTCCCTCGGTGGCAATGAGTGCAATTACCTTGCCAATTTCTACGGTTTCGTCTTCTTCGAAATAAATTTCCTTGATTGTCCCGTCTACCGGAGAGGGGACTTCCGAGTCCACTTTATCAGTTGCGATTTCCAGAATGGTTTCATCTTCTTCGACGGTATCGCCAACTTGCTTCACCCATTTCAAGATCGTTGCCTCCATGATACTCTCGCCCATTTTTGGCATGATCAGTTCAACTTGAGCCATAACTATTTCTTTCGTTGTGTACTTTGGTTCTATTTGGCCGCACTTTTGCCAGCCTGTAATTTCAGACCGCAAAATTAGCCGTTTTGCCCCTTTAAAACAAATGCCGGCGCGCTTTCCGGGCAAGATACCCCCCTTTGAAATGGCTTTCCGGAGCCGCCCGTTTTCTCCCTGTCCGTACAGATAGGGTTCGGGTTGCCGTGTTGGGCCCTTGGTTTGCCCGTCCGGCATGGGGAGCCCCGAGCGCTACGGCAGTCAGGCCATCGCCACAGGATAATGTTTTTTTAAAAACCGACGCACCAGGTTCAGTGCATGCGCCCCCGTGTATTCGATATTCTTCTCCCGGTCTTTTCCCGCCCGGAGCAACTGGGTTTCGACAGTCTCTCGGTTGGCTACTGCCATCCAAATGGTGCCTACGGGCTTTTCGGGCGTGCCCCCGCCTGGCCCTGCAACCCCCGATATGGCTACTGCAATGTCCGCTCCGAGCTGCTGCACCGCCCCGGAGGCCATTTCCCGAACGGTCGCCTCGCTCACTGCGCCGTGCTGTTCCAGGGTGCTTGCCCTCACCCCAAGCTGCTCCCTCTTCAGGGCATTGCTGTAGGCAACCACCCCACCTTTAAAGTAGGCAGAGGAGCCAGGTATGCGGGTGATTAGGTGGGCAACATACCCCCCGGTGCAACTTTCTGCTGTGCAAAACCACAGGTTGCGGGCTTTGAGCATCTTCCCGACGGCAGCTTCCAGCTTTTCTTCTTCTTCCCCGTAGAGCAAGTCGCCCAGGCGCTCCCGAAAACGCGATGCCCAGCGGTCCAGCTCGTCCTGGTAATCAGCTTGTTGGCTGCCCCGGCTGCTAAGCCTTAGCCTCACCCGGCCAAGATTGGGCAGATAGGCCAGTTTGATATGCGGTGGCAGCTGGGCTTCCAGGTCGGCAATGTGCTCCGCGATCCGGGACTCTCCCTCTCCCGAAGTGAGCAGCGTACGGTGGGCAATTGGTGCAGTAGGAAAGCGGCCTAAAGCCCGGGGTAGCACTTCTTCGGAAAGGATAGTTTTCATCTCGTAGGGGACGCCCGGCAGCGCGACGACCACCCGGCCTTCCACCTCAAACCACATGCCCGGGGCTGTCCCCATGCGGTTGGGGAGGAGCTGAGCGTTGCCGGGCAGGTAAGATTGCTGCCGGTGCGCCTCGGTTGCCTGCCGGCCCAAGCGCTGGAAAAACCGTTGTATGCGTGCGTAGGTGGGCTCGTGGAAAACCAACTGCCCTCCCGTAAAATCAGCCAGCACTTTTTTGGTGATGTCGTCTTTCGTAGGCCCAAGTCCGCCGGTTAGCAGCACAAGGTCCGCCCGTTGCAGCGCATGCTCCAAAGCGCCCCGCATTGGTGCCGCCTCATCGGCTACTGCCGACATGCCCACTACATCGATACCTTTTAGGTTGAGCTGCTGCCCCATCCAGGCTGCGTTGGTATTTACGATCTGGCCAATCAGGATTTCGTCTCCAATGGTCAGGAGGTATGCTTTCATATAGTTGTTTTTATAGATAGATAAGAAGCTTTGCCGGTGAATTGTTGCAAAGCAGCTTAGCTTTCGGGCAGAAGCCGGACCTCCTTTAGGCCGAAAGCCGACAGTTCGCCCTGATGCCGTAGCAGCAGCTTGCCGGATTTATCGACACCAGCGATTTCGGCCGTGATTACCCTTCCGTCTGGCAAGGCATACTGCCGCAGGCTTTGGTAGCCGATCAGGTGCTGGTAATAATCGCGGATAAGCCGGTTGTGCTGGCCAGCCCGCAGCTGCAGATAGCGTTGCTCCAGGGCCAGCAAATAGCCGGAGGTAAGCGTATCCAGGCTGTGTTCCGTGCCAGTATCCAGGTATAGGGAAGTCGCCATCGGCAGGCTTTCCGGGAAGGCAGGCTGATTAACGTTTACGCCAGTGCCGACAATACTGTGCTGGACCCGGCTGCCGGCTAGCTGGTTTTGGATGAGGATGCCGCCTGCTTTTTTGCCCCCAAGGAAAACATCATTCGGCCATTTTACCTCCACCGCTGATCGGGCGTGGGGGGCGATGGCATCCCGCAGGGCCAGCGCAGTCATTATATTGAGGTTGAACTGCTGCTGGGCATTCAGGAAATGGGGGTATAGCACCACACTTAGGGAGAGGCTTTGCCCGGCCGGGCTTTCCCATCGGCTGCCAATTTGTCCTCTGCCCTGGGTCTGAGTAGCTGCCGAAATGACGGTGCCCTCAATTGGTTTACTTTTTGCTAGTAGTTCCTGAGCGTAAGCATTAGTGGAGGGCAGCTCCGCAAATGACAGAACAACCTTTCCGATAAAAAGGGTGTTTTTATTACGCAAGAGCAAATTATTTGATAATTTTATTTGTTGTAAGCCCGGAAGGGTTATTCTACCTCAGAACGAACGAAAATTCTGGTTCAGCCCGGCCTAAACGCCAGGTTCCTTCTTTCATTGCAAAACTAACAAAATCTGAGTTTGAATTCACACACCAACGTACAACAACGCGAGCTCACCACTGAGGCGTTAAATGAGTTGATCATTGAAAGCATACAAGATATTAAAGGCAAAAACATCATTAAACTCGACATGCGGGAGCTTGATGATGCGCCAACTGACTACTTCATCATTTGCGAAGGCGACTCCAATACCCAAGTAAAGGCTATTGCCGACCACATCCAAAAACGGCTTAAGCATGAAGCGGACACTTTCGCCAGCCATGTGGAAGGAGACCGTACTGCCCTTTGGGTCTGCATCGACTACTTTACTACAGTAGCCCACGTTTTTCACCGGGAACGCCGCTCTTTTTATGAATTGGAAAGCTTGTGGAGCGACGCCCAAATTACAGAATACGAGAGTTTATAGTCCGGGGCGAACTCTTGGCCGATTTCTGGCAACGAAATACGCACTACTACGTTACTACATTGATTATTCAGTGTTCCTGATGATCATTTCACAGCATGTGTACGCCTATTCTGTACCGTATTGTCAAAATGCCCTACCTTTGGGAAGCGTCGGTATGAAAGCGGTGGTAGCATCTTAAAACGCAGATATAAGGGAATGCAGCACGCATCAGCCCTTATCCTATAAATACAGCTTTATTAATGGAGAACAAGAGCAATCAAGAGGAAAATAAGCCGAGCGGGCCCAAATTCAATTCTTACTGGATTTACGGCATTATCGCTTTGTTCCTGTTGGCCCTCAATTTTTACAGCATGTCGGAGGGCACCCGGGAGCAAGTCAGCCGCCAAAAACTCGGCGAAATGATTGTCGACCAGGATGTGGAAAAGCTCATGGTCATCAATCAAAAGCGAGCCTATATCTATATTAAGCCGCAAGCCCTCCAGGAAAAGACAGAGTTTTACAAAGATGCCGAAAGCCGGTCTTCCCTAAGCGGGGAAAGCTACCAGTACTGGCGGGAGATTGGTTCTGTCGATGCCTTCGAGGAATGGGTGGAAGGCATTCAGGAGCAAGCGGAAATCCCCAAGGAGGAATGGCTTTACCCAACTTATGATACCCGGCAGAATTGGCTGACACCGCTGCTGGGGTGGGTCTTGCCTATCATTATCGTCGTCGCGATCTGGATTTTCATCATGCGCCGCGTCAGTGGCGGAGCCGGCGGGCCAGGTGCCCAGATTTTTAATATCGGCAAGTCCAAAGCGACCCTGTTCGACCAGAATAGCAAGGTAAACGTCACTTTTCAGGACGTAGCGGGCCTGGATGAAGCCAAGGAGGAAGTTATGGAGGTCGTCGACTTCCTGAAAAACCCCAAGAAATACACCGCACTGGGTGGAAAAATCCCCAAAGGCGTGCTTCTGGTTGGCCCTCCGGGTACCGGTAAAACGCTATTGGCTAAAGCTGTAGCCGGAGAAGCAGGAGTGCCCTTCTTCACCATTTCGGGCTCCGACTTCGTGGAAATGTTCGTCGGCGTCGGTGCCTCCAGGGTGCGCGACCTCTTCAAACAAGCACGGGAAAAAGCCCCTTGCATCATCTTTATTGACGAGATTGATGCCATTGGCCGTGCCCGTGGGCGGGGCAACATGCAAGGAGGCAACGACGAACGGGAAAATACCCTTAACCAATTACTGGTCGAAATGGACGGCTTCAGCACCGATAAAGGTGTCATCCTGATGGCTGCCACCAACCGCCCCGATGTCCTGGATAATGCCCTGTTGCGCCCGGGCCGGTTTGACCGCCAGATTGGCATCGACCGCCCGGATCTGAAAGGGCGGACCTCCATTTTCAAGGTGCACTTGCGCAATATCAAAAAGGCGGAAGGGGTAGAACCGGAAGAGCTTGCCGAAATGACCCCTGGTTTTGCTGGGGCGGATATTGCCAATATTTGCAACGAGGCTGCTCTCGTTGCCGCCCGCCGCAACAAGCAAGCTGTGTACATGGATGATTTCAACTATGCGTTGGACCGGGTAATTGGGGGGCTGGAAAAGAAAAACAAGCTGATCTCCCCCAACGAGAAAAAAATTATCGCTTACCACGAGGCGGGCCATGCCATCTGCGGGTGGTTTCTGCCCCATGCCTCCCCATTGGTCAAAGTGACAATTGTGCCGCGGGGCATTGGCACTTTGGGCTATGCGCAGTACTTACCGAAGGAAGAATACATTACCCGTACAGAGCAATTGCTCGACCGCATGTGCATGACCTTCGGTGGCCGGGCAGCAGAATCCCTCGTCTTCAATAAAATCTCGACCGGAGCGCAGAACGACCTCGACCAAGTGACCAAGATGGCATACAGTATGATTACGGTCTTTGGTATGAATGACAAAGTAGGGCAGGTGTCATTCTACGGCATGTCGCAGGACCAGTTCCAACGCCCGTATTCCGACGATACTGCGACACTGATCGATGACGAAGTCCGCAAACTTGTGGAATCCCAATATATCCGGGCTAAAGAGCTGTTGACGAAGTACCGGGAAGAGCTGGAAGTCTTGGCCCAGCAATTGCTTGACAAAGAGGTCCTGCTCAAATCAGATGTGGAACAGCTGCTGGGCAAACGCCCCGGCGTAGCTGAAGACGATCCGGAAGGCGGTATGGACGGCCGGGCTGCCGGGCATTTGAGTTCCCGGGCGCAGATAGGCCAACACGAAGAGGAGCCGGAGAGTACGGACCTGGATAACAGCAACCCGCCTTCTTCCAATGGCAATAGCCAGGCGGATGAGCAGGAGGAAGAAGCACCGACCAAGAAGTACTAGCCACACTAGTTTCTTTGCCCTGCTGAGAATGCCAAGCGGCTGATGATGTGCGCATCGTTAGCCGCTTGGCGTTTGGAGGGGGGCTGTCCTTGCTTACTTCTCCAATACGCGCTTTAGGCGCTGCAAGTCCTCTTCCTGCTGCTTGCGCATGGGCCGTTTAACGAAGAACGCAAAGACATTGAACAAAGCGGGCCGGAGCTTCACTTGTGTTTCCACCTGCAACTTGGTTTGGGATGCGCCCTGATCCAGAAACCGATAAGTTTGCCGGCTCACCATATTCCGGTGCGTCAGCACACATCGGAAAAGCTCATAGGGCGTCAGGTCGAGTACCTCTTCCTGCACTTCCGTGCGCTGCCCCCCATCATTAAAGATTTGTACCCCCCGGCTACCCGGCTGGCGTTTGCTGCTACCCTTGGCTTTGTAACGCTCAAACCCCTTTACCCATAGCTTCATTTGCTTGGGCTCTAAAGCGACAAAGCGAAAAACAGCTTGTGGTGGCTGCTGAATGAAAATGCTCGACTCAAACGTCATATTGGTTCAATGCTTATAAGCTGAAGCCTACAGAAATCTGTAAGTTGAAATTTTGGTCATCATCTTCGCGCAGATTGTATTCTCCAACCCTTTCCAGGGATTGCAGCGAAATGTCGCGGTTCATCTGGGAGATGTCGCTGAGGCCGTAATTGAGCCGCAGGCCCAGGAAAAGCCCTTGATTCAGATAGTAGGCAAGGCCGCCAATAAGGCCAACATCTATTGTATTGTAGAGGTTTTCGCCTTCTTCCAGCTCCTGGTAATAAGCCCCTAGGGTGGCCGGAATTTCAACATCTTGGTTGTCGATTTCTCGGATTTCCGTATCGCCGGCATCATTAAGCCGGAAGGCGCCATCGAAGTAATTGAAGTCAAGGGCAACGTTGAAGGGCTCGATGGGGGTACCCTGAGGAGAAACGCCCTCAAACCTAAGCTCGCCGGCAGCCCGGGAAGCCACGAGGAACCCGACGCTCATTCCTGCGCTTACCTCAAATTTGCCAAATCGTGCCACAGCCAGAACAGGGATGTCAATATAGGAGTTCGTAATTTCAAGGGATGTCTCCCGCTCACCGGTAGCAATGAAGGCAGGATTATTATTAAGGGGTTCGAACACCCAATAGGATGGCCCGGCGTACTCGTAGATCCCCCCCTTTTGCGAATACAGCAGCTCGGCCCGGGCGCTAAAGATATCGGTAAAGCGGAGGTTGGCGATGGCGCCAATATGGAACCCGTTCGAAAAGTTATATTCATCGAGCTCCATACCATCGGCATTCATTTCAGCGGGCCCGTTAATGGTGGTAAAGTTGAGCCCCGCGCGAAAGCCTCCAGAGAATTCCTGTGCATAAGCTTGAGCAAGGCTAAGACAGACAAACAGCATGATTAGAGCACTACGGTACATATTATTACGGTTTGAGGGCATTAGGATGCCCGGTTGATCAAATTGCCAATTGGCTAAGCTTTATCGGCTGCCAACCTGCCGGCAAGCATTTAATTATAAGACTTTTTCCAGCCAGATTCGGTTGTGCATGGGGTCTTCCCGTTCTTCAACGCCGGTAATGTAAAAACCATTGTTTAGGGCAAATATAAGCATCGCCCGGAGGTAGTTTCTGGTTTTGAACACAATGCAAGGGTACCCGCGCTGTTTTGCCCAGGCCTCTTGATGGGCAGCTAGCGCTTTGGCGACGCCCCTGCGGCGGTAAGCCGGCCGCACGCCCCCCATCCAGGAATAGAAAACACCGCCCCGTTCATATCCCACTTTAAATCCCGCGGGCGTGCCGTTTTCCTCAGCGATTAGTAGCAGATGCGGTACCGTTTTCAGGCGGGCATGGTACACCTCCTCTCCGTAGGACCCCTCCAGCTCGGGGATCGAATGTGCGCAGCGTACAGCTTCCTCAATCGTGCAGGTTCGCGTGTGTATCATGCCACTCACCCCTGCCCGGGCACCTCCTGAATTTCGATGTAAACGGGGCAATGGTCGGAATGGGCCGCTTCCGGCAACTGACGGGCGGCGCTTAGCTGAGGCACAAGTGGGGCACTCACAGACTGATAATCCAAACGCCAGCCTTTGTTATTGGCGCGGGCGTTGGTCCGGTAAGTCCACCAGCTATAGGAGACCTCTTCTGGGTTGAGGTGCCGGAAGGCATCCGTGAAGCCACTTTCAAACCATTGGTCCATCCAAGCCCTTTCTTCGGGCAGGAAGCCAGAGTTTTTCTTGTTCCGTACCGGGTCGTGAATATCGATTTCGTTATGGGCGATATTGTAATCCCCCAAAATGACCAGGTTTGGCCGTTCTTCGCGCAATTGGTGCACCCACTCCAGGAAGTCGTCGAGAAACGCCATCTTAAAATCCTGCCGCACCGCTCCGGTCGTGCCGGAAGGGAAGTAACAGTTGAGCACCGTAAGGGCACCAAAATCCGTGCGCAGAATACGCCCCTCCCGGTCATATTTATCTATGCCGCACCCTTCCACTACCAAATCGGCGGGTTGGCGTGAAAAGGTAGCTACGCCGCTGTAGCCTTTTTTTTCGGCAGAGTGCCAATAGGCGTAGGGCAGCCCGGCTTCTTTCAGCTTTGCTTGCTCTTTTCCGGCTTGGTTTGGCTGTGCCTTGGTTTCCTGCAGGCAAAGCAGATCTACCGGATGGGCAGCAAACCATTCGGCCATCCCTTTGCGAACAGCTGCCCGAATACCATTTACATTGTAACTCGCAATTCGCATTGCCATGAAGTTGTTTTGAGCGAAGATAGGGTTTTCCAAATGCGGAGCCCAAATTTACCCTTCTGCCAGCTACAAGGTTCTTTTTTAAGGGAAAATGGCACTGTTTTTGGTTAATTGCCTCATGTCACTGCTGTCCTTTAGGCACGCTTCAGGGGCCAAAGTTGAATTTTTTTAAAAAAAATGGCCCTTTACGCATAAGAAAACCGCGCTATAAAATTCAGATTTGCACTTTATTTTAATAGCTAATTAACTGATTTTTAGTTTTTTAAAACTATAAAGGTATATTATTTTTATACAGTTAAATACCAGAATGTACTTATAATGCAACGGGTAAAGTAGCACCTTTGTAATGTCAGCGGAGGGAAAGTGATAGAGAAAGAACAGAACAGAAAAGCTGACAGACCCTGTCACAATCGGCAGGAAATGATTAGGATCCCACGAATGCAATTATAATCTCATGAAGATTTTGGAGCATCAACGGATGTTCCAAGTTGGTATGTAGATAGCCTCTCAAAGCTCTTTTGGAAACCGGTCCTTTTGGACCGGTTTTTCTTTT
>CAZNSK010000197.1:0-10077 GCA_964575505.1 uncultured Phaeodactylibacter sp.
AAGGGTTGACTTTTCGACGCTAGACTGCTGCTTTTTAACTGCTTTTCGGGTCTGTTTGCGCTCTTCTTGCTTCTCCTTGCGGACCTCGTCTTTAGCCTCACGGCGGATATCGTCGAGGTAGCGCAGGTGAGACACCAGAATGCGCTTGTCGTCCCGGTTAAACTCGATCACTTTTACAGTCAGCACTTCATCAACCTCCGCGAGCTGCCCGTCTTCCTTTCTAATGTGCTTGATAGGAGCGAATGCTTCCAGGCCGTAGGGCATTTGCACGATCGCACCACGGTCATCCTTGCGCACAATAGTGCCTTCGTGATAAGAACCAACCGGGAATACGTTTTCGAAGGTATCCCAGGGGTTTTCCTCCAGCTGCTTGTGGCCAAGCGAAAGCTTGCGGTTGTTTTTATCGATCTCCAGGATCATAATATCGATGGTCTCCCCTACTTTGGTGAACTCAGAAGGGTGGGAGAACCGCTTGGTCCAGGATAAGTCAGAGATGTGAATCATACCGCCTATGCCCTCTTCGAGCTCCACGAAAACACCGTAGGGCGTAAGGTTTTTGACCTCACCGGAATGCCGGCTGCCTTCCGGGAAATTGTTCTCGATTTCGCTCCAGGGATCTTTGGAAAGCTGCTTGATAGACAGCGACATCTTGCGGTCTTCCCGGTCGATGGTCACAATCTTGGCATCGTACTCCTGATTGAGCTTGAAGTACTCGCGGGCATTGATGGGCTGATTGCTCCAGCTCACTTCGGATACGTGGATCAACCCCTCTACGCCGGGCATGATTTCCAGGAATGCGCCGTAGTCTTCGATGTTGACGATTTTGCCTTTTACCACGGAACCTTCAGTTACTTTATTATCAAGCACTGCCCATGGATGGGGCTGCAGCTGCTTCAAGCCAAGAGAAATCCGCTTTTTGTTCTCGTCGAAGTCGAGTACCACTACGTTGATCTTCTGGTTCAGCGACAGCACTTCGCTGGGGTGGCTGATGCGGCCCCAGGAAATATCCGTAATGTACAGCAAGCCATCCACGCCACCGAGGTCGAGGAACGCACCGAAATCGGTGATGTTCTTGACGAGGCCCTCGAGTACCTGCCCTTTTTCAAGGCTGGCAATGATCGCTTCGCGCTGCTCAGCGAGGTCGCTCTCGATAAGCGCTTTGTGAGAGACAACTGCGTTTTTGATTTGCTCGTTGATCTTGACCACTTTGAACTCCATGGTCTTGCCCACGTAAGAATCGTAATCGATGATTGGCTTGATGTCAATCTGAGAGCCCGGCAGGAAGGTTTCCAGCCCGCTGCAATCGACAATAAGGCCACCTTTCGTTTTGCTAATTACTGTACCTTTGATCACCGTGCCGTTCTCGTAAGAGTCGACGATGTTTTCCCAGGCCCGGAGCAGTTTTGCTTTACGGCGGGAGAGGACCAACTGGCCGCGGGCATCTTCCTGCTGCTCGACGTACACGTCAATTTCGTCGCCGGCAGCCAGGTCAGGAGTGTCCCGAAACTCAGAGGTAGGGACAAGGCCATCGGATTTAAAGCCGATATCCAGCACTACATCACCGTCGCTAATGGCCGTGACTTTACCTTTGACAATTTCATTTTCAAGAACAGAAGTCAGTGTTTCTTCGTACTGATTGGTGAGTTCTTTGCGCTCCGTTTCGCTGTAGGCGAGGCCGGAGCGGCGGTCTGCAGACCAGTCGAAATCATCGTGGGCCGTTTCAGCGGCAACGGGCTCTTCCTCTTCTTCTGTATCCTCCTCGTCTTCTTCTTCTTCTTCCGATTCCTCGCTCTCTTCTGTTTCATCGGAAGGAGCATCGCTGGTTTCGGCTGCTTCCGCTGTTTCATTGGCCGCCTCCTCTTGAGTTTCGGCTACTGGCTCTTCCGCTGTTTTAGGAGCTTCCGCTGTTTCCGGAGCTTTTTCTTCCTGCTCAGCAGCAGGCTTCTTTTCTTCAGCAGCTGCCGGCTCCTCAGCGGCTTCTTCCGTTTCCGGAGTTTTTTCTTCCTGCTTAGCAGCAGGTTCATTTTCTTCAGTGGCTGGAGAGGTTTCCTCCGGCTCGGTGTTTTTTTCTTCTTTTTTAGCGGCCGGAGTCGTCTCCTTCTCCTGTTGCTCGGCGGGCGTTTGCTCTTGCCCTTCTTCTTTTTCGAGATCTTTGTCGTCTAGCATTGAAAGAATGCTTTTTGGTTAAAAAATAAATGAAAAACAAGGCGGTAGCTTCTTATAAGGAGCTACCACCTGCCTAAAGCGGGGCAAAGGTACTGCAATAATTTAGGAATTGAAAATAAAAAGCATTGTAAGTTAGCAACTTACGGTAATTGGCAAAGGGGAGGGAACAAACGATGGCAAAATTTGTCCTGAAAGGGGAGCAGCGCTTTTTAAAAAAAGTGCTTGTAAAATGCTTATTTTAGGCATTCCTAACAATAAATGGAAGCATAACCAAAACGAAAAAACCAGAGTACCGAATATTATGAGTGACCAAAGGCCCTGGCTGAAGAATTACCCGAGTGGGGTTCCGGCCAATATCAATCCAGATGAATACGCCACTTTGGTGGACATGTTTGAGGATACCTTCAAGAAATTCAACCGGAGAGTAGCTTTTTCTTGCATGGGCAAGGAACTGTCTTTTTCAGACCTCGACAAGCGGTCAAAAGCATTTGGTGCCTACCTGCATTCAAGAGGGCTGGCACCTGGCGATAAAATCGCACTCATGATGCCCAACTTGCTACAGTACCCCATCGCGCTGTTCGGTGCCCTGCGGGCGGGTTTGATCGTGGTCAATACCAACCCGCTGTATACGCCGCGGGAAATGCGCCATCAGTTCACTGACTCCGGTGCTAAAGCGATTGTCATCGCCGAGAATTTTGCGGCTAACCTGGAAAAGATTATCGGTGACACTAACATTTCCACGGTCATTACCACTAGTATCGGCGAGATGCTGGGTTTCCCCAAAAAGCACATCGTGAATTTCGTTGTGCGGCGGGTCAAAAAAATGGTACCGGCTTACAATATTCCCAATACGGTCAGCTTTTCAGATGCTCTGAAGCAAGGAAAACAGTTCACTCTAAAGCAGTACGAGGGAAGTGCTGATGATGTAATCCTGTTGCAATATACCGGGGGCACGACGGGTGTCGCAAAGGGGGCGATGCTCACCAACCGCAATCTCATTGCAAATATGCAGCAAATCCGCGCCTGGATGATGCCGTTTTTGAAAGAAGGGGAGGAAATTGCACTGAACCCCCTGCCGCTTTACCACATCTTCGCATTCTCCGTCAATTGCCTGGCACTGATGAGCATAGGCACGACCAATGTGCTGGTTACCAACGCCCGCGACTTACCCTCGGTCATCAAAGCCATGAAGTCTTACCCCATCTCTTTGATGACGGGAGTCAACACCCTATTCAATGCGTTAGTCAACCACAAAGACTTCAGCTCCGTTGATTTCAGCACCCTGAAAGTTACGGTAGGTGGCGGCATGGCGGTGCAGCGCTCTGTGGCGGAAGCCTGGCAAAAGGCGACGGGTTGCCAGCTCTCGGAAGGGTACGGTATGACGGAAACGGCTCCGGTAGTCAGTGTCAACCCTCTGGATAATACTGGGCGTATTGGCACTATTGGCTTGCCGGTGTCTTCTACCGATGTGCGCATCGTGGATCAGCAAGGCAACATACTTGGCTATAATCAGCCGGGGGAACTGCAAGTCAAAGGCCCGCAAGTCATGAAGGGCTACTACAACCGGCCGGACGAAACCGCCAAGACCCTTTCGGATGGGTGGCTGGGCACCGGTGATATCGCAATGATTGATGAGGATGGCTTTATGCAGATCGTAGACCGGCAGAAAGATATGATCCTCGTCTCCGGGTTTAATGTTTATCCAAACGAGGTAGAAGAAGTGGTGGCTTCTCACCCTAAAGTGCTGGAATGTGCAGCAGTAGGCGTGCCGGATGAGAAATCAGGCGAAATCGTCAAAATATTTGTAGTCCGCAAGGATAACTCGCTAAAGGAGAAAGAGCTCATCGCCTACTGCCGGGAGGAGCTGACCGGCTACAAAGTCCCCAAGCAGGTGGAATTCCGGAAAGAGTTGCCTAAGACGAACGTCGGTAAAATTCTCAGGCGGGAGCTCCGAGATGAGGCAAAGCAATAAATCATCCGCCCGGTTTACGGTTCCCGTAACCGGGCATTCACCTTCCAATTTGGTATTAAGTTATGGCTTCAGAGCAGTTTGATGCAGGCCGGGCACCCAAGCCGGTCGGCTCGTACCCCCACGCCCGCCGGGCTGGCAGTTTGCTTTTTCTCTCCGGCATAGGCCCCCGAGACCCCGAGACTGATGCGGTACCTGGTTTGGAAAGATCCGGCAGCGGCAATTATACGGCTTTTGATTTTGAAGCGCAGTGCCATTCGGTCTTTCAGAATGTCAGGCGTGTACTCGAAGACAGTGGCGCCAAGTGGGAAGACTTAGTGGATGTTACAGTTTTCTTAACCGATATGAAGCGCGATTTCCATATTTACAACCGGGTGTACGCCGATTACTTCAAAGACCATCAGCCCTGCCGTACGACAGTAGGCATTGATAGCCTCCCTACACCTATTGCCATCGAACTGAAGTGTATCGCTGTGGTAGAGGATTAATCCCGGAAGTCCGTCTTCATGGATTGCTGTAGCTGATGCCGGCTGATGGCCAATTCAAGTAGTCGCTCGATCAAGTCGGAGTAGCTCAGGCCTGCCGCTTCCCATAATTGCGGGTACATGCTAATATCGGTGAAGCCAGGCAGGGTATTGACTTCGTTTACATAGATTGCTCCGGATTCGGTCAGGAACATATCTACCCGTGCCATAATTTCGCATTCGAGTACCTTAAAAGCTTTCAGTGCCATGGCTTGCAGGCGTGGCAATTCTCCGGCTTTGACTTGAGTCGGAATAAGGAGTTGAGCGGTATCCGGGTCTTCGTATTTGGCATCAAAGGAATACTCCTCCGGGGTGACGATTTCGCCTACTTCTGTAGCCTTAGGGTCGGCCATTCCAAGTACAGCGCATTCCACCTCCCGGCCTTCTATCATTTCTTCAATCAGAATTTTGCGGTCGTAAAGCAAGGCATCTGCCACTGCTGACTCGAACTGGTCCGCCCGGCTGACCTTATGGACCCCTACAGATGAACCCATATTGGCGGGTTTGACGAATACCGGGCTGCCCAGTGCCTGGATGACGCTTTCGTAATCCCATTGCGTTTCTTCTCCCCTGCGGATGACGATATCCTTGGCCACCGGCACCCCCGCTTGCCTGAGTAGCCGCTTCGCCACGTCCTTGTCCATCGCTATTGCGGATCCCAGCACATCCGGCCCTACGAATGGCAGTGCAAGGGTGCGGAGTACACCCTGCAGTACACCGTCTTCACCGGTGGGCCCGTGAACGATCATGAAAATAGCTTCCGGTTGTTCAATCGGCTCTCGGCGATCCAGGCGAATCAGCTGGCCCTGGCTGCGGCCGGGGATGATGGCCAGCTCTGGCCCGCTGTCTCCTACGAAACGCCCGAGCTGGGCTTCCTCCTCCAAACGCCATTTGCCAGACCGGTCTATCCCGATCAGGACCACCCGGTAGCGGTCCCGCCGGATGGCCGCCAGGATGTTTTTAGCAGAGCGGACCGAAATCTCGTGTTCCGGGGACTTGCCCCCGCAGATGACAGCTATGGTTTTCACAGGCATATACGATTTGAGAAGCCAAGATAAAGCACCCTGTATTGTGAATGAAAAATTGTAAGTTTATTCTTCGGGAGGCACTAAAATCCTTGGCTATGTATACTCGATTTTATTTTTGTCTGATGGCTGTCTTGCTGTGGCCGGCAGTCAGCCCTGCCCAGGTTCAAATTGCCGAAGCAGGGCAGCCGCAGGGCCGGATCATTATTGATGAGGCCATCTCAACCGACTCTTTGGCAGCGGCAGTGCTGCAGCGGTTTATTGGCGAGATGAGCGGAGCGAAGTTAACGGTTCATGATTTTCAGAGTATCGCGGCAATCCGGCGAAATGACATTTTGATTGGCGATTTTCAGCTGGATAACTGGGAAAATCCACCTGCTGTAGTTGACAGCCTGGTAGAGGATGGCTTTTTGATCGATACCCGGGCGGGCTACTTACGCCTGCTCAGCGGGGGTGGGAAGGGCAGTGTTTATGGGTTAGTCACCATCCTGGATGATTACCTGGGGATGGATTACTACGCCAAAGATACCTACTCCTTGCGCTACCAGGCAGATATTGCCTTGCCCGCACTGAGCCTGGAAGACCACCCCGCCTTCACTTACCGGCAAACCTTCAGCTACGGATTGGAAGACCCGATTTACAAACTGTGGTTTCGTTTGGAAGCGCCGGGCGAGGCATTTGCTGGCAACCTATGGGTACACACTTTCGACCGCCTGCTGCCCTCTGACCAATTTGGTAAAAGCCACCCGGAGTACTACTCCTTAATTAAAGGCAAACGACAACCCGGGAAGGCCAGTCAGTGGTGCCTGACAAATACGGAAGTACTGGAACGGGCCACTCATCAGTTGGATTCGATTTTCTCGGTTCATCCAGGCCGGGATATTATTTCTGTCAGCCAAAACGATGGCAACTTTACCTATTGCACCTGTTCCTCCTGTGCGGCGATTGACGAGCGGGAGGGCAGCCCAAGCGGTACCCTTATCCACTTTGTCAATCAGCTGGCCGATCGGTTTCCGGATAAGACGATTTCAACCCTCGCCTATTTGTACAGTATGCATCCGCCGAAGCACCTGAAGCCTCGTCCGAATGTAAATATTATGCTTTGTAGTATTGACGCAAAGCGGGAAGTGCCGCTAACCGATAATGCATCGGGGCAGGACTTCGTGAAAGCGCTCAAAAGGTGGGCGGCAATTTCTGATAATATTTTTGTTTGGGACTACGGAATCAATTTCGACAACCTGGTGGCGCCTTTCCCCAATTTCCACGTCTTGCAGCCCAATATGGAATTGTTCCACGAGCATAATGTCCGCATGCACTTCGCTCAGGTTGGAGGTAAACGGGGCGAAGACTTTTCCGAACTACGGGCCTACATGCTCTCCCGCCTGCTATGGGACCCCTATCAGAATGCGGATAGCCTGATGCTGGACTTTATGGAAGGCTACTATGGCGCCGCCTCGCCATACTTGTACCAATACCAGAAAATGCTGGAGGCAGCGCTGCTTTCGAATGACATTCCACTGTGGATTTACGACACACCGGTATCGCATAAGTCAGGCATGCTGCGTGCCCGCCTTCGCGACCGGTATAACATGCTTTTTGACCGGGCAGAAGCTGCTGTTGCCGAGGCCCCCGAGTTACTGCGCCGGGTACGCCGGTCCCGCCTTCCCCTGCAGTACGCTGAGCTGGAAATTGCCCGCACCTTGCCCGAGCGCGACCCCGCCCGGCTCAACGTTATGCTCGACACCTTTGGTGCCCGGACTGCCCGCTATGGCGTGAAGACCCTGAATGAACGGAACAATGCGCCGGCAGATTACTGCCGGCTTTACCGGGAGCGCTACCTCCGTAAGCCGGAAGGCAACCTGGCAGCAGGGGCAAAGGTGACCTGGTTGGCAGCCCCTTCTCCCAGCTACTTGGAAGGTGCAGCTACTGCGCTTACCGACGAACTCTACGGCGGTACTACCTTCGGCGATAGCTGGATTGGGTGGGAGGGTAAAGATGGCAGCTTTGTGGTCGACCTGGGGAAAGTCCAACCGGTACAATCCGTGGAAACCGACTTTCTGCATCAGCTGGGCGCTTGGATCTTGTTGCCCAAAAGCGTCACTTGCCAAGTGTCAGAAAACGGTGAAACCTATGAACTCTTTGGAAAGGAAGTGCTCCCCGAAGACCGTTCCCGTGAGGTAAAGTTTGTGGGGGTGAAGACGGAACAACCCAAGGCCGTACCTGCCCGCTACATACGGGTAGAAGTGGAGGGTGTTAAAGTTTGCCCGTCCTGGCACTACGGTGTTGGGTATCCGGCTTGGTTTTTTGTGGATGAGGTGGTCGTGCGGTAGCTATGGCTGCTCCCGATATTTGCCGGGCAATATGCCGGGGCGTAAAAGGCGGTTCGCGAAAAAGCTACCTGCCTCCGCCACTGCTTCTTCTGTTAATTGGAGGGTATTGCAATATGTATCCGTTTGAAAAATACAAATCTATGACCCGAAAGGCATTCATCGAAAAAATCCTTAAAGCCGGTGTCGGGCTGTCTTCTGTTTCCACCTTCTTATTGGAGGCCTGCAACCGTTATGATTTGGAGTTCCCGGTGCTGCCCAATGACTTTCGGGGCAAAGTGGCCATAGTTGGCGCTGGTGCTGCCGGCCTGGCTGCCGGGCACCTGCTTCAACGCTACGGCATTGACTTTGAAATCATCGAAGCTGCCCCAAGTATCGGCGGAAGGATGAAAAAAGCAGAGGGCTTTGCAGATTTCCCCATCGACCTCGGAGCAGAGTGGATTCATACCGACCCGGCGATCCTGAAGGATATCCTCAGCAGCCCGGAGTTAGATGTGGATATTGATTTCATCAAGTACAACCCAAAGACCACCCAAACCTGGAACAAGGGCAGGCTCAGGTCTAAGAACTTCATGAGCAAGCTGTATTCCGAATGGAAATTCAAGCGTACCACCTGGTACGGCTTTTTTGAGGAATATATCGTGCCGGGCATCGCAGACCGCCTTACTCTCGACACACCCGTTACGGAAGTGGACTATTCTTCTGATAAGGTGCTGCTCAAAACAGCAAATGCTCAAGCGTTTGAAGCCGATATGGTGCTGCTGACGGTACCCATTAGAATGCTGCAAAATAATGCTATCCAATTCGTGCCGCCCCTGCCCCAAACCAAAACAGCGGCTATTGACCAGATTATTGTAGGCGATGGCCTTAAAATTTTTGTGGAATTCCAGAACCGCTTTTATCCCGACATACTTTCCTTTGGGCCCATTTTGAAAGCCTTCCGGGACGAGGAAAAGTTCGTGTACGATGCGGCATTCGGCAAGGAGTCTGACCACCACATCCTTGGGCTTTTTGCGATTAACGAAAAGGCGACAGCCTATACAAAGCTAGGTTCAGAGCAGGCTATCATTGAAAAGTTCCTAAGCGAGCTTGACGAGATTTTCGAGGGCCAGGCTTCTGCCGGCTATGTAAAGCACATCATCCAAAACTGGTCAGCAGAGCCCTATATTCAAGGGGCTTATTCCTACGATTTTGAAGAGAAGCAGTGGCGGGTGGTCGAGGTCATTCAGGAGCCGGTAGCTAATCGGTTGTTCTTTGCCGGAGAGGCGCTCTCTATCGACAATCAGGCAACCGTGCATGGCGCTTGTGAGTCGGCTTTTGGCGCGGTGGCGCGCATGCTGACGGCCTGAGGCTCGTTGGCGGGGCCAGCAGGATAGAATTCTCGCCTGAATGGCCCGGTCTATGCAGGGGATGGCCAGAAATAGGGCCCAGGGTATTCCGCGGGTGGAGAAGCTGTTTTGGTTTCTTTCGGAGTTGTGTTCCTCTAGGCGCTGCTCAGGTGGCAGTGCAGTCTGTCCGATGTAAAAGCGGCCGAGCTTCTGGCTATGGAGGATGTAGATATACATGGTGTGGTAGAGTGCGTTAGAGAAAGTATAGGGGCGCCTCCGACTTAGAGTCGGGGCGCCTCTGATATGTGGTGGTCCCACTTGGACTTGTGCCTCATTCTATAAATCGCTGATTTTTAAACATATGCGATTTAGCCTTCAATTTGTGCACGGAATGTGCACGGAGAAAATTGAATAAAACAAAGATTTTCTGAAATAGTCCAGAGCTACTGTTTATCTATAGCCTTTTCAAGTTGGCTAAGGTTGTATGTAGATATTCTTAAAGAAATTTCGCTTCCCACAGAACTACTATTCTTTTCAAAGCGGCAGCCAGACATGATGGCTTCACAGTAGCCTTGGGAGGAGGCGGTGCGGTCGTTGTAGAAGCCGCTGCCGCGGATGTAAGCGGTATTGGCCACGAAGAGGCAGTTTCTCAATATCGGAGTAGTCTGCCCGTTGTCTACTTTATTGGTTCTTTGACAATTTTTGCCAAATCAGGTGCCAAAGGCAAAGACCCTGAAT
>CAZNSK010000198.1:0-9953 GCA_964575505.1 uncultured Phaeodactylibacter sp.
AGGTTACTGAGAGATATCTGAAAACTTGTACCGCGGTTTGCCCCCTCCAATAATACTCTCCCTAGAACATCATAAACTCTGAATTGAGACAAGGATCCATCACTATTGGAGAGAACCACATCTATATTTCCTTCAAAGGGATTAGGGAAAACGTTAAAGAAATTTTGGTTTTGCAGCTTGTCTTCAACAGCGGTAATTGTCCCTCCATCAATCGAAAATTTAGCAATAAACCCATCGACACCACTTTCTCCCGCCAATATGGGCTGGTAATATGCTCCACCACCAGGATCCTGGACTGGTAACCTGGGATTATCAGCACCAGAGTTCCCAACAATAAAAAGAGCTCCATTACCAAATTCAACATCCGAAAGCCCGTCTTTAGGTTCACCGCCATTTGTTCCATAGCCCCCAAAATAAGTAGTCCAGCCTTGGACAAGGTTTGCATCGAATGTAACGAGAAAACCATCTCTTTGATCACTCTGGTTATTAGTGTTAAGATTTTCTTGTTCAAATACAGACGGATCAGGAGAATTAGTCACAATATCAGTGCTTAGGGTATTCCCACCCATAACAATTAAATTATCAACAGCATCATAGGTTAAAGAAGGAAAAAATTCATTGCCGCTACCTCCAAAGAAGGAAGCACATTCTTGTACCCCTTCGTTTGAAAACCGTGCAATAAAGAGATCATCACCGTCCTTAGAACTGTCATAATAAGCACCAGAAGAGAAACTCAGAAGTGGGAAAGAACTAGAGTTACCACCCTTAGTGTCCCCAGCTAGATATAGCTTGTCATTGCTGGAAATAGCCAATGATATTCCGACATCTCTTCCTAATCCACCAAAATATGTTGACCATTCCAATTCCCGATCAGTATCGATTTTCGCAATGAATGCATCAGTCAAATTATCTGATGAATTAGATTGGGTATAAGTGGCTCCACTACCTATTACTGGCAGTGGGTCTGGTTGAGTCACATTAAAGTAATCACTGCCAGTAATGAATAAACTGCCCTGTGAATCGTATTCAATATCCCTTGTTGAATTAGCAATACTACCGAATTTGGTTGACCAGACCAAATCATTTTCCCCGTCGAACTCAGATAAAAAACCATTACCCGAAGTTTCATAAAAGCCAGTTCCGGTAGGAAGTAAAGGGAAATCAGACCCGCTATCAGAAGTCCCGGCAACCATAATATTCGAACTGTTTGGGTTTTTAGCTATATCCAGTACCTGGTCAAAACCATCTGCACTATCACCGAAATAAGTCGACCACCTTAAGAAGCCAAATTCTGAATCAAACATAGCTAAGCACCCTTGATAACCACCCGCACCTAAAGTGCTATTCGTATATGCATTCGGCCCAGAAGCCAAAATGGGTAGGTCGCTACTGCCACTACTGCCGCCTAAGAATACATTTTCCCCATTTGGTAAAACTGCCTGGACTTCTTCAGGGCCACTTCCTCCATAAAATGTTCCCCAAACTGGAACTCCATCAGCAGTAAACTTCAATAGGACAGCATCTCTACTATCTGTAAAAACATTTATCGCCCCTGTTACAATAGGAAAGTCTAAGTTATTGGTCAACCCTAAAAGATATAATTCTTCTCCATCAACCGCAGCTTCACTTATACGCTCTGTTTGATACAGTCCCTTTGCTGCCCCTCCTATGTAAGTGCACCAGTCAAGGTTCCCAGTTAAACCTGGAGGGACGAGTCCCTCTCGCCGCAACTCCACCACCAGCACCTTAGTACTATCATAGCTCCCCGTACTGCTAAAACTCACCCGGCTGCCCGCAATACTATATTCCGGCTTCCAGGCCGTGGATACCTCCTGTCCCAGGCTGTTGATCTGGAAGGCTTTCGGGGCTGGCAGATTAAAATCTCCTAATGAGGTGCCCACAAACAGGTTGCGCGCTTTCAAATAAAGGGAGTCTTGCCCGTGAAAATCCAGCTTTAGGTCATCGGGGTCCCCGCCTGGCTGTATGACAAAGTAGTAGACTATGCCGCTCTCATCAGCAAACATCTGCAGATCGATGCCGTCATAAAGGTCGGTTACGGCTACCCGGCCGTACTGGCCGACCCGTGCCCGGCCCTCCGGGATGTGCCCCAGATAGTAGTTCCGGTAGTTGTCCAGTTGGTCCAGCCCGGCTGCGCTCATTAAGGCTGTTTTGCTGTCAAAAAAGGTAATATCTACCCGGTGCAGGGTGTCTGGCGTGGTGCTGCTCGTATCTACGCTAGCGGTTACGAAGCTCAGTGTATCATTCTGAACATATAAAGGCGGATAACTACCGATACTGTAAAAGCGTACACCTTCTACCGAAGTGCCAGACGTATCTGTCAGCTGCCCCCGCTGCTCTGTGAAGGCCAAGGCTGGCGAAGCAGCCCCATCCCCCGGAGGTATAGTCAGCTCTTTTTTCATAAGTAAATATTAAATCGGTTAAGCAAATTACCGTATTGGGCCTGCCAGCTTTGGGGCATAAAAAGCCACCCCTTCAAGAGCGCAAACACCCCGAAGGCTAGACTAAACAGGCAAATTGGGCAACCGAATTAACGCGAGCGCAAAACTAGCGCGGCTCAATACATCAGAGCGGCAGTGCACGGGCCACAGCAGAGCAGGGAGCGGAAGGGCGTGTCCGGGTTTTTGGTAAGATACGGGATTTTGGAATAAAGTGCAATGTTGGCGGGCAAAAATGGGGTATAGAATGTGGCATTGCATTAGTCTCTCGACAGCACCCACTTCAGGCGCAAGCCCGGCCCTTCCTTCTCTGGCAGGATGCGGAGAAGAAGGTCGGGGCCAGAAAGCCCTTTGTCAATATTCTCCAGGGCGGAGCGGCTGAGGTCGCGGCGGAAGAGGTTGGCCAGGGGGATTTCCAGCAGTAGGTCGGTGCCGGTGCCCTGACCCAAGTGATACTGCCCCCCCACGCTGAAAGTGAGGGCGGAGGACCGTACATCCATTCGGCCAATGTCCAGCAGTTGCCCGTTAAGGCGGAAGGTGTTTTCCAGGGTGGCGAAATCGATATGGCTGAGGTCGCGGCCAATAAACAACAGGTTGCGGACCGAGTCGAGCGCGGGCAGGTTGCGCAGGGCCCCATTGCTCAGCCGCAGGTCAAATACGCCCTGCAGGCTATTGGTGTCGAGTTCGTAGTTGGCATTGGCCCGAGCTTTAAATTGCAGGTCAGCATACAGCCGGCCGCTTAGGTTCTGGTGGCGCAGGGCGGTTTGCCCGAAGTTGTCAAACGCGACAAAGGCAGCCTGCACATCGGTGCTGTCCAGTTGGGCGTGGAGGTCCAGGTTGGGCTGATTGTCCTCCAAGCCCGTAACTTCCCCCGACAGGCGGAAGGTGCCATCGGCCAGCTGCATCTGGGTTTGGTCAAAGCGGACCCGCCCCTTGCCCATTTCCACTTGCCCCTGCACGCCTTTGGCCCGAAAATCTCGGTAGACAACCGTATCCAGGCGCATATTAAAATCGGCTTCTATGTTGCTTAGCCCGGCATTGACCAACCGGGTGATGGCGGTGGGGCGCTCGGCTCTGCCGCCTCTGACTTCCTGAAACTTTTGCGGCGCACGAAAGCGGTTGATGTCGAAGAGCGGGCTGTAGACTTCCAAGCTGGCCTTAAGGGTTTGATCGGGGAAAAACAGGAAAGGCAAAAACGCACAGATGGTCCCGCTGCCTTCCATGCGGTTGCTGTTCAGGCGCAACGACAAGGCATCGAAGTGCAGGTCGGCCCCATCGAAGGAAAAATCAGTATTCAGGCTGTCAAACCGGTAGCCTCTGGGCACAAAGGTAAAGCCGCCCTGCTGAATATGGCCCTGCCCGCGCAGGTCGGCGCGCAATAGGGCTTCCTGTACATCGACGTGGCGGTGGGGCTGCCCTTCGTACTGAAAGTCTACCTGGGCCTCCCCCGACCGGAACCGCAGTTGACCGGGTGCAAACATCCGGTTAAGTTCCTGAAGCGGCATACGGACCTTGACGTCGGCCCACAGTACCGGGTCGTGCAACTGCCAGACTTTGAGCCGGGCCCGCATAGGCGAATTGCCGAACCACAAGGCCTCCAGGGTATCCACGTGCACACAGCCCCCCGGCCGCTCGCAGTCGGTGAGAAAGTTACTCTCCAGATAGACTTTTGACAGCCGCAGGTCTCGGTATTGCAGGGTATCAGACCGAATATGCAGCCGGCCCTGTACTTTTTCCAGGGCGGCGGCTATGGTTTGGCCTACTGTGCTCTCTGCCCTGGGCTTGCCGGCAGGCCGTTGTTTGAAATCGATAGTATTGAGGTCGATGCTAGGGCTTTGGATGGAAAGAAAGGCATCCAAACGCGGTGGGTCTTCGCCAAAAATGAACGGCAGCACTTCATCAACCTGACCAGTTGCCCATGCCGAATTGCCATTAAGCAATAGCGATAGCGTATCCAGGTAAAGGTGCTTTTGGTCGAAGCGGATGCGGGCGTTGACCTGCTGAAAATTGTAGCCCTGCGGCAAATAAGCCAGGGCAGCGCTATCGAGGTGGACTTGCCCGTAGAGGCCGGCCTCCAAAACCGCTTGGCTCAATTTAGCGTAGGGGCGCAGCCCTCCCTGATAATTTAGCTCCATGCGGAAGCCGCCCTCTTGCAACCGAAGCAGGCCCTTCGGCATAAGGGGCTGTAGCTGGGCAAGGCTTGTGTTAGCGGCGAGGCTGAATTGCAGCTGCGGGTCGCCCCATTGGCGAAGGCGGGCCGTGCCAGTCAGTGGGACAGCGCCGTAGGCGGTAAGCCGGAGTTGTTCTACCCGGATGCAGGGGGTATTGCCATCACAGCGCTGCCGGAGGGCAGCCCGGAAAGCGACATCGGTGGCGTACAGCTCTTGGTACTGCAGGGCATTGGCCTGCACAGCTACATCTCCCTGGAACTGGCTGGAGAGTTGGCCAATAGCGCGGACCAAGTTGCTTTGGGTGCCGGCGGTATCGGCATTTAGCGCTGCTGCGGCGCTGAAATCGTAGGTTTCTAAAAACCGGCTCAGGTTGACCTCGTCCGTTTGGAGCCCCAAATCGGCCCATAGGGCGGCAGGTTTCCCAAAAGCTGCTGAGACCAGGCCCCGGACCGCCCCTCTGAGCTTCACCGGCACTTCCCCCGCTGCGGCTGACAACCGGTGGATTTGCAAATCCTGCTCATCAAACGAAAAGCGGCCATTGATACCCGCAACCTGAAGGCTCGAAGGCAAATGGCGCAGTTGGCCAGCAGACAACTGCCCTTCTCCCCGAAGCTGTACCCGGGGGCGGGCCACGGTGGAATCCACCAGGTCTTTGGCAATGCCGCTGAGCTCGAAGCGGAGGCCGAGCGCACCACCCTCCAACTGCAGCAGCTGCCGGGGCATGTAATCGTTGAGCTTGGGCAAGGGAGTGCGCAATGCCCCGCTGATTTGAACATCGGGGTCTTTCAGATTGGCATTGAAATAGGAAAACTGTACCGGCAGGGCCCCGAACAGCAGGGCGGAATCCACCTGTATCTCCAGGCAGCCGGTTTCCGGGGTGATAACGGTAGCCGTGTCGCAGCCGTTCTTAAAGGTAGCGCTGAGGCCGGCGTCGGAAAACTGCAGTTGGGGCGTCTGAAGCTGCAGGCCCTGCGCCTGAACATTGACTTCTAGGGGCGTGGGCTGCCCCGGCACCGTTTCGCCGTCGATAATCACTTCTACGGGCAAGGGGCCTTCAATTTGGTACTTCGCCAGTGCCTTTTGAATATTTGGGGCTACAATCGCTTTCCCCCGCTCCAGCGTAATGGCGGGTGTCCGGATTTCCAGGTGCAAATAGCCGGGGGTACCGGGCTGCAGCCAGCCGTATACTGCGATGCGGTCCTCCCCTACCACAATGGCAGAGGGTTCCAGTAATTCCACGGCTTTTTCTCCATCCGGGAAACCAAAACGCAGTGTCAGGCCAGCCGTTTGGTCTGCCATAAAGGGCCCGTTGTGGGGCTTGAAGGCCAGGCCGTGCACATAGGCCTCGCCCTCCAGGTGCGCCGTCAAATCCTGGTCACGCCAACCGAAATCCAGCTTGCCCGCCTTCAGCTCAAACCGGTGATGCTTCTGGCGCACGGAATCCAGGTAGTCGAAAAACAGCCCATTGATTTGAATGCCCCGCATGTCGGCCAGGGCGGCTTTCGCACTGTCGGGCAATCCGCCTTGCTGCCCACCGTCTTTCAGAAAAGCCGAGTTGGAATATCCCCAGGGCGTTTTGTAAAGCTGCAAGCGCACACTATCTACTTCCAGGCTGCGGAGGGCAATTTCCCCCTGCAACATCTGCCAGGGCTGGAAGACCAAATCGACTTCTTTGATGCGCAGCAACTCCCGCCGGTGCTGTGCAAAGGCAGCGTCGCGGAGGGTCAGGTTGCGAAGGGAAAGGGACAGGAAAGGGAAGTGGTCAAAGTACTGGAAGCGATAGTGGTCGAAAGTAGCGGCGGCACCAAGTTCGTCCTTAGTTACCTGTTCGATGAGCGCCGGGACCCGTTCCTGGTCAGAAATAGCCAGATAGTAAACCAAGCCCGTAAACAGCAGCACGAGCAGGGCACTACTCCCCAGAAACAGAAGGCAGTAGTTGATGATCGAGCGTGCGTTTTGCGGTAGCGGCATACGACATGTTTTTAATATAACGTGCGATAGCCACTATTTGCTCAGCAGAAGGGGCACTGAGCGCCGGTTTGAAGCCGGCATTAACATTGGTGCCCACTTCCAAACCGGCGCTAAGGCTCCCAAAGACAGCAATACCCGCAGGCACTACTCCATTTCGATCAGCAGGTAGTTTTTCTCTACGGCTTCCCCCTTTTGGACATTGATATTTTTGACGACACCCTGACCAGGCGCTTTGATGACGTTTTCCATCTTCATCGCCTCCAGGATAAGCAGGGGCGTACCCTCTTCCACCTCCTGGCCAGCTTCTACGGAGACCTCCAGCACGAGGCCTGGCATAGGCGCATTTATATCTTTAACCACCTGCTGAGAGGCCACCGTTAGCCCCAGCCGCTTGACGAGCTGATCGTACTCATCCTCTAATTTGACTTCATAAATTACACCGTTGATCTTAAGCTCAAAAAGCTTATCATTATAGTTGGTGCTCAGCACTTCGGCATTGTAGGAATGGTGGTCTTTAATCACGTGGAAGTGGCCGTCAGCGGTGGTGATCAGGTCAAGCTCCCCATTGATTTCCTCAAAGTTGTGCTTTTCGTTGACGGTTGCGCGGAAGTTTTTGCCTTTAACCATATGTTTTTGTTTGTTGGTTTTTGCTTGCCGGTGAGATTTAGATGTGGACAAAAGGGCGATGCGCTGATTCAGCCGAAGCGATTGGCGGCAGCAGGACAGGCATCACTGCTCCATCTTGCCCAGCTTCATCATTACATACGTCTCGAATATAGTGTATATCAGGTACATTATAAAGAAAGGGATGATAAAAAAGCGCGATGCCGGCTCCAGCAATTGGTCGTACCCCAGAATGAAGATGATGGCAGTAAAAATCTTACCCATCGTAATGCCCAGGGAGACATTTGTAAAGTTGTGTTTATTCTTGCTAAGGGCAGCCTTTCTGCCTGCAACGTACATGATGATGCTGATCAGAAAAAATGCCAACAGGCTGCCAAAGGCTACGTAAGTGTAAGCCTGCAGCTGCGGAAAAGCCAGCAAACCATAAGCGGCGCCTATTGCCAAAAGCGTTACAGCCGCCAACTGTTGGAAGAATACTTTGGCGCTCATTTGTCTTTTCCGTTTTGAACCAAGATATCCTTAAGGGTTAGATAAAGGGCGGCAAATATGGAAAGCAGCGCCATTAGAACGGTAAGATAGGGGCGCTCTGTCTGAAAGTAGGTATCTAGCTTTTGCCCGGCGAACGTCCCTATCAAAATGACCACCCCCATCTGAATCGCCATACCGGAGTACTTCAGGTAGGCGTCCACTTTTTGGCGGGGGCTTTCCGCATTTTCTCTTTCCTTTTCCTTTTTATGTTCAGGATTGGGCACTTGCTGCCTTATTTGCTTTCGGGTTGCTGCCGGATTTTGCTTCCGACTGGTTGGCGGCCGGTTTGCTGGAAGCTACACTGCGCTTGGCGGCACCTGCACCCATAGAGCAAGTCACATTGAAAGTCGCTCCGGACTGAACGATGAGTTTTTCAGTGGCGACTTCGCCGCTGATTACAGCAGATTCGCGGATATTAAGCAGTGCAGACACTTGCAGGCTGCCTTCAAATTTCCCTTCGATCACAGCATTCTGGCACTGAATCTCTCCTTCCACGAAGCCGGTAGGGCCAATGATAACCTTGGCGTTGCAGATCAGCTTGCCCTTGATGGTGCCGTCAATGCGGATATCGCTTTCTGACTTAACCGTCCCCTCTACTAGTGTGCCTTTGACCAGGCTGTTGAGCCCACTGGAAGCCGGGGCGGTGTTACTGGTGCTCGTCGTCGAGCTTTCTTTTTTGTTGTTACCTCCAAACATAAGTCCTGCTGTTTAAAGCGTGATATAATTAGTTTATGGGATAAACCCGGGGTGTCAGCGTGTGCGTATCAGAAGGGGTGTAACGCGGTTTGCAGCGGGTTTAGTATCCAATAGCATTGTAAATGCTTAACGGGGGCAAAAACCCACTCTTGCATAAACGAAGATAACCCGCTGGCCGGTTTTTGCCAAGCTTTCAACGCAAAATCGCCCTCCGCTTGTAAAAACGAAAGGCGATTTGCTGGCATGCAAGTGGTAATTCTTTAGAAATTGGGGCAGTAAACACCGCGGCGCTCTATGCCACAAATCTTATACGCCAGGGCAAACTCGAAGCCGCCGTTGGCATTACTGGCTTCACGCAATGGCGATACGTTGATGTCGTAGCTGAAGCCAAGGCTGAAATTCTCATAGTCGAAACGGGTAGACAATATGGCTGCATCGTTCAGCACCCCGCTTTCAATTTTGTTGGACACGCGGGTCCAAAGGCCAAATTGGAAGGACTGATTAGAACGTGCGCTGCCGAGCAGGAATTTAAAGCTCGTACCGGCATTCACCTGGAAGGAAGGCCCCTGGCTCATCACAATCACGCCGGGTACCAGGCCGAATCGGCGCCCCAGCATAAACTCACCACCCGCGTGGAAGGTGAAACGGCTGTAGAGCAAGTCTTCATCATCGGAGTTGAACGACTGATTGGAGCGGTTCAGGTGGTGGAAGGCACCACCGAAGTAGAGGCTGTTATTCTCATCAAATACCATGAACCAAAGCAAGCCGGCCGCCAGATCGGCAAAGATAAAGTTGTCGCGGTCGAAAACCAATTCCTCACCCGAAGGCAGAGAGCCATCAAAACCGCCTTCCCCATCGTGCTGCAGGCCCCAGCGGAGCTTCAGGAAGTCAATGCTGCGCTGTGCAACGCCGGCTTCGGCACCCACGACGAGGTAGTTGGCTTGGTCCCGGTAACCGCCCATGCGTTTGCTGTAGGAAGCCGACAATTTACCGGTAAGGGTGGAAAAGTTGGCTTCGCCAGCTTCATCTCCCCAAAATGTCCCTCCTATGCCGAAGTAGTCGTACCGGCCGACGGGTATGCGCTGATCGTAGGAGAAAGAATAGGTATTATACGCGTTAGACCTCAGGACACTTGCCCACTGATTGCGGTAGTTGGCAACCATTCGAATATTGCAGTTCATCACGCCGGTCATCGCCGGGTTGAGGTTGAGGGGGGAGAGGTAAAACTGCGAAAAGTGGATATCCTGCGCGCTTACAGAAAAGGCGCCCAGGGCCAGCATACAAGTGATGAGGATCGACTTGAAATTTTTCATACAGGCGGTTATTTGTAATATTGCTTCAATGAGTCAAAGTGATTGAATCGTAAATCTTTGGTGGATCGCTTTGTTTTCCAGAAGATTGGAGTAGGGCTGTCAAAGCGGCGCTTTTGGGACAACCGCGTTGCTTTTCTTACCTAAGGAATGAGAAATAAATAACTCATCATTTTTGACGGGCGCTTTTGCCCCAA
>CAZNSK010000199.1:0-9909 GCA_964575505.1 uncultured Phaeodactylibacter sp.
CGCACCACCGGCCGTAGATGCCCCGCTAATCTTCAGCTTTTGACCAGGGGTTTCGGTAAGAATTTGTACTTTTCGCTTGCAAATTAGATGCGCGGTAGAGCACAACTCTTCCTGAACTATTTCAAATATCAATGGATGGCAACAAGAAGAAAATTTATTGAGCGTACCCTCAGCGGTGTGATAGGAATGGCTTATGCTCCGTCAGCGTTCGGAGCAGGTTCCCCTTTGATTAAGCAGCAGCCCGTCGTGGTTTCTACGTGGAACAATACCAAAGCAAATGCCGCTGCTATGGAGGTGCTCCGGCAGAAAGGCAGCGCGCTGGACGCTGTGGAGCAAGGGGTAAGGGTGGTCGAAGCCGATCCGGAGGATATGTCGGTAGGCTACGGTGGCCGCCCGGACCGCGATGGGCAGGTCACGCTCGACGCAAGCATTATGAATGCAGCCGGAGATTGCGGCGCAGTCTGTTTCCTTCAGGATATCAAGCACCCCATATCGGTGGCCCGTAAGGTGATGGAGGAGACCCCACACGTCATGCTGGCCGGTGCTGGTGCCCGGCGTTTTGCCATTGAGCAAGGCTTTTCGCCCGAAAACCTGCTGACCAAAGAAGCAGAACGGGCCTGGAAAACCTGGAAAAAAGAGGCTAAGTACCAGCCTATAATAAATATTGAGAACCACGACACCATAGGCATGTTGGCGCTGGATCGGCAGGGCAACCTTTCCGGGGCTTGCACGACCTCCGGGCTGGCGTATAAAATGCACGGCCGGGTGGGCGATTCCCCCATAATCGGCAGCGGCTTGTTTGTCGATAATGAAGTGGGCGGTGCCGTAGCTACCGGTATGGGGGAAGCCATTCTGAAAACCTGTGGCGCCTTTCTGGTAGTGGAGCTGATGCGGCAGGGCCGCTCGCCCGAAGCGGCCTGCAAAGAAGCCGTTCAGCGGGTTATCAAAAAGCAAAAAGGGCACGAGGATTTTCAAGTCTGCTTCCTGGCGCTCAACCGGGATGGGGCGTACGGCGGCTACGGCCTGCACGAAGGCTTCGTCTATGCTGTTGCCCAACCCGGTTCAGGGCCAGGCGTCATCGATGCGCCTTACTTCTTGGGCCGGTAGCAGCGCAGCACCGACAAAGTTTAACACTTTGCCGCTCGTTGCACTTCCTAAATCACATAATTTATATTTATATATACTATTAGTTGATTTGCAAGGTTTTATTTTTAGAGCTAGTGGGTATGTCGGTTTTAGAAATGCGAGCCGGCCCCGCCGGAGCAGAAAATTATCATAGATAAAATACGCTAATCTAAATCCAATGCACTAAATTTGATCTCGCTTTCCGAAGCGATATTGCGGGCTTTCCATGCGGCTTAATCAGCCGTTAGGTTGTCCATCCGGGCAATGTTAGCCCGGTTTTGGAAAGTGGGCCTTGCGCCCCCAAGAGCTTAGAGAGGTACAAACTACAAAAACGGATTGAGGTTGGATCATCGTTGTCCTCACAGCGTGGTTTCCTATCGTTGTGGCTAGTGCAAAAGCCACAGCCCCCCTCTTCTTTTTTAGCTTTCCTACCCCAGAATAGCGGAACAGCTTGTTGTGTGCCTGGTTACGCATCTTGGAAAAATTTATATGTGATTTTTATTAATTAATAACAGATCATTCGTTTTCTGAGCGTATAAATTTTCTAAATTTGCGCATCTCAAAAACTTATCCCATGACGCGACTTAAGCATAAGCTATTCTTGTTGGCTGCCATCGTAAACATTTCCACCCTCGGTGCACAGCAGCTATCCCTGTTTACGCAGTACCGCGAAAACGCCACCGTCATTAATCCGGCTGCTGTCGAAAGTGATTTTTTGGCCTTCAACCAGAATATTTCCTTTGGCGCTTCCTACCGTGCGCAATGGGTAGGGCTTGAGAATGCACCGACTACGCAGACGCTGCGGGGGTCTTACATTCACACTCAGGGCTCGGGGGTGACATTCATGGCAGGCGGCCATGTCATTAACGATCAGACGGGGCCCACGGGCTTTACCGGGGCCTACGGCCGTATTGCCGGCATCGTCTCCGGTGACCCCGAAACGGGTGGCTTCGTCGTAGGGCTGAGCGCCGGTGCTGTCAACTTCCGGGTGGATGCCACGCAAATCCGCCTGCGGGAGCAGGGCGATGTCATCGGCACCACTGACCAAAGCCAGTTTTTCCCCGATGTCGGGGTAGGCTTGTATTACTACCGTATGGTAGGCCGCAACGATAATATGCTCTACGGCGGGCTTTCGGTCCCTCAGGTATTCGGGCTCGACCTCACCTTTCAGAATGATCAGGGGGAGTACAGCACCCAACGGGTACAGCACTATTATGGTATGTTTGGCTATTACCTTTTCTTCGACAACAACAGCTTTCTCGAGCCTTCTGTGTGGGTTAAGTATACGGAGGGCGCTCCTTCAAATGTGGACTTCAATTTGCGGTATTTCACCCCCGTCAATTTTTGGGTAGGGGCCGGCGCTTCAACCGCAGGCAATGCCCACCTTGAAACAGGCGTTGTACTGGGAGACACGGCGGGCTTCGATAATACCTTCCGGATAGGTTATGGTTTCGATTATTCTTTCAGCTCTTTCGGCCCCACCGCCGGGTCTACGCATGAGCTGAACCTTACCATGTCGCTGTACCGGTAAACCCCGTTCCGTACCAAATGGATAAACACTATTTACTGCATTAATACATACGGGCCGATGAGACTGCGGACCGCTAAAACTATGCTAGTCCCATGAAATTTCAGATCATACTTCCCAATCTCGATTCCCTCATGAAAAAAAGGACCCTTCTGCTTTCGCTATTGCTTTCAATTTGGGGAGGCTTGCTGCTCAATGCTCAAAACGTGGCTTATACCATGTACTTCGAGCAGCCCGAAGAGCCCCCTTGCCTGGATGAGACGTTTTGTATCGATGTGACGGTACAAAACTTTTCCGATATCGCCACTACCGATTTCAATATGCTCTGGGATTCCACTGCCTTTGAGTTTGTTGAGGTGACTGGCTTTGACTTGCCTGGCCTGGATGCCAGCAATTTCACCCTGACCAACGCCGGCACCCTGAACATGCAATGGGAGGTGGAGGATTGCAATACCATCAACAACGGTGATGGGGTCACGCTGGACGATTGCAATAATCAGTGCCGGCCGGTAATTTTTCAGCTTTGCCTGCGGGCAATTGGCGATTACGGAAGCGCCTCCGGGGTTACGGTGGGCCCCGACCGCTACACCACTAAAGACAACAGTGCTTGCGTAAACACACAGACTTTCGTGGAACCGGCCTTCATTTCTACTTGTGTACGACCATTTATCGTGGATATCTCCAATGAGCAGGGCAATGAAGGAGACCTGGTTTGCCTCGATTTTACGGTATCGGGATTGGACAGCCTTTCTTCTTTTCAGTTTCCGGTAGTATGGGACTCTACCTACGCTACGTTTGAAAGTGCTATTGTACCCCAAAACCTGCCCAACTTTAACCTGCAGGGCATTGGTACACCAATAAATGCTATGGGGGTACAGGAAGGGAGCATCACGGTCACCTGGACAGCACCGCCACCGGATAATATCCTTTCTGTACCGGATTCTACTTTGATCTTCCAGCTATGCTTGCGGCTTAAGCCGGGCTCCTGTTCGCGGGACATTGAAATCTCCATTGCGGACGAGCAACCCGGGCAGCCCTTCTTTCAGCCCGAAGCAACCAATGAGTTTGGCGGCGGCTTCTCTGAAATCCTGGTCGGTCAAAACCCGGGCCTCATCGAAGTTGCGACTTGTAACCCCGAGGGCGTTCAAATCAGCGCCAACTGCGGCGACCCCGTCGTGCTGAATGATCAGGTTTGCGTGGCCGTTGAAGCCGGTTCCAACTTCCAGAACGTAACTGAACTCGGCTTCCTGATGGAATGGAACCCGGGGATTCTGGACTACACCAATGTGCAAGGCTTTACCATCCCCGGTGTTAACCCTACGAATTTCAATGAGCTCAATGTTCAAAACGGGGTGCTTGGCTTTGAGTGGGATGGCTCGCCTCAGACCTATGCCGAGGGGGATGTGTTGTTTGAGGTTTGCTTCGATGTAAGAGGCCTGGGCGGCAACAGCCCCTTCCAGTTTATCAATAACAACAGCGATATAGGCGTCATCAACAACGGCAACAATATAGGCATCAACCCCACCAACTGCGAAGTAGCTGTGGAACAGCCCCCCGGGGTAGTCATGGATATTACTGGCGGGCTGGAAGGCCAGCCGGGGGATACGCTCTGCTTTGATTTTTCTGTCAATAATTTCACCGATGTAGAGTCCATGAGCTTCAGCCTGGTCTTTGAGCCGGAGCACCTGGAGTTCCTCCTGGTCGGAGGGCTGCAGAACCTATCCCTGCCGGATGCAACGGCGGCCAACTTCAACTTCATCGGATTTGGCAACGGACAGATTCTGTTCGATTGGGAAGCGAATACGCCGGTCACCCTGCCCGACGGTGAAAACATCTTCACCCTCTGTTTTCAGATACCTGATAACGAAGACCTGGCGGGTACTTGCGACCTGATACAAATCGCTAGTGACCCCCTGGAAGCCGAAGTCGTCACTACAGGCTCCAACGGTGAAGATGTCGGGCTGACTGGGGTCGGCGGGGATTTCTGCATCCTGAGCCCGGATGGCTTTTGGCTGATAGGGGGCGAAGTGGAAGGCGATCTGAGGGATACGGTTTGCGTGCCCTTCCAGGTTGGGCAGTTTGAAGAGATTACAGACGCTAGTTTTTGCATCAACTGGGCGCCAGGCTCTCTCAACTTCGTGGAATTTGTGGACCCGGGAGAGGTTCCTAACCTCAACTTCAACCTTGACGCGGAACCGGTGGGGGCAGCGTGTATTGACTTTTCCAGCGTTGAGCCTCTGTTTGCGGTCGATTCTGCCGTTATCTTCGAAATGTGTTTCGAATTGCTGGGGCCGGCGGATACTTGTTACGCCATTTCGGTCAACGAAACGCCTGCGCCTTCGGTAACGACCTCCAATGGCACTGGTAGCCTTTTGGATGTGCCGGCTGAACTCTGCATTAACGATAAAATATTCCTGGATACCGCAATTGTAACCGCTGAGAGCTGCCCCGGCGTATGCGATGGCGAAGTGCAGCTGGAGGTTTCCGGCGGTGTGCCGCCCTATACGTTTAGCTGGCAGACTTCCCCGCCTCAATTTGGCAACCTAGCCCGCTTCCTGTGCTCCGGCGAGGTCGTTGTCACCATATTGGACAATTCGGGGCTTTCGCTTACGGATACGATTTTTGTGCCGGTTGGCGGAGAAGACCTGTTTGTGGACGTGGGGCCCGACCGGGTCGCCAACTGCGGGGATTGTGCCAATGCTAACTTTATCAGCGCTATGGCGACGGAGGTTTCAGAAAATCCCAATGTGGTTTACGAGTGGACGTCTTTCGGAGGCGGCCAGATTTGCGGCGCCACGGATTCCCGCTTCCTGCTGGGGCTCGGGCCAGGGTCCTTTACACTGGAAGTGCGGGATGACAGCAGTGGCTGCGTGGTACGGGATACCCTTGTGCTTCTGGAGCCCGATGTGCCGCCTTTGGTCTTTGAGCAGGCCAGCTCGGACGCCATTGATTGCAACAACCCTTCCGTAACCCTTTCTGTAGAAGAAGTGGACGGAGCGGATTACACCTGGACGGGCCCCAATAACTTCACGGCCGAAACCCGGGAGGTGATGGTCTCCGATTCCGGTACCTACGTTATTTCCATCGTTTATACTGATTCGGATTGCAGCGTCACAGACTCCATTACTATTGACCGGGATATTGACCCGCCGTTTATACTGGCCAGCCCCGGCACGGATTCTGTATTCGTTGGTTGCAACGACGCCGCAAACCTCAATGGCTTTGTTGCCGAAGATGTCCTGGACTATACCGCCCGGTGGCTGGATCAATCGGGGGCCGAAGTGGCTAGTGGGGAGTCTTTCTCCACAAGTACCGCGGGCACTTACATCTTTGAGGTGACGAATAACGAAAACGGCTGTACGGCGACCGATACGACCGTCGTCTCTCAGGAGGCGCAGTTGCCAACCGTGATGATTGAGGACGACCCCATGCCTGCGATCAATTGCAATGGCGACGATGTAGAGCTGAATGCGATCGTCTCGAATGCCAACCCCAATGCTGTCCTTGCAGCGTGGACTTCGCCCGACGGTGGCCAACTTGAGCCTGGCACAGAGGATTTGCTGACGCCAACTGTCATTGTGCCCGGCACCTTCAACCTGGTCATTACGGACGAAGGGACCGGCTGTACGGCTACTGATTCCATCGTCGTCGGTTTCGATACCATCCCTCCCGCAGCAATTGCTACCGTGGAAGGCATGATTGGTTGCGACAGTGAGACGGCGCTGCTCGATGCCACCGCTTCCGGACAGGGGCCCAGCCTGACTTATACCTGGTTTAGTGTAGCTTTCAATACGGAAGTCAGCAACAATCAGACGGAGCCGGTCGGCTCCGGCGGGCTGTACGTCCTGACGGTCCGGGATTCCATTTCCGGATGCCAGTCTTCAGATACCGTAGAGGTCATGGTGGATACCCTTCTGCCAACGGTGAATGTGACGCCGGCACAAAACCTCAACTGCAACCGGGACACGGTTGCCTTCGCCGCGAGTGTTGATCTCCCCGGTGGTACCTTCACTATTGAGTGGGGAGGAGGCGATTACGCGGAAATTATCAACGATACTATTGCCCGGGTGACGGAACCCGGACTCTATACAGTAACCGTAACCGATGATGCCACCGGCTGCTCCCGCACAATTGAACGGGAAGTCGAGGAAATCGATGATACCCCCGAACTGGTAATTGCCAATGAGGATTTAGCGATTGACTGTATTAATCAACAGGTGACGATCGATGCCTCTGGCTCTACCATGAGTGATAGTACCATCACCGTCGACTATCAGTGGACAGCGATCGAGGGCACGCCTTCTTCCGGTTTAACCCAGCCGACCCTGACCACCGAAGAGCCGGGCATTTATGTGCTTACCCTTACGAATGTGGTGTCCAATTGTGCAGTCTCGGATACGGTCGTTGTTGCAGACAACCGGGAAGATCCTGAGGCCATCATCGCCAATACGCAGCTCAGCCTGAATTGTGTGGATAACGAGGGAGTCCTGGATGGATCCAACTCCACCACCGGGTCCGATATCCTATACATCTGGCAAATATTGGAAGGTGGCACCGTTGTGGATACCCTCGTCATGGGGCCTGACCAACAGACAGTGCCCGTCACCCTGCCAGGGATTTACCGATTATTGCTGGTGAATACGGCAAATGGTTGTACCAATGCATCCGTGCCCGCACAAGTCACTGCAGAAGGCGAAGTGCCGCAGATTGTATTCGGTGCGCCATCGGATATTGGGGTGATCGAATACGACTGCAATGCTCCTGATACAATTAATGTGGAGGTAAGCCTGGCTAATGATACGCTCCTCGACAGCAGTAACCTGGTATACGAATGGTCAGACGGTGTGGCCGCCGGCACTGATGTCAGCACGGTGGGTGTACTGCAGCCTGGTACTTTCACGCTGATGGTGACGGATACAGCCTCCGGTTGCGTAGGCGAAAACGAATTGGTGGTCAACGACATTCGGGAATTCCCGGAAATCGTTTTGTCGAGCGATACCGAGACGATCACCTGCCAGGATACCACCTTATCGTTGGATGCTTCCGGCTCCACCTTTATCCCGGATACGACGGTTTACAGCTGGATGGACACAGCTGGAATGGAGTTAGGGGCTGATGCCACCCTGGATGTCAGCGAGCCCGGCCTGTATCAGTTTATGATAACCAATACCGCGACCGGATGTACGGCAGTAGATACGGTCACCGTTAGTGAGAATGTCGATGCGCCGGCGGTGGTGCAGGAGATGCCAGATGAATTTACCTGTAACTCGGAGGCTGTGCTGTTGAGTGCAGCACCTTCGGGTGATGCGAGTGACTTCACTACCCAATGGGTGCCGGTAGACGGCGGGGGCATCACGCCGGTAGATGGTAGCCTTACCGCTAACGTAGACGCACCGGGCACCTATCAGTTGACCCTGACTTCCAACCTCACGGGATGCGACTCCACCGTCGTGTTTGAAGTCGCCGCAGATACCACTGCTCCGGAAGGAGAGATTGCTATGCCTGCGCTGCTTGGGTGCCCTGGCCTAACGGTCACCCTCGATGCCTCTTCCTTTGGCAATAATGGTGAATTTGAAATCGCGTGGACAGGCGAAGCTGGGACGGTTGCTCCGCCTACCGGATCTTTGCTTGTCGATGTTGACGCCGCCGGGACGTACGAGGTCTCCGTTACGAACCCCGAGAACGGCTGCGAGGCAACGGATACCGTAATTGTTATGCTCGACCCGGAAGCGCCGGTCGCCATGGGTGCGGCAGAAGATAACATCCTGGGTTGCGGAGATACCCTGACCCTGGATGGTGCCGGCTCTTCCGAAGGCATGATTTACGATTACGAGTGGGTAGTCGTTGGAGGCATGGGCATGCCCCCGATGCCCGTTTCCGACCTGATGGCTACTGTAAACGAAGTAGGCGATTACCTCTTCATCGTAACCAATACCAATACCGGCTGCTCTGATACTTCCGGGGTGGTTTCCATTCTGCCCGACGAGAGCCTGCCGGACGCCGCTGCTCAGGTAGACAGCGTGACCTGTGATGGTGCCGCTTTTGTGAGCGCCAACTTGCCGGAAGGCGTAACCGGGCAGTGGACCCTTGCGGGCAATGGCACGCTTGTGGACGATGCCATTAGCAGTACGCAGGTTACGGGGCTTGGCAAAGAACCGGTGGAATTGACCTGGACGCTTTCTCAGGAAGGTTGCCCGGATTTCAGTTCGGCTACCATTACGGTAGTGCCCCAACTGGCACCGGAAGCTCAGAACGATATCATGGAAGTTGATCAAGGCTCCAATCAGGCAGAAGCTACATTGATTGCCAATGATGTACTGACGGGTGTGCCTAACTTTACCTTCAGCGTTGTAGTGCCGCCGGCGTTGGGTATGGTCATGGACCTGGGTGACGGGCAGGTGTCCTATACCCTTGAGCAGACTTTATTTGCGCCAGCAGATGATGCCTTCGAGTACGTATTGTGCAATGCCGATTGCCCGACGCTCTGCGATAGTGCCTCCGTACAGGTATCGATTTTGCGCGACAGCGCCGATATTGAAGTGCCCAACGGCATTACGCCTAACGGAGACGGGCTGAATGACAACTTAGTCTTTGACCAGTTGCTGCTCAACCCCGACGAGTACCCTAATAACGAATTGATTGTTTTCAATCGTTGGGGGGACATCGTCTACGAAGCTAAGCCCTACAGCAACGATTGGCAGGGGCAGAATTCAGATGGTACTAATCTGCCGGATGGTACCTATTACTACATACTCCGGCTGGATATCGGCAGTGGGGAAATCATCCGGGGAGACGTGACCATACTGCGGTAAGCCTGCGTCTGCCCGCTACTGCTCAAGGCCCGGTTGCTAGAAGAATAGCCGCTGGGCCTTGTTTATAAGGCAGGGGAGGAACTTCTTCGATGTAGCAGGCCCAAGCGCCGGAGGGCAGGGCGGGGCCTGGCCAATTAGCAGTAGCGGGTAAGGTTGAGGCGCTCCGAAGCTAGAAGCAGCAATGGGGAAAGGAGGAGGAGCAGAACTCTTTGCATGATGGTATTTTTCTGTAATTTTAGGCTTGGCCAGGCGCAGCAGCAGCCAGGCAGGAAAACAGGCCCATGACTAAAGATAAGTTATTAACGGTAAAAAATCTCCAAACCACGTTTCATACCGATACCGAGGTGGTCCATGCCGTAAAGGGTGTCAGCTTCGAACTCTACCGGGGGGAGACCCTGGGCATCGTTGGCGAATCGGGCTCCGGCAAATCGGTTACTGCCCTAT
>CAZNSK010000200.1:0-9867 GCA_964575505.1 uncultured Phaeodactylibacter sp.
GGTTTTCAGTCTGATGCTAATACTGATATTCTCTAAGGTAAGCGTTTACGCGCAAAAAGCCCCCGGGCAGATGGCCCGGGAGCGAAGTTCAGGGATTATAAATATAAGCCGACTTTACGGCAGTGCATCAATGGCATCCACCAGGTTCTGCTCAGTACCGGTAGTCGTCTCGCCTATGGTGAAACTGTAGATATCGTTTTCGGCAACGGTCACGCCCTTTATGGCATAGCGGTACTGACCTGCGTCCTCGGTGACAAAGATGACGTGCATTTCCAGCCCGACCGGGATTTGCCCATAGTGCTCGGAGAAGTAGCCAGTGGCGCTGTCGTAGGTATCGAGCTTGGCCAAAGTGTTCGGTTCTCCATCGTAAGACAGGTAAACGGCGCTGTTGTCGGCATCGTAGCCATCGGGAACTGCTACCTGAAGTGTGGTTTTGGGGCGAGGGTCATTGAAGAAACGGTCTACGTTCGTCCAGCCAAAATCACCGAAGGATACATAGTACTGCGCCTGCTGGCCTTCTCCTTCCACGAATACGCGGTCGCCCTGCCCATCGGCATCTTCCTTTTCCTCTTCCCAGGCGATATTCCCGTCTGCGTCAATCTGCCCTTCCCAAAGCGTCATAGCCGGGTCTCCGCCACCCGTCAGGCTGGAAGGCACGCGCAGCATCATGGGGCAGCCCGGCGTCAACGCTTCACCGTTTTGAGTGACCTCCACAAAGAATTCGCCGCCGGATACGAGGGGGGCAAGTGCTCCGGTTTCCGTAATGCCCATGGTAGGCTTATTGGTGGCCAGCATATTGCCCCGGCCGTAGAGTTCGACAAAAGCCAGTTCTACGGTACCAGTTGCTGCATCATTGCCATCGGTAAGGCAGCCGGGAGCGATATTGAGCTCCGCACCCCGCTCGGAAAGGAAATTAAGCCCGTCTTCGGCCTGGAAAGTTGCCGTTTGAGTGCGGACCTGAATGGCTGCTTCCCGTAACTGATGGAAGTCTTCCGGATTAGGGCCAGCCACAGTGGCCGGTTCTTCTTTATCACAGCTGCTAAAAGTAATGGTGGCTGCAAAAGCAAGGATAGAGATGATTTGAAATAACGTTTTCATGACTTCTAATTTTTGATTGATTGTTGTCTGTTTTCATCCCCTTATCCGCTGCCAAAGAAGAATCTTACGCCCTGAAATGTTAAGATTTTGTTAAGAAAAACAACTTTCTCATTAGCTGAAAAGCCCTATCTTGTCAAAAAGCCCATTCATGGCAGCCGCACAACCTTATCTAAAAGCATTACGGGAACGGGACGACCGGGGCATCCGGGAGATTTACGAGGCTTTTGCGCCTGCCGTTCGTCAGTGGGTGTGCAATAACAGCGGTACGCCTTCCGATGCTCAGGATCTTTTCCAGGAAGCGCTCATGGCCATTTACGACCGGTACTGTCTGCGCGGAGCAGCCTTTCAGGGCTCCTTTGGGGGGTTGTTGATGACCATCTGCAAAAGGCGGTGGTACGACCGGTTGTCCGGAAAAAAGCAGGACGAAGGCATAAGAAATGCGGAAGCCAGCCGATATGAAGAGGAAGCCGAAGCGTGGGAAACTGCCGGAGCAACTATTCAGCAGCAGCAACGGCAGCAGCGGTTGGAGCAGGTGTTCCAATACCTGAGCGAGCAATGCCGCAGAGTGCTGACGCTGCTGATGACGGAAGGGCTGACTGTTGAGGAAACCGCTGAACACCTGGGGATCAGCTCCGCCAATACGGTCTACCAGAATAAGCACCGCTGTCTTTCCCGCTGGCGTCAGCTTTATTTTGAACAGTACAACGATTAAGCCATGGACGAGTCCAAACGCATAGATGAGTATTTGAGTGGCCAGCTGAGTGCAGCAGATCAACAGGCTTTTGAGGAGGAACTGAACCGCGACCCGGAGCTTCGGGCACAGGTAGACCTGCAGCGGGATATGGCTTTTCTCCTTAGCCACCAAAAAGACCGGGCTGCCCTCAGGGCCCAACTGGAACAAACCGGAGCTGATTTTTTCCAGGAAGGAGAATCTGCTCGTCCGAAAGCAAGGGTTCGCTGGATAGGCTGGGCGGCAACCGCAGTGGCGGCAGCGGTTTTGCTGTTCGTGCTCTGGCCTGTTTTTATGCAGCCCGATTTATACCAAGAGTACGCCGAGTTCCCGCCCCTGGCGCTTTCCGAAAAGAGTACAACTACCACCAATTGGGCCGCCACTGAACAAGCGTTCAATACCGGCGACTACGCTGAGGCTGCTGTGCAACTGGAAGACTACCTGGAAGCCTTCCCGGAAGATCAGCAAGCCCGACTTTACCTGGGCATTGCCAACATGGAGACCGGTGAGCTGGAAGCAGCCCGGCGCTTATTTACGGAAGTCAGTTCGGCGGCGCCTGGCCTTTCCGATTATGCGGAGTGGTACCGGGCGCTGAGTTTTTTGAAAGGCAACGCTCCGGACAAGGCCCGCGCTACCCTGGAAAGCATTACCGGAGGATCGCCATTTTACGAAGAAGCTCAGGCGATCCTACGGCAACTGCGATGAATAAATATTTGTGATCCTTTCTTTTGTACGGGGCTTTATAGCCTAACCACCCAAGATTGTTGGAAATCGCCCTGGGACACCGTAATTAGGCAATTTTGAAGCCGCTATTTTTCAGCTTTCCCGATTAATTAATGCTCAATGGAGCTATAAATTAGGCGCAGAAGAGGAACAGGCTTTAGCCTAAAACGGTTATTTTGTAAAAGTAAAACCCTTTACTAAAACAAGCTAGGATGAAAAGGAGTAAGAAACAGCACACTCTCCATGAACTGGCGGGTTCGAAAGAGCGGCTATTTTCAAAATACGGAATAAAAGAGATGGCTATTTTCGGCTCTGTCAGCAGAGAAGAAAACACCGATAAAAGCGATCTTGATATTTTAGTAGATTTTGACCGTCCGATCGGAATCGAGTTCATTGATTTGGCAGATGAGCTGGAAGCATTATTGAATGTGAAAATAGACTTGGTATCTAAGGGTGGGCTAAAAGAAAAATATTTCCGGGTTATCGAAAAAGACCTGGCTTATGTCTAAGCGTTCTGACCGTCTTTTAGCGGAGGACATCCTTGAAAGTATCGTAAAAATAAAAAGGTATACAAGAGGATTGGATAGGGTTGCATTTGAAAATGATGAAATGCGGGTAGATGCTGTTGTTCGGAATTTTGAAATTATCGGGGAGGCTGCCAATCGTATTTCCAAAGAGGTTCAGGAGAACAACCCTAAAGTTGAATGGCGAAGGATAATCGGCTTTAGGAATAGAATTGTACATGAATACTTCGGGATTGACATAGGGATCCTCTAGGCAATCATTCAAAACAACCTCGACCATTTGGAAGAACAGATTACCAATATTGATATAAAATAACTTTGGGAGCTTCGCGCTGGTGAATGGCTGAACCCTTCATTTCCGGTTGTTCAGCGGCAGGCTAAATCCTAAACAAGGATCAAAGGTAGCAGTAGATTTTTCTGTGGTTGTCAGACTATAAACCAAGTAAAACCTTGTGCTACAGCTCCTATTCCGGCAGCTGGCTCGCAATGAAACTCAGGTAGCCTCTTTTCCCTCTCTCCTTGCGCCAAAAGCGGGCGGAGCGTTGCAGATAGGTAAAAGCAGTGGCGTAGAGCATTTCCAGATACGGAATGGTTCTGCCTCCCAGTGTATATTGGTCATTTTGGAGCAAATGCTCATCTGCTCCGAACTCTTCACGGACAGCAAGTGCCAGGGTAATCGACTCAATCAGGGCCTGCTTCCGGGTAATCGTAGAATGAGGCTCCTCCAGCTCTGCCCCTCCGGCGAGCTTTTTGAAAAACCGCTGCAGCTGTTCAAAGACCGATTCCACATCTTTGTCTTCCAGCCTTGGGTGTTCTTTGTGTACCTTCAGCACGGCTTCTTCGATACTGAGCAGGCAAGGTTGCAGAAATTCGGGTGGCATGTGAGCATTAGGCATATCGATATTTTTATACGCTAACAGTTATTATCGTGTAACATAAATAAGTTTCAAGCTTTTGTTCAGTGGATTTGCGCTAAGAAACTTTTGTTACACGGTAGTTATCATGACTGGAAACAAATGTAAAGCTTATCCAGTGATATTCAGTCGGATTTTGCTTTACTTTAGGATTTACAGCAATTTACATCTAATCCATAATTGACCAATCAGGCATGCAGCTTTTAAAATACAATGAATTCTCTGCAAAAGGCTTAAGCAGTAAGCTAAAAAAAGTAGAAAAAATGCTGAGGGAAGGAGACTTCAAATCAGCAGAAGTTAAAAAAATCAAACACCTCGGCTATTTCCGCGCTAAGCTCGACCGCGAGAACCGGTTGCTGTTCAAATTTGCGAAGCATGAGGGCGAAACCTACATCCTGCTTTTGGAGGTTATCCCCAACCACGAGTACGATAAGTCCCGGTTTTTGAGAGGTGCTTCTGTAAAAGAGAACCACTTTAGTGAGGTCGCAGGCCCTGAGGATGTGGAAGAAGATGCCGTAGAACCGATACGGTATGTCAACCAAGCAAGCAAGCGGTTTCATTTGCTGGACAAGGTCATCTCCTTAGATAGCGATCAGGAGGAAATTTACAACCTGCCTGCTCCCCTCATTATCATCGGCTCTGCAGGAAGTGGCAAGACGGCGCTGACGCTGGAGAAGATGAAGGGCTACCCCGGCCACGTAGCCTATGTTTCGCTTTCTCCCTATTTGGTAGAAAATGCGCAGCGCATCTATGAATCGTACAGGTACGAAAACCCGAAGCAGGAGATTGACTTCCTCTCTTTCCGGGAATACCTGGAGGGGATACAAATCCCGAAGGGCAAAGAGCTAGAGTACCGCAGCTTTGAGCGCTGGTACGAACGCGGGCCCCGGCAACGTTTCAAATTCAAAGAGCCTTACAAGCTATTTGAAGAATTCAAAGGAGTATTGACGGGCTCGGTGACGGACGCTGAATTCCTTAGCCGGGAGCGTTACGAAGAACTCGGCGTCAAGCAGTCCATTTTTCTGGGCAGCGAGCGGGGCAAAGTGTACGACCTGTTTGAACGTTACCTGCGCTTCCTGAAGGAGGGGGGCTATTACGACAGCAATATGGTTGCCTATCGGTATATGGATCAGGTGGCCCCGAAGTACGACTTCATCATCGTAGATGAGGTGCAAGACGTTACCAATATCCAATTGCTGTTGATTTTGAAATCGCTGAAGACCCCCGGCAACTTTTTGCTCAGCGGGGATGCCAATCAGATTGTGCACCCCAACTTCTTCTCCTGGTCGAAGATCAAAAGCTTATTCTTCAATCAGGACTTAAAAGGGAGCGCGCTGCGCATTCTCAAGACCAACTACCGCAACTCCCGGCAGGTGACCAAGCTGTCTAACGACTTGCTAAAAATCAAGAATGCCCGCTTTGGGTCCATCGACAAGGAGAGCACCTACCTGATCAACACCGTAGCGGATAAAGAAGGGAAAATCCACTTTTATCCCGATAGCAGCAAGGTGCGCAAAGAGCTAAATAAGCGCACGCAGGACTCGGCCAAATTTGCGGTGTTGGTGCTGGATAAGGAACAGAAGGCCCGCGTATCAAAGGACTTCAAGACACCACTGGTATTCACTATTCAGGAAGCCAAGGGATTAGAGTACGAAAACATCATTCTGGTTAATTTCATCAGCGACCACGACGGCGAGTTCCGCACTATTGCCAAAGGCGTAAGCGAAGCCGACCTGCTGGATGAGAACCTGCGGTACGCCCGTGCTAAGGATAAAACCAACAAGGATCAGGAGGCTTACAAATTTTACATCAACTCCCTGTACGTGGCCTTCACCCGCGCCGTGCAGAACGTCCACATCGTAGAGGCTAAAACTAAGAATGAGCTGCTGCAACTCCTCGGCGTGATGGAGACGGAAGAGGAGGTAAAGATTGAAAAACAGGCTAGCGACGAGGAGGAGTGGCTGGAAGAAGCCCGCCGCTTGGAGCTGCAGGGCAAATTTGAGCAGGCCGAAGCCATCCGGGCCCGCTTGCGCGGCATTGAGTTTGTGGGGGCGGAGGAAGCAGAGTTGCTGGCAGAGCGGATATTCGACCCGGAAGCCAGCCATACGGAGCAGGACGTGGAGCGCCTCTTTTTGTTTGCCCGCACGCGGCACCGCATTGCACTGGTGCAGCGGCTGCATGAGGAATTGAACTACGGCCCGGCCAAGCAATACTTGGGCGAGTACCAGAAAGCACAGCAACAACTGGCTAACCATGTGCGCAACAAAAACCGGAAAAAGGTGGAGCGCATCGTCAGCAAGTTTGGCGTAGATATACCGGATGCGGCGGAAGGCATGACTGGCCTGATGATTGCCGCGCAGCATGGCAAAATCGACATGCTTTACTACTTCCTGGACCAAGATGCCAGCCGCAACCGGCAGGATAATCTAGGGCGCACCGCTTTGCAGCACCTGATTTTGGGCTACGACCGCCGGCAGCTCAATAAGTTCCTGCTGGAAACCTGGTACCCCAAGCTGGCCCCTTCCGCCGGGCAGTGCCGCTACGATGGCCGCCTGTACATCATCAACCACAAGAGCATGGAGTTTTTCCTCTACAACATGCTCAACGCTATACGCCTTGATGTATTTGCCCCAAATGACCCTGCCCCCGAACGCTGCCTGCTGATGGACGACTTCATGCAGTTCATTGAAGAAATGCCCCCGTCGCTACTCCCGGATTACCGCCGCAAGCGGCAATATGTCAACAGTATCCTCTCCAAGCATGAGGTCAACCGGGATGACCCGTACAACCGTAAGCTGTTCAAGCGGCGCAGCCGGGGGTGCTATGATGTACTGCCGGGGGCGGAGGTGAGCTGGGGGTAGGAGATTGCAAGGAGCGACGTAGGCGTAGCCTACGACGAACAGGGGTAGGTTGTTGTTGATTTTATGCTTGGAATCCCTTATCCTTCTAGGCTAAATATCCGTTTAAACCTAGGTTAATGCGAGGAAAACCCCAGACAGATATTCAACATAGAAGTGATACTTTTGAATCCAGACGGTCTGCATTCAGATGGATTAAAAGAATCTTGGGAATTCCTGTGATTACACACCCTACAGAAACCATCAGGAATAAAAATAGCGAGGCTACGCCATACAGTGATGTGAGGATGCCCATCCTTTAAATTTCCTATCTTTATATCTATGGAAAAACTACCCATCGGCATACAAGACTTCGGTGAGCTGCGCAGGGGCGGCTATGTGTACGTGGACAAGACCGAGCTCATCCACCGTATGGTCACTATGGGCAAGCCCTACTTCCTTTCCCGCCCCCGCCGCTTCGGTAAGTCCCTGCTCGTTTCTACCCTCAAAGCCCTGTTTGAAGGCAAGCGCGAGCTGTTTGAGGGCCTGTGGATAGCAGACCGCTGGGACTGGCAGCAGACGAACCCGGTGCTGCACTTTTCCTTTGAGGCGATGAGCTACCATCAGGCAGGGCTAGAGACGGCTCTGATGGAACACCTCCGGCTACAAGCCGATCAATCCGGGGTAGGTTTGAGGGGTAGCGATTATAAGGCTCAATTTGCATCGCTCATCAGTGAGACCGCCAAAAAGCACGGGCAGGTCGTGCTATTGGTAGACGAGTACGACAAGCCTATCACCGATTACCTCAACGAAGACGATATGGCCCGGGCCAAAGCCAACCGCGACCTGCTGCGCGAGTTCTACGGCGTGCTCAAAAGCGCCGATGAGCACCTGCGCCTGGTCTTCATCACTGGTATTTCCAAATTTTCAAAGGTGTCCCTGTTTTCTCATCTCAACAACCTGCTGGACATCACGATGGACGGCACCTACGCCTGCCTGACTGGCTACACTCAGGCGGAATTGGAAGGTTATTTCAAGGAGCAACTCGAAGCTACAAGGGACAAGCTGGGGGTCAGTATGCCCGCCTTGCTGGACAACCTGCGTATCTGGTACAATGGTTATTCCTGGGATGGTAGCCACTTTCTGTACAACCCATTTGGATTTCTTAATTTCCTGCAAATCAAGCGTTTTCAAAACTTCTGGATGGCCACGGGCAGCCCCCGCTTATTGATTAACCAAATGCGGGAACAGGTACTCTTTGAAGTTGAAGGCATTGAGGTCAGCAGTATGACCTTTGAGCAGTATGACATTGAGCACCTAACCCTTGTTCCCCTTCTTTTCCAAACCGGTTACCTTACGGTCAAAGAGGTGGATGCCTGGACCGGTTACTTCAAGCTCGACTACCCCAACAAAGAAGTCCGGGAGAGCATGTACGCTTTTCTGCTCGGCGAGCTCTCCCCAGGTCCGGCCCACCAGAATACCGGCCGCACCGTACATGATCTGCAGCAGGCCTTCACCGAGGGCAACCTAGATCAGGTACGCGATATCCTGGATAGCGTACTGGGGGATTTGCCCTACGAGGCCTTCGACAAAACCTCCGAGGGCTTGTTCCACGGGCTGGTGCACATCTTGTTCAACTACCTGGGGCTGTACTGCCAAAGCGAGGTCCATTCTGCCCGCGGGCGTGCCGATGCCATCGTTCAAATGCCGCAAGCGGTTTATGTCTTCGAGTTCAAAATCCACCAATCGGCGGCGGAGGCGCTGCAGCAAATCCGGGAGCGCGACTACGCCCGGCGCTTCCGCAACAGCGGGCAGCAAATCCTGGGCATCGGGCTGCACTTTGATGCGCAGGAGCGGCGAATTGGGGGCTGGGAAGTGGCGGTGTTATAAGACGTGCATTACCCTTAGAAATTTCCTATTTTTGTACTCATGGAAAAACTACCCATCGGCATACAAGACTTCGGTGAGCTGCGCAGGGGCGGCTATGTGTACGTGGACAAGACCGAGCTCATCCACCGTATGGTCACTATGGGCAAGCCCTACTTCCTTTCCCGCCCCCGCCGCTTCGGTAAGTCCCTGCTCGTTTCTACCCTCAAAGCCCTGTTTGAAGGCAAGCGCGAGCTGTTTGAGGGCCTGTGGATAGCAGACCGCTGGGACTGGCAGCAGACGAACCCGGTGCTGCACTTTTCCTTTGAGGCGATGAGCTACCATCAGGCAGGGCTAGAGACGGCTCTGATGGAACACCTCCGGCTACAAGCCGATCAATCCGGGGTAGGTTTGAGGGGTAGCGATTATAAGGCTCAATTTGCATCGCTCATCAGTGAGACCGCCAAAAAGCACGGGCAGGTCGTGCTATTGGTAGACGAGTACGACAAGCCTATCACCGATTACCTCAACGAAGACGATATGGCCCGGGCCAAAGCCAACCGCGACCTGCTGCGCGAGTTCTACGGCGTGCTCAAAAGCGCCGACGAGCACCTGCGCCTGGTCTTCATCACCGGTATTTCCAAATTTTCAAAAGTTTCCATTTTTTCGCACCTGAACAACCTTTCCGACCTTACCCTGCACCGCGCTTATGCCACCTTGACAGGCTACACGCCATCGGAGCTAAAGCACTACTTCGCGCCCCACCTGCAAGCTGCCAGGCAGGCACTGGAGCTCTCCGCTGAAGCACTGCTCGATCATATCCGGGAATGGTACAACGGCTATTCCTGGGATGGCCGGCGTAAAGTTTACAATCCTTTTGGCATACTCAGTTTTCTAGACCAGCAAGCTTTCGTTAATTTTTGGTCGGCTAGCGGCACGCCCCGGTTGATTGTTGAGCAGATGCGTCAGCAACAGCTTTATGCCATGGAAGAAGTGCCCATCAATAGCTTTATTTTCGAGCACTTCGACCTCGACCATATCGCGCTTGTGCCTTTGCTGTTCCAATCCGGATACCTGACGGTAAAATCATTCAACCCCCTGACGGGCGAATATGTATTGCACTACCCCAACAAAGAAGTCCGGGAGAGCATGTACGCTTTTCTGCTCGGCGAGCT
>CAZNSK010000201.1:0-9801 GCA_964575505.1 uncultured Phaeodactylibacter sp.
CACAAAATAACTTCGCCTATTCTAGGTAACTTATTACTGCGCGACCCCTAAGGAATGGTTCAATAATAAACCGCGATTCTTCTGCTTGTTCTTTTTCCTTTCTGCTGCGTTGAAAAGCCTCGCCGTCCGTACGGACGCCTACGTTTTTCGCCTTGCACAAAGAAAAAATAACGGCGCATAAAAACACGTTTTATTAATGCACCATTCCTAAGATACATTCGGTGATCATTGAGCAAGCCCTGCTACAGCTGGACAAGGGGCGGATGGCAGAAGCCCTGCAAAAGCTACAGCAAAGCCTTGATTATGCCCGGTACGGTGAGGAGAACCTACTATACTCTCTGTATTACATCGCCGCATTGCACTTAGAGATGGGTAATGACAGCCTGGGCCTGGCGTACGAGCAGCGCGTCATTTCCCTGATCGAGCAACTCGATCAGCCGTTGCTACATACCCGGATACTTATACAAACCGGAAAAAGCCTAATTAATGCCGGACAGTGGGCAGAAGCAGAAAAACGCCTGCAAAAGGGCCTGGAAATGGCTAAGCGGCAGGAAAGCAATAATAGCATTGCCCTGGCTCTACAGAGCCTGGCGGAGGTCAACATCAATTATGGCCGTTACGATCTCGCCAACGATCAGTTGCAGCGGGCTCTTGCGCTATGAGCCTGCAACGCGAAACGCCATTACCGGCTATTGAGGCACCTGAAGCGCTGCTGCGCTCTGTCCTCAGCCATTTGATCCCTAATGCGATCCATTTCACCCCCGGGAAAAAGGCTATTGTTAAGGCAGGGTATCGCCGGGCAGGCCAGCATCATGAAATATGGATTTCCGATTTCGGCATAGGCATCGAACCGGAATTTCAGGAGCGGATTTTTGATTTGTTTTACCGCTTACAGGACCGTGGACAGAGTCAAAACCCGGGCTTAGGGCTGCCCTTGGCTCAAAAGCTGGCCCAACAAATGGGCGGGGCACTCCGTGTGAAGAGCGCCCCGGGCAAGGGTAGTACATTTACCCTACGTATTCCAGTTCAGCAATCGTAGCTTAGCCATTGCCTTTCTTGTGGTCAGCCAGAAACTTCTCCAGGCCAATATCCGTCAGTGGGTGCTTCAGTAAACCCAGAGCCGCATCAAGCGGGCAGGTAAACACGTCAGCGCCGGCACGGGCGGCATCAACGATGTGCTTGGCATTGCGGATGGAAGCCGCCAGGATTTCCGTTTCGTACCCTTGTATGGCAAAGATCTCGGCAATCTGCTCAATCAGCCCCATGCCATCCCAGTTGATATCGTCAATCCGGCCGATGAAGGGAGAAAGGTAGGTCGCACCCGCCTTGGCCGCCAAAATGGCTTGCCCGGCGGAAAAAACGAGGGTGCAATTGGTGCGGATACCATTGTCCCGGAAGTAGCTCAGGGCTTTGACGCCGTCTTTGATCATGGGTACCTTAACCACGATATTGGGCGCAAGCTTTGACAAGGCCTCGCCTTCTTTAACAATACCCTCAAAGTCGGTGGCGATCACCTCGGCACTGACATCGCCATCAACGATTTCGCAAATCTCCTGGTAGTGCGCATAGATATTCTCCTGGCCGGTAATGCCTTCCTTAGCCATCAAAGAGGGGTTGGTGGTCACGCCATCCAGAATACCCAAATCCATAGCCTCTTTGATTTGGTCGAGGCTGGCGGTATCGATAAAGAACTTCATGTTGCGGATTGGTTTAACAGAATTTTCAGATAGGTTTTCAGAGATAGAACCTGTGATGCGCTTAATAGTTTGGGGCCGGCGGGCGGGAAGGAAAAAAATAAGGCGAGCAACACATCGCACCGCTCAACCTGCCTACCCTTGCTGCGTTTCCGCCCTGGGGGAGTTCAGCGGGAGCTGGTCGTGTGCGCTCGCCGGACGGCAAAGGTAAGGCCTTATGCGGAGAATTCCAAAACCGGCCCGCCCGGGAGGCTGCATTATTTTGAATCCCCCTTGGGGATGATTTCCGTCTTTTCGCCAAAGTACTGCACGAAGCGCTGCATATCCGCCGCCAAGGCTGCATTTTGGGTGGCTTTATAATAGGTGTCCGCCAGGGCGCGTAGGGTTTGGAACATAAACCGGTCCATCTCAATGACCTGCATTTGCTTGGTCCATAGGTCGATGCGTAGCGTATCCTTGGTTTCGCGGTCGAAGATGGACAACAAAAAAGCTTTTGCCGCCTGCTGCTCCGGGCCGCCAGGCCCTTCCAGAGAAGACCACTTGATGTCCACCGGCATATTTTCTTCATCCAGCCCAACCTTGATGCTAATCTCTGACCATTTCTTGACTTCGTCTGCCATAATATCTGTTGTATTTATCTGGTTGCCGGCTGCCCCTACGGATTGGGTACACGGTGTACGTGTAGTACAGCCATCTTCCCGGAAATAAAAGCGCGTCGAAATTACTAAAATTTGGGACGATGTGGCAATTGTAAGTCTGCCTGATGCCAAGGCAAGCACCGGGTACCCGGGGTAAGCCCTACCGAAGCAGCTTATCACCGCTGTTGGCAATTTCGTAAATCGTTGCCGAATCATACCCCATTTGGCCAGGCTGCAACCCCTGCGCCACTGCAATCATAGCTTTGGCAACGTCTTCAGCTTCTACCGGCCGGTATTTGCCGATTCTTGGCCCCCGGATATAGGGGGCGATATTTTTGGTGAGCCGCACTGCCAGCTGTTCCGCCAGCCTTTGTTCTTTCCTGGGGCCCAGCAGTATAGAGGGCTCAAAGATATGAATAGCCCAGTACGGCAACTTACGGACGGCTTCGGAAAGCTCGCCTTTAACCCGGGTGTAGAAGAACAGGGAATCCGGATCGGCGCCCAGGGAAGAGACCAGCATCAATTGATTGGCACCGGCTTCTGCCGCCAACTTTGCGGATTCAAAGGCATAGGTGTAATCTACTTTGTAAAAGGCGGCTTTACTGCCCGCCTTTGCCATCGTAGTCCCGAGGCAGGAAAAGACATCCTGAGCCTGCATAAGCTCCTGGTGGTCATACAGCTTATCAAAATCAATGACGTGCTGCTCCAGCCCTTCCCCTCTAAGGCTAAGCTTCCGCCTCCCCAGGCTAATTACCTTTTTATAGGCGGGGTGGTTGAGCAGTTGCTGCAGCACAAAACCGCCAACCAGGCCGGACCCGCCCAGGACGAGGGCGGTCTTCTGATGTTTAATGATTTCCATACCCGGTAAAAGTAACAACTTTTCTAATTCTATCGGGCCACGGGCAAGGTGTAGTAGGAGGCTGAAATGCCGCCCCATATCCCCAGGCCGCCTTCTACATTCGATTCAATGAGCGTGTAGCTGGAAAAAGGGCCCTGATTGGCAGTATTGAACTCTACCGTGCTCCAAAAATCGAAGTGGGCTTCATCTATAGCCATCCACTTCACGGTAAGGGTATCGCCCACCGTGTAGAACCCGAAGGTCTCCAGGTCGATATCAGTACTGCCCCGGGGAATCGGCCGGAACAGGGGAAACTCAACGTAGTCGCCGTCGAACAGCCGGTCGTCGGACACTGAGGCACCCGGGCTGAGTATAGGGCCGCCATTAACCCCAACCTGGTACCGGTAGAAATTGGGTATGCCCGCCGGGTCCTGAATGTACCCTAACAGCTGCGCCAGGGTATCAATTGGCTCGCCCGGCGGTTCCCGGAAGTTCAGGGAATCGATGGGGACATGCTCCGGAATCCGCGTCACGGCGTGGAGCTGCTGCCCCTCCGCCTCCACAAGCAACGTGTAGGTCTGCCCCTCCTGCCCGACCATAGCGAAACTCATGTCGACATACAGGCATAAGTTGAAGCCCAGGCTGTCCAGCGCCAGCCCGAAGGCGTCAGCAGCCAACTGCTTTTCCAGGGGCGACAGCTCATCGAGGCAGACCTCCTGCAGCTGTACCGTATCCTGGCCATCAGTGATCCGGACCACCGCCCCGCTTACGAAGGAGGCGTTAAAGTCGTCCGCATTGAATTCGGAAAAGAAGGAAGTCGTGCGGGTGAGGATGACGAAGGGCGGGCGTGGCTGGGCACTGGCTTCGATGTAGCCTTCCACCACTATCTCCGGCGGCAGGTCGGCAGAAGCAGGCACGAAGGCTTCCTCACAGCTCGCCGTAAGTGCCCACAGGCTCAGGATCAATAAAAAAGTACGGTTCATGCGGATTATCTTCTGCAGGCAGAACAAAAGGAATAACGGTAAGTTTCCAAAAGTCACGCCTTAATCTGCTTGTACCGCAGCCGGATGGAGTTGCCGATCACCACCACATCCGAGAACGCCATAAACAAGGCCCCCCACATGGGGTTGAGGTAGCCCATAGCGGCTATGGGGATAGCCACGATATTGTAGGCGAAAGCCCAGAACAAGTTTTGCTTAATCGTCAACACGGTGTGCTCCGAGATGCCGAACGCCCGCCGCAGGTATTCCAGCTTGCCGTTCAGCAGGATGATCTGAGCCGATTGTATGGCCACCTGTGAGGCATTGCTAAGCGAAATGCCCACCGTCGCTTTCGCCAGGGCCGGAGCGTCGTTGATGCCATCGCCCACCATAGCGGTGGGAGTTTGCCCAGAAAGGGCAGCAATGCGGTCGAGCTTTTGGGCCGGCAGCTGCCCCCCGTAGTACTCTTCAATGCCTAGTTTTCCGGCTACTTCAGCCACTTTAGCTTCCTGATCGCCACTGAGCAGCACCGGTGCTTTGCCCTGCCGTTTGAGGTAAGCAACGGTTTCGGCGGCATCCGGCTTGATGTCATCGGCGAGCTCTATCGTAGCCAGCAGGGTGTCATTCTCAAGCAGGTAAAGCGCTCCTGCCTTTCCGGTTACGGTTTCCGGCAGCATACGCTCCGACCCCAGCCGGATGACCTGCCCCCGCTCGTCCCGGGCCTGCAGCCCGCGCCCCTTCAGCTCTTCTACTTCCTGCAGTTCCACCGCAACGCCATTGACCCGGCTTTCCATCTCCCGCAGCAGCGATTGGGCAATCGGGTGGGAAGAGTGCTGTTCCAATTTGTAAATCAACGCATTGGCACGCGCCTCATCCGGCTGATGGTATTCGATATGCTTAATGCGAAAATCGCCCGTTGTCAGGGTGCCCGTTTTATCGAAAACAACCTTTTGGACATTGGAAAACACCTCCAGGGTTTGCCCACCCTTGACCAAAATACCATTTTTGGCCAGCCGGCCTACCCCTACCATGACGGCCGTTGGTGTGGCCAGCCCCATGGCGCAGGGGCAGGAAATCACGAGCACGGCAATAGCGTTCATCAGGGCATTCCCAAAGGGCAGCCCGAAGGCAAAATGCCCCAACAGCAGGGTTAGCAGAGCAATGGTAAGCACCACCGGCACGAATATAGCGCTGATCTTATCCGCCAGCCGCTGAATATCGGGTTTGTCTTGCTGAGCGGTCTTGACCAGCTCGATCATCTGGCTGAGGATGGTATCCCGCCCCGCAGCCGTCACCTCCATTTTAACAGTGCCGGCCACCAACACAGAAGCGCCGATTACGCGGTCGCCGGGTGCTTTGTTGACAGGGAGGCTCTCGCCGGTCAGCATAGATTCATCTACAGCGGCTTCTCCTTCTGCAATGCGGCCGTCAAGGGGGATTTTATCGCCTTCATTAACCAATAGCAGGTCCCCAACCTGCACCTCTTCGCGCTTGAGGGTGATTACCGTGCCCGAGGGCATGATTTTGCGCGCCGTTTCCACCTGCAAGCGGGTGAGCTCGCCAATGGCAGTAGTCGTTTGCTCCACTGCCCGCTTTTCCAGCCAGTTGCCAACCAGGACGAGGGTGATGATAGTGGCACTGGTTTCGTAGAAGATGTAGTTGGCCTCCCAGAGCAGGGTGCCGACCAGGCTGTAGATGAAAGCCGCGGTACTGCCTACGAAGATCAGCACGTCCATATTCGGTACGCCTCCCTTTAAAGAGCTAAGAGCGGAGCGGCCGAAGTGCAAAAACCCAATTGCGAAAGGCGGCAGGCAGAGCACCATCTGGAACCAATAGTTCTCCATGGCCGCAATCGGCACGCCCGCCATCATAAAGAAGTGGTACATCAGCAGCGGGAAAGTAAAGATAGCACTGACCAGCAGTTTGCGTTCCAGGGTCCACCAGGCCTTAGGCTGATCGCCCCCTTCATCCACTACGGAAAAACCGAGTTTGTGAATGCCCTGCCGGACCTTTTCCCGGTCGATCCCTTCCTGGGTTTCCCGGTAGCGCACCTCTTTGGTTTGGAAGTTTACGTAAACGTCTTCCAACCCTTTACGCTCCAAAAATTTATTGAGGCTGGCCGCGCAATTGTTGCACGTCATACCCTCCACTTTGAGCTCCACGATATCATTGGGCATAGCTAATGCGAAATTTCTGTTTGATTACAGGGGGTGTTGCTGAACCTCGCCCCCTGCATTTTCTTTACTAATGTTAGGCAAGGTATAACTTGTTCGCCAAGTTGTCCCTTCTACCTATTAACAACTCAATCCAAAATCAGATTAGTAATGAGAACACTAAGCCTATTATTTGTGCTTGCCCTATTATTCACAGCCTGTAGCAACGGTACAGGTACCGGCGATTCGGAAGCGGACGGAGCGGACACCACAGCCATGGGGGAAACTCCGGAAAAGCAATACACGCTCACCGCGTTCAGCGAGTCTACCCCCTACCCCGGTGCCGCCATCGAATCGGTAAAGTACGAGGATGGCCGGTTCGACTTTGAACTCAGTGAGGATGACGCCTATCAACTCGGGGTACAAACACCTGATGCAGAGGCTAAGATGTGCGCCAATAGCGCAAAGGGCCAGCACATCCACCTCATTATCGACAACCAGCCCTATGCAGCCAAGTATGAGGCCAGCTTCGATTACGAAATCCCGGACGGCGACCACTACATGCTGGCCTTTCTTTCGCGCTCGTACCACGAAAGTATCAAGACAGATACCGCCCACGTCGCCAAAAAAGTGACCATCAACAACAACAGCTTTGCCGCAGTGGAGAATATTCTGGAGCCTATGCTGTTTTACAGCCGCCCCAAAGGCACTTACACCGGAGAAGCCGAAACCGCAAAGGTGATGCTCGACTTCTACCTGAACCGCGTCCCTAATTTCGGTACCGACCACATGGTCAAGGCGGACATCAACGGGGAAGTGCACATGATCAGCGAGTGGAAGCCTTACTACATCGAGCGGCTTCCTATGGGAGAAAACACCATCACCCTTACCCTGGTGGATGCAAACGGCAATGCAGTGGATACACCGCTGAACCCGGTGACCCGCACCTTCACCCTTCAGGAGGACCCCGCCGCCGGGTAAAGCCGGGCTACTTTGAGCGGGCGTGCAGCCGCACCCTGCTTTCAGAGCCACTACAAAGACATCAATGAGGCAGTCTGCCCCCGCAGGCTGCCTTTTTGTGTAGGCGCCCCGGCTTTCTGCGAAGGCTTCATTGCGCGTTTTGCTGCGTTGGCTGGCCGCCATGCAAACAAAAAGTGCTGCTCGCACAATGTGCGGCAGCACCCAAAAGCCAGTAAACCAGTAGCCCTTTGGCTACTAACAAACAAACAATCTTGACGTAAATTTTTAGGGAAAAGTACAGCCCGCTTAGCAGGTGATCTTGCCCCACGCTGCTCCTTACCATTCAAAAATTCAAGGACAACGGGCCATACCTGAAAATCCCTTTTGAAGTTGGCTCCTGCTACCGAAGCAGCAGGAATTCCGGTGTTTTATTATTTTGCGGGCGGCCCTCAACCCATCGGTCCGGGCCGTCCGGCAGTGCTTTTTGTTTTCATTTTCCGAAGACATCTAACTAATACCAACAACCGTGCCAAAAATGAAAATCCAACCTTTGCTACTGATTCTTATAGCTTTCTTCTGGGCCTGCACGCCCCAGCCAACCGAACCGCCGTACACGGCCCAAAAGGCAGCTGTAGGCAATGAGGCTGCTGTGGTTTCCCCTCACCCTCTGACGACACAGGCGGGCATTGATATTTTAAAAAAAGGAGGGAATGCTGTAGATGCCGCCATCGCTGTGCAGTTTGCTATGGCCGTAGCCTTTCCCCGGGCGGGCAACCTCGGCGGGGGCGGCTTTATGGTGCTACGGCAGCCCGATGGGGCTACCGATGCCCTGGATTACCGGGAGCGGGCCCCTCTGGCGGCCGGGCGCGATATGTACCTCGACAGCACCGGCCAAGTCATTGAAGGGCTGAGCCGCAACGATGCGCTCGCAGCAGGTATCCCTGGAACGGTAGCCGGTATGGAGGCTGCCTTTAACCGCTACAGCCTGCTCAAGGACTGGGGGGCGCTGCTGGAGCCGGCTATCCGCCTGGCAGAAGAAGGCTACTCTATCTCCCCCGCCGAGGCTAAGCGCCTCAACCGCTTCCAGGAAGCCTTCCGCACCTATAACGAAGGGCCTAATCCCTTCATCCGCGATACCTTTGAAGCCTGGCACACCCTCAAACAGCCGGTGCTGGCCCGTACCTTGCGTAAAATCCAGCAACTGGGCGCCCAGGGATTTTACGAAGGCCCAGTAGCAGAGGCGATCGTACAGGAGTCGCAATCACGCAATGGCATTTTCACATTGGAAGACCTCCGGCAGTACGAGCCGGCCTGGCGGACGCCCACCCGGGCCAACTACCGGGGCTATATCGTGATCAGCATGCCACCGGCATCGAGCGGAGGCGTGGCGCTTTCGCAAATGCTGAACATGGTGGAGCCGTTTGATTTGCACGACAAGCCCTTCCATAGCGCAGCGGCTGTCCACCTCATGGCGGAAGCAGAACGCCGCGCCTTCGCCGACCGGGCGGCTCACCTGGGCGATACGGACTTTTACGATGTACCCATGGACTCCCTCATGAGCCAGGCTTACCTTGACCGCCAGATGGCCAACTTCGACCCACAGCGCGCTACGCCCAGCGAAAATATCATAGCCGGAGAGTTTGAACTGCTCAAGGAGAGCTTCGAAACCACCCACACCTCAATAGTTGACGCGGAGGGGCAGGCGGTATCTATTACGACCACCCTCAACTCCAACTTTGGCTCCAAAGTGTGGGTAAGGGGCGGCGGCTTCTTCCTGAATAATGAAATGGACGACTTCAGCGCCAAACCTGGCGTCCCCAATCAGTTTGGGCTGCTGGGTGCAGAGGCCAACGCCATTGCTCCCCAAAAGCGCATGCTGAGCTCTATGACGCCCACCATTGTGGAGCGGGACGGCCACTTGTTTATGGTGCTTGGCGCACCGGGCGGGTCGACGATCATCACTTCGGTCTTTCAGGTCATCACCAATGTAGTCGATTTTGGGCTGCCCCTGGAGGAAGCCGTCAACGCCGGCCGGTTTCACCACCAATGGCTGCCCGATGAGATCCTGGTGGAGCGAGGCGCCCTGCCCGACAGTACAATGGCCCAACTCAAAAGCATGGGCCATCGTTTTCGGGAAATTGAGCGCATGGCGGTCATTAAGGCGATCCTCAGGACCCGGGACGGCACCCTGCACGCCGTAGGCGATTTCCGCAATCCGGATGATGATGCGCGGGGGTATTAATGCATGGCAACACCCGGGGGCTTCCACAAGCCGCTGCAACTTTGGCAATGGTGGCATGAAGCGCGGCCGTTTCAACTCTGGCCGGGCGGACCGGGATTTTGGCATACCGAGCCATGCTTTGGCTTTCAATGATTTGGGCTCCCCTCATCAACACCTGCATGCATTTGCTTGACTTGGCGCTCTCCATTCCTAATACAAAGCGAACGCTTCTTCGGCCTGGCGCGAACAATCCTGAGCAAAAAAATGCCCAAGCCTCGGGCTATTCCAGAGCTTGGGCAATGCCATTGCTTTAAAAG
>CAZNSK010000202.1:0-9354 GCA_964575505.1 uncultured Phaeodactylibacter sp.
TAAACGATGAAGTTGTTAGTTTAACCATTACTTAATAGGAAAGCAGCACAATCAGCGCAATCAAGGCCAAGACAATCAATGTGATGGTGATCAGGAAGCTGTTGTTGTTCCTGTATTTATTAAATAGTTTTTCCATCGCCTCCCGCCACACCAGGTTTCGGCCCAGCCGTTCGTGCAGCATAACCAAATATTCCGGCCGGCCCAGCTTTTGGTTGTTGCCATGTTTGGAAAGGATGAAAAACTCCGGGTCGAGGAAAGCCAGGTCGTAGAGTTCGGATTCATCACCCAGGCTGACCAACAGCTTATTGGATTGCGGCAAGTACCGCCATTCCCCTACGGCTACGTTTCCGTTGATGGAGCGCAGGTACTCGTTCTCGTCATTAAAAAAGTGGAGAATGGCATCGTGGAAGTTTTCATCGTCGCGAAATTCCAGCCAGGGTTTGTTCAGGTAAAACTGTTCCTCCCGCAGGTCTTCACTGAGCGGACGGACTACCTTAAGGATGGCCCGCAAGTTTTCATCCATGGTTTCATGGTCCGGCACGGGCTCGCTAAGCGATTGATTAACCTTGGCTAAGTACTTATTCTCCACGGCAGATAACTGTTAGTCTTCCAAAAATACCAATCCCCGGACAAAGATGCTACCCTGTAGTGGAGATATTCTCAATTAGGCAGGCCCTTCCTTGACCCACTCGCTGCGCTTCTTGAAGTACTTGGGATTGACAATCAGCAGGCCGAAAGACTCTCCGTCTTCCTTAGTCCGCTTAGCATGATGGGCACCGTGGGCCCTCAATATCGCCCGGGAATACTTGCTATCCAGCTGCCGGAACCACTTGAACCGCTGATGGATATAAACGTCGTGGATGAGAAAGTAAATGATGCCGTATACAGAAATTCCGATCCCCACAAACAACAACCAGAAATAGCCGGGCACGGAAAGGCCGACGATGTAGGAAAAGGCACTGGGTATGGCGAAGACCAGAAAGAAAAGATCGTTTTTTTCGAAAAAACCCTCTTTGTCATGATGCGGCTTGTGATGGTCTTCGTGCCAGTTCCACAGGAAGCCATGCATAATATACTTATGCGCAAACCATGCCATGAATTCCATACCGATAATGGCCGCCAGAGTGATAAGGGTGTAAATCAGGACGTTCATGTTGACTGCTAGCTGATGTTTATCCGAAAATAAATAAGGCTGCGAAAAAGGCAACCTGTAGGCAAAACAACGCCAGTGCGACTTTGTTGCGCAGGCCCGGATGCCAATACGCGAAAAGCAACTCCAAAGGCCAGGCTACCGCCAACCAGCCCAGGTAGTTGCGCAAGGGTACTGTATTGCCCTCCCATGACCAAAAGCCAAACCGCATAGCAACCGGCTCAATCAGGACATCCAGGCCTACCATGAGCCCAGCAGCCAGCGTGCCCCTTACCCAAAAGGGCCTTTGGCCAAGCAGGTGGTTGCTGGCCACCCCTGCGCAATAGCCCAGCATCAGCCAGTTGACACCAATCATGAGAGGCGTGCCCCACACCTTCGGCCCCAGCACTTTGCCATAAGCGTAATCGCCAAACAGCAGCCCCGTCTGCACGCCAAACAATTCCGCTCCGAAACCTACTGCATACGCAATCAGCAAATAACTCACTGTCCTGAGCCCCCACGGTTTATGGTGAGCCAGCACCAACGCCACGGAGACCAGCAGGTTGATTGGAGTAAGCAGGATGAAATCCGGGTGTATAGGCACAAGGATGCCAATGATACCGACCAGGTATAAGATTATCAGTACGGCTACAGACCACTGCGCGCCCGTTTTGCGGCCGCCGGCCCACCAGTTACCAACCTCGAGGGGTTTACTCATCATATCTATCGTTTTTCAGGGGCAGCTGTCATCAGGCAGCCTCCATCACTTCATCTACAATTTTTGCGGAAAGCAGGCATAAGGGGATACCTCCGCCAGGGTGTACGCTCCCCCCGCAAAAGTACAACCCTTTAATCCGGTTTGAGAAATTGGCGTGGCGCATAAATGCCGCCATGCGGTTATTGGAGCTTGTGCCGTAGAGCGACCCCAGGTGCGAACGCGTTTTGCGCTGAATACTACGGGGGTCCAGCAACTGCTCACAGGCGATGAGAGGCTTCAAATCTACATCCAGCATCCGGCTTACTTTTTCGATCACCTGATGGCGTACCCGATCAATAATGGCGTCCCAGTCCTGGCCGCTGTCGTAAGGCACATTCACCATCGTAAACCAGTTCTCGTGCCCCGCCGGGGCATCAGCAGGCTCGCATTTGCTGGAAATATTGATATATACCGTGGGGTCTTCGTGGACCGCTCCGGCTTCCAGCAAGGCAAACTCTTTTTCGTAGTCTTCGCTAAACAGGATATTGTGGAGGCCCAGCTGCGGGAATTCCCGCCGGATCCCCCAGTAAAAGATAAGTGCCGAAGTAGACTTTTGCTGCTTTAGGGTCAGCTGTGGATGGCGCGCCTCCGGCAACAGCTTTTTGTAGGTGAAGAATACATCCATATTGCTAATGATGCGGTCAAAGCGGTGCGTTGACTGATCTGCCAGCAGCGCGGCCGCCCGGCCGTTTTCCACCACAATCCGGTCAACCGGTTTGCCGAAGTGGAAGGTGACGCCCTGCCGCAAGGCCAGTTGGTAAATGGCTTCGGTAATAGCATGCATGCCCCCTTTGGGAAAGTAGGCCCCAAGCCGATGCTCAAAATGCGGAATAATACTTAGCAGGCCCGGTGCTTTGTAAGGGTTAGAACCGTTGTACGTCGCAAAGCGGTTGAAGAGCTGTACCAATTTGGGTTCTTGCAGTAAGCGCTCGTTTACCTTGTTCATGCTTGTGAACAAATCGAGGCCAGGGATTTTCAACAATGCCCGGAGCACTTTGGGGTCGGCCCAGGTGGATAAGCGGTGAAGCGATTTCTCCAGAAATATCCGCCCGGTCAGCTCATACTTATGGGCACTGTCCGCCAGCGCATCCTGAACCCGCCGGGCGGGCACCCCCAGTTTTTCCTCCACTTCCTGTCCGAATGCGGCCGGTTCCGCGTAGGCACGGAGCTGTGTGCCGTCCTCCCAAAAATAGTGGCAGACGGTATCCAGGCGTTCGTACTGAAAGTGTGCGCCCGGCTCTTCTCCTGCTACCCGGAAAAGGTCATCTACGTACTGAGGCATGGTGAAGAGGGAAGGGCCGGCATCAAAGCGGTACCCTCCGAGCTCAAATTGAGACAACTTGCCGCCAGGATAGCTGTTGGCTTCGAAAACCTCTACTTCGTGCCCTTTGGCCGCCATACGGACGGCGCTTGCCAGTCCTGCTACGCCGGCACCGATTATTCCGATACGCATAAATTCATTAATTATTTACGAGCGCATAAACAGCCTCGAATAGGGAATGTTGGAGCAGCGCTTCCGATTTTTAAGCATTTCGCGCGTAGAGCTGCGCATAGCGCGCGATGTACTTACCGATAATGTCAAATTCGAGATTAACGGTATGCCCAGCCTGCAAAGCCTTGAAATTGGTGTGCTCGTAAGTATAGGGGATAATGGCAACTGAGAAGCGGTCCTCCTGTGGCTCCACTACGGTGAGGCTAACTCCATTGATACAGATGGAGCCTTTGTCCACCAGCAAATGCTCTTCGGTAGGCTTGTATTGAAAGCGGTAGTACCAACTGCCGTCCCGCGTCTCCACCGCTGTGCACACGGCTGTTGCATCTACATGCCCTTGTACCATATGCCCATCCAGGCGGGCATCAGCCTTCATCGCCCGTTCCAGGTTGATCCGGCTACCGACCTCCCACTCTCCCAGCCGGGTGCGGTTCAGGGTTTCTTCTATAGCCGTTACGGTATGCTGAGCTTCGCCCAGGCCGACTACCGTGAGGCATACGCCATCGTGGGCAACACTCTGATCAACCTTTAGCGAGCCGGAAATCGGGCTATCTATCGTAAAGTGGACGTTGGAGCCTTCCCGCTTGATAGCAGAGACGGTACCGAAGGCTTCGATGATGCCAGTAAACATATTGCAATGGATTAGTCATTTCTCAAGAGAACATTAGCTCCACCTTTTAGTTGTCGCTAAGCCGGGTCGCTTTTTTGTAACTTTCTCTTAATTTCGCATTATTAGGAAAAGTGCATTACGCCCTCACGTAATCGGGACATCAATATGGAAGACATCAACCTTGAACAGTGGCTAGAGGCCGCAACCGAATACCTGGCCTCCACCGGCCCAATGGAGTGGAGCATTGGCGGAGGCGGGCTTATTATCCTCGTATTGCTCCTTTCCCTCTCGGGCGGGCGGCGGCGGAAGAAGCGCAAAGCTCAGGCTATTGCCCCGAAGCTGGCCATCAGCTCGTTTCAGCTTTCCCCTATGGGCAGAGATGCCTTCTTCAAAGTGCACAACCACGGCCAGCTGGCCCGTTTGAGCGCGCTAAGTATCCGTGGGAAGGGGCACATCAAAGTCAAGAACAATATTGCCGGCCACGAAATCCAGCCTGGAGAAGCCTACCGTATCCTCTTGGAGGCAACCGGCACTAAAAAGATCAATAAAGATTTCATCGTGGAACTCACCTACCTGGACCAACTTGGAAATGTATACCGGCAGGATTTTCCGATTGCGCAGCGGGCGGCACAGCAAGCCAAACTGATTAAATTTGCCTAATTTGCGCTCCACCAATTTTCCGACTCCATGAAAATAGACATTTTGGCCATCGGTGTGCACCCGGATGACGTAGAACTCAGCTGCAGCGGCACTCTCCTGCGCCATATCGAGCAAGGCAAATCCGTTGGCCTGCTGGACTTGACCCGGGGAGAGCTCGGCACCCGGGGGAATGCGGATATCCGCGATCAGGAAGCCGCCGATGCCGCTGAATTAATGGGCGCTGCTTTTCGGAAAAACCTGGGTATGGCAGATGGTTTCTTTGAATACAATGCAACCAACCTCAAAAAAATCGCGGCGGTTGTACGGGAGCATCAGCCGGAAATTGTGCTATGCAATGCCGTCGAGGACCGCCACCCTGACCATGGCAGAGCAGCCGAGCTGGCAGCCGATGCTTGCTTTTACGCCGGCCTGGTAAAAATTCCGACTCAGAATGAAAGCGGAGCAGCACACCAGCGATGGCGCCCGGCTGCCATTTACCATTACATTCAGGATTACAACCTGCAGCCAGACTTCGTGGTGGACATTTCAGAGTATATGGAGCGCAAATTAGCGTTGGTGCGAGCCTTCCGGTCTCAGTTTTACGTACCGGAAGCCAAAGAATTTGAACAGGAGCTGAGTTCTCCAATATCTTCAAAAAGCTTTATGGACTACCTGAGAGCAAAGGCAGCGACTTACGGCCGCCCAGCGGGCTTTGATTTCGCCGAAGGGTTTACCGTAGCCCGGACGCCCGGCATCCGGGACCTTTTTCAGCTTTCCTGAAACCGGCCATTCTCTACAGGGAAGGCACAGTAGAATGTTGCCCCCTTGCCCTCTTCCCCTTCTGCCCAGAACCTTCCCCCGTGCAATTCCGCGATTTGGCGGACGATGGCCAAGCCCACCCCCGTACCCTCAAAATCATGAGCGCTGTGCAGCCGCTTAAAAGGCCGGCCAAGCTGATGCGCAAACTGGCTGGGGAAGCCTGCCCCGTTGTCTTTTACATAGACGACCCGCTCAGTGCGCTCCTCTAACGTGCCTATCTCTACCTTAGGGTGCTCCACTTTTTGAGAGTACTTCACGGCGTTCGAAAGCAAGTTTTGCAGGATGTGCCAAATTAGCTTAGGGTCAGCCAAAACGGGTTTGAGATTTTTCAAAATCAGCTCGGCCTGCTGCCCTTCTTGTGCATCGGAGAAGATATCACTCCATACCTTGCCCGTCAGTTCTTTGAGGTTGACCTTTTCGATGGCGATCTCGGATTTTCCAATTTTATTAAGCAGCGTCAGCCCCTCAATAATCTCCTGAATCTTGGCGTGGTTGTGCTTGATATGGCCGAGGAGGTCACCTAACTCTTCTTTGGTTTCCGGAGAAAGCCGCCTTTCTACCAGCTGCGTAAAGGACTGGGCCCGGCGTAGTGGGCTTTTGAGGTCGTGGGTGATGGCGTAGTTGAACCCGATCAGGTTGGAATTGACCTCCTCAAGTTCTTCCCTTTGCCGGGCAATGCGCGACTCTTTTTCTTCCAGCTCATAGAGGTAAGAGGCTTTTTCTCTTTCCTGCTGGTCCTGCACGCGCAGCACCAAGACCGCAAATAAACCCAAAATCATTATCGATACCGGATACCCCAGATTAGCCAATTGAGCGGTAAATACGGCGAAGGCAAACAACGCCATCAAAACAACCGTCCCCCACATCACAACTCGCCGGCTGCCCTGTGCAGTGAAGGTATTGATCGCCATAATGGTCAATACCCCGGTAGTTACCGCAAACTGTTGCTCATTGCCATATACAGCAGGCTGGCGGAAAATCAAAGCTGCGATGCCCAACATCATGATAAGGTAGGCCAGCAAGACCAGCCCGTGAACAAGCAGCACCTGCCTGGGGCTCAGTTTGCTCAGCAAGCCGAGGAGAAAACCAATTGCGGCTGCAAACCCAAGACCCCGCCAGAACAGGGTGCCTTCCAGCCCCAATTCGGAGATGTCTGCATAGTAAAAGTAAGGCAGAACAACAAGAGCAATGATAGCAGTGACCGTACCGTATAGCCGGGTCTTCTTGCTCTGTTCGCTTATAAATCTAGCTCGGTAAGCTTCCTTCATGGGTTAGTAACAAAGCTTGAGTGTTTACCGGAAGATAACGGCTTATTGGATTGAGCCACCAGCACTAAAAGGCCGTTAAACCTCAGTATTGCCGGGCGATCAAGCATGTAAGGGCCATTCAGCGATTTGAACTCGTGCGACGAAACCGAATTGACTGCCGGTATTTCAAGCCTGAGCAATTTTGTTGCCAAGGCTTTAACTATGAAATATTCACGGCTCAACCCACTAATAGCCATTGTGGCGTGCCTTGCCTTCCAAACGATCAACATGATGCACCTCCCCCAGCCGGAATTTGACCGGGAAGGTAGTAGTTTTCTCTATTTTGATTTCCCACTTGCAAAACAAGCCCAGCTCGTGGTAGGCCCTGGCGGGATTCAAACCAGACGGTTTTTGGATTAGCCTTAAGTCTGTAGGTTGTTCAAGAATCGGGATTATCAGCCCCAATGCTTGTTTCAACGGCAGGTGTGGCACCCTTGGTTGAACCGCTGCTCCGTAGTGCAGTGGAGCGGCGACTTTATCGATTGACCGAGTTCGTACAGTTTGACTCGACAATGATGAAAGCACAAGTGTAGTAAGCAAGACTAAAGTAAATATTATTTTCGTTATATGCACCTTATCTATAAGATTTATTTTTTGCTCCCTTCGTATAGCTCATACTTTGCAAACCTACACTCCAAAGCTCCATTATAAAGCGAGATTTTTTGAGCTGCTTTAAGCCCTATATGTTTGAAGCCCTCTTTATTGGAGGAAATGATCCAGGCCTCAAAGCCCGGGAATTGCTGCTTCAGCCGGTCACCGATCATTTTGTAGAACGCCCCAATGTCTTTCTCGGATAAACGTTCATCGTAAGGAGGGTTTAGCATAACCAGCCCCTTTTCAAGAGCCGGCTCCAGCTTTTCGATTTTTTTACGCGCTACTGACAAATCAGACTCCAGCCCGGCAGCCATCGCATTTTGCTCGGTAAGCCGTACAGCTTTAAAATTTTTATCGTATCCTTTGATAGGAAACGGGGCTTCGCGGATTTTGTTACTTGCTGCCTCTAATAACTGCTGCCATAAATCTGGCTCAAAGTCAGCCCATCTTTTGAACCCGAAGTATTCCCTGGAAAGCTGAGGCGCGCGCCGGGTGGCAATCAAGCCCGCTTCAATCGGCAGGGTCCCGGAGCCGCACATGGGGTCTACGAACGGCCGCTCCCCTTTCCATCCTGCCAAGAGTAGCATACCGGCCGCCAGCACCTCATTGATAGGTGCTTCTACCGAAGCAAGCCGGTAACCGCGTTTGTGAAGAGAGTCGCCGGAACTGTCGAGAGCAATCGTGCAGTCGTCTTTAAAGATGTGCACGTTGATTCGGAGCACAGGTGCATATACATTGACATTAGGCCGCCGCCCGGCTGCTTTCCGAAACTGATCTACAATTGCGTCTTTTGTCTTTAAAGCTACATATTTGGAGTGGGTAAAGTACTTGGAGTTGGCCACGCCATCCACGGCGAGGGTATCATTCACCTTCATGTACTGGCTCCAATCAACAGCCTGGACTAATTTGTACAGCTCCGTTTCGTTACGGGTTTTGCCCTTGTGGATGGGCACCAATACCCGGAGTGCCGTCCGAAGTTCCAAATTAGCCCGATACAACAACCACTTGTCACCGGTAAACGATACCGCGCGGTTCAGGCATTCGACATCGGCAGCCCCCAAGTGGCGCAGCTCGTCGGCCAGGACCTCCTCCAGGCCCGCCAGGGTTTTGGCAATCATTTGCATAAATCAGCTCGTTATTGACCGCCTAAGGTAAGAAACTTTTGCAGAGAGGTCAGCGCGACAAGCGTTCCAGCCGGATCATGGTGAACCCCAGCCCCCGGTCCCAAAGCCAGGTCGTATGGTACTTGCTAATGGGGGCATACATTTCTATATCCACTCTGGGCGAGACATGCGGATAAGCTTCCAATTTTTCCAGCAATCGGTGAACCAGCGCGTAACGCACACTCAATGCGCTATGGTCTACAGCAAGTATAACCCGGTAATCCGGCTGTAGGGCAAGAAGCTCCAGCAGCCCATCCAAAATTTCCTGGTCGATGGTCAGGCGGGCCGTAATAAGGTCTGGCCCTAATTGCCGTATTGCCTCTACAAATTGCTCAGGAACAAATGGCTGGATTTTGGGCTTCTGAGGGGGCTTGGAGGGAGGCGGCGTGAAATCCAGGGTGGTTGCCGGCTCCAATTCAGGCGGAGGGATATTGGGTTCGCCCGCCTGGCCCTGGGCCCCCAACGGAGCTTCCGCTTTGCGTTTGGCTATCTGTTCCGGCTTGGGTTCCACATGCGGATGCCGAGCCGAAGGCGGCGAGCCAGCTTGAGCAAAAAGAGGCGTTACCCACAACAGGAGGCAAGCGAAAGCAGCAAGGTATTTCATAGGCCAGGGCAGTTCAATTTGGGTGGTTCCTTCTCAAAATACAATTTTTTGATTGCAATTGCCGGTTTTTTTGCCAACCCCAGCAGCAAACTTCCCGGGCAGGCCCAGGAGCAAGATAGCAGCACCTCGCCGGGTTTAAGGCTTAGTACCTACTTAGGGCAAATTCATAGATATCTACCCCGGGGCCGGCCTGACTACAGGGGACAATAGGGGAGAAATCGTCTACCAGCACATTGCCGT
>CAZNSK010000203.1:0-9352 GCA_964575505.1 uncultured Phaeodactylibacter sp.
GCACAAAATAACTTCGCCTATTCTAGGTAACTTATTACTGCGCGACCCCTTAGCGGCAGGCTCATCGGTCTTAGTGTAAAATTAACACAAACAATATTTCGTTTCGCTTGCGCAAAGGTAAAAAAGGGTTACCTTCGCGCCTTCCTTTTTCGGGCCATACCCGATTTGCCCCTAATCAATTCAAGTAAATGCTAATGTCCCGGCGGGCCTTTGCCGCTGCCGGAACCCAAACTACTGCGTGCTATATGAAAAAGTTATTTAACCTCTTCGACCTTTCCCAACGGGTAGACTACAAAACCGAGGTGCTCTCCGGGCTTACTGTGGCCATGGCGCTGATTCCCGAGGCGGTTGCCTTTGCCCTTATTGCGGGGCTTTCACCGCTAACCGGACTATACGCTGCCTTTGTGATGGGCCTGGTGACTTCCGTACTCGGCGGCCGCCCCGGCATGATTTCCGGCGCGACCGGTGCGGTAGCGGTAGTTATCGCAGCGCTGGCCCTATCCCACGGCGTAGAATACGTCTTCGCTACCGTCATTCTGGCGGGGCTGATTCAGGTGCTGGCGGGTGTGCTCAAACTGGGCAAGCTGATGCGCCTCGTGCCCCATCCGGTCATTTTCGGGTTTGTGAATGGCCTGGCGATCATCATCTTCATGTCGCAACTGGAGCAATTCAAGACTCCGGAAGGCGCATGGATGGCGGGCAACAGCCTCTACCTGATGCTCGGGCTGGTACTCCTGACGATGCTCATCATTTGGGGGCTGCCGAAGATCACAAAAGCGGTGCCTTCCTCCCTGGTAGCGATCCTTACCATCTTTGGTGTGGTGGCTTTCTTTGGGCTCGACACCCGTACGGTGGGCGATATTGCTTCCATTCAGGGCAGTTTTCCACCCTTCCATATTCCAATGGTGCCCTTCACAGTGGAAACCCTGCTGATTATCCTGCCCTACGCCGGGATCATGGCGGGGGTAGGCCTTATCGAGAGCCTGCTCACGCTGAATATTATCGATGAGATCACGGAGACCCGGGGCAGCGGCAATAAAGAAGCCGTGGCTCAGGGCACGGCGAATATCCTTTCCGGGCTGTTTTCCGGCATGGGCGGCTGCGCGATGATCGGTCAAAGCCTGATCAACATCTCAGCCGGTGCCCGGGCGCGCCTATCGGGTATTGTCGCCTCCGTAATGCTACTGGTCTTCATCATGTTCGGAGCAGGCCTGGTAGAGATGCTGCCTATGGCGGCACTGACCGGCCTGATGATCATGGTAGCTATCGGCACCTTCGAATGGGCAAGCCTGAAGACCTTCAACAAAATGCCGCCATCCGATATCTTTGTAATGGTGCTGGTGACCGGCATCACAGCGGTACTTCACAACCTGGCCGTAGCCGTGCTCATCGGCGTGATTATCGCTGCCCTGGTGTTTGCCTGGGACAATGCCAAGCGTATCCGCGCCCGCAAGCGCTTTGATGAGAATGGCGTAAAGCACTACGAGATATATGGCCCGCTCTTCTTTGGCTCGGTCGCCGTTTTCAATGAAAAATTCGATGTGCTGAATGACCCGGAGGAAGTCATCATTGACTTCGAAGAAAGCCGGGTGGTGGATATGTCGGCCATTGAGGCCCTTAATAAAATTACGGAGCGTTACCGCAAAGTGGGCAAGAAAGTGCACCTCCACCACCTGAGCCCCGACTGCCGCAAACTGCTGAAAAATGCCGAGGAGATCATTGATGTGAATGTGTCGGAAGACCCTACGTACAAGCTGGTGGTAGACAACCTGTAACCGCTGGCCGTTGGCAGCCATCCCCGCGGCTGTCAACGGCTACTTGCCCCTACTCAGCGGCTTCTGCTACTGCATTCCAGACCCGCCATACGTTTTTATAGCAAATTTGCTCAATCGCCTCCTCCGTATACCCCCGCTGCAGCAGCTCGTAAATCAGGTTGGGGTACTGGCTGACATCCTTCAGCCCGGTCGGCAGAGTATCCCCTACCCCGTCGAAATCCGACCCTAGCCCCACATGGTCTGTCCCTGCCAGGCTCACCACATGATCGATGTGGTCCGCTACCGTTTTGACATCGGCCAGCAGCACCTCATTATCTTCCCGGAACTTGTCGATGACCGGCTTAGCCGCCTCGTCCTCTTCGCTAAGCCCCTCGGCTTTCAGCAACGCGGCCAGCTCAGCCCGTTTTTCGTCAAACTTCCGCCGCACCTCTCCATCGAGGAAGGTAGAGCCGAAGTTGATCTGAATAACGCCCCCGTTTTCAGCCAGGCGGCGGATCATATCGTCATTCATATTCCTTTCAAAGCCAGGAGTAAACTTCCGGCAGGAAGAATGGGAAGCAATGCAGGGAACATCTGTCAGCTCCATCACCTGCCAAAAGGCGCTGTCGGAAACATGGGAAATATCAACCATGATCCCCACCCGGTTCATTTCCTTGACGACTTCCACGCCAAAGGGGCTCAGCCCGTTCCAGGTGCCTGTGGTGTCGTAGGAAGAATCGCAAATATGGTTGTCTTTGCTATGGGTAAGCGTAATATAGCAGATACCGCGGTCGTACCAGTACTGCACGTTCTCCAGCTTCCGCTCAATGGGCGAGCCATTCTCCATCCCCATGGGCAGGGAGACGAGCCCTTTTTCAAAGTTGGCTTCCACCTCAGCGGGCGTATTGGCCAGCGCAAACTTATCGGGGTATACCTCCGTAATACCAACTACCATATCAATCAGGGAATCCGCCAGCGCTTTGGCGCCGTTATCTTCCCGGGAGGCGGGGATGAAGATAGACATAAAGGGGGCATCCAACCCGCCGGCCTTAGCCCGGACGTAATCAAAATCGCCATCATCGGTCTCTACCGGGATGCCCAGGTATTCCCGCTCCAGGCGGAAGTTCTGTACGCGCAGCCGGTAGGGCAGATCGACGTGCCCATCGGTAATGATGTAAGCCTGCGCCAGGGTATTGGCTTTTTCGCGCAGGCTGTCCTGGGTAAATGCCGGAAAAGAGGCCAGCAGGGATAGGAGCAAACAAATGCAATATCGGTACATAAATTTTAGTTTTGACTGCGGAAAATAATCATTCTTGCCCAAAGTTATGGAATGGGTGTTGCTATCCGGCTGCTCTGCCCGGTGGCAAGCGTGGAAATGAGCATAAACGCCCCGGCTACGGCATCCCGCTATACAAAAACAATCCGCCTCACCAAGAAAAGGGTATTCCGGGGGACGGCAGTGCCCAGCTTCCTCCACTGTAGCTTACAGGGCATACCGGAGGCTGCCGCACCCAGTTGCCCAATAAGGGCTCTAAAGCCTGCGTTAATGGAAGGCTGAAAAAATTTTCTGGCTTGGAATTGTAATAAAATCTTTATTTTTCCATCCCTACGCCAGACAAGGTGCGAACAGGAGCCGATCGCCTGGCGGATACGGAAAGCAGAAGTGGCCCAAGCACGATGACGGGAAAAGCTCCGTTGCTCATTCCTGAAGCCGACATCTAAAAGCGTCATTATGTATACTGAAAAAATAATTGTGGGAATTGTGGCGGCTCTCCTGCTGCCATTAGCCAGCTTTGCCCAGGAGCGCCCATCCTACTGCGATGAGATACCCGTCATGTATGACAAAGCGATTTCTTCCCGGCCGGCCCTGCCCCGGTTCGAAACCGCGCCCGTAACGGAATACAAGGTGCAGGTCGCCATTTTAAAGTATACACACCCTAAAGACTACCCCTTCCACAAATACCTGGTGGCCCGCTACCGCCCCTGCGAACAAGTTTGGGTCGTGGAATCCAAAGAGTGCTTCCGGAGCCGGGAGGAAGCCGAAGACATGCGGGCCGAACTCATCGACCTGGGCTACAGTGGGGCCTACCTAGTCGAAGTATTGGGTTACGAATGACGCTACACCGCTGCTATGTGCGCTTCTGGGCAGGCGGCCGGTCTTCGTTTTTAAACAGGCCTTTGTTGCCAAAATTCAAAGATATTGACAGGTAGAACATCCGGCTATCAACATTCTGGTACGGTTGTACATTGACGCCGTTCACCCGCTCAGTATAGTCTGGGTTGAGGAAGTTAAGCAAGTAGTACTTAAACTGTAAATTGACCCCGCCCGGTAATTGAACCCCACCGTATACCGATGGCGCCAACAGGTTCGTCCGGTCGCTAAACCATTCGTTAAACTTTTCTTCCTTGTCGCCGTCAATAAAAAGCTTTTCCTTGTAGTTGAACATCAGCTCCAGCTCAGCTCCTCCGTAGGCGTAGGCATTGCGCTCAAAGTTGCCAAGTTTTATGCCCAGGGGTACGCCGAGGGTATAGGAGCGGCGCTTGACCCTCACCTCATCCCCTTCTTCGATCATCCCTTCGTAGGCCGCAATATCAATGCCATCATCTTCGGTGATGAAGCCGACGTTGCGGATGCCGTAGCCGGTAAACAAGCCGAAGTGGTTGCCAAAATCAAAATGCCACTTCTGGCCTACGTGAAAAAAGCCCGAGAAGCGCAGCACATTGGAAATATCAGCCGACCCCACATCGACATCGGCAAAGGAGAAAATCAGTTCTCCGCCATTGGTCTTATAGATTTCTACTTTGTTGGAATCAGGGGCAGTCGTTTGCGCTGCCAGTGCCGTGCAAAACAGCGCCAGGGGCAGGAAAGAAAGCAGGTTTTTCATAAAGTGGTCGATTTTGTAGGCTACAAGGTAAGCATAAGCCCATTGCAGTGCAATGCTGGGGGCTATTATCAGACTTATTGCAGCAACTGATAGGCGAAAAGCGCGCTCAGGTAGGCCAGCAGGGTCATAAAGGTAAATTGAATGATCGGCCACTTCCAGCTTTTCGTCTCCCGCTTCACTACAGCGACGGTGCTCATGCACTGCATGGCAAAAACGTAAAACAGCAGCAGCGACAGGGCAGTAGCCGTCCCGTACATGGGCGCGCCGGTGATGGGGTGCCGTTCCTGCGCCATTCTTTCCCGCACGGTGAATTCGTCATCCGCTGAACCGATGCTGTAGATAGTCGCCATCGTGCCGACAAAGACCTCCCGGGCTGCAAAGGACGTAATAAGAGCAATCCCTATTTTCCAGTCGTACCCCAAAGGTTCGATAACCGGCTCAATGGCTTTGCCCAGGTGCCCGGCAAATGAGGCTTCGATCTTACGGGAGGCAATCAGATTAGCGGCCGCATCCTCATCAAGCCCCCGTTCAGCAGCCGTTTCTATAGCCTGGGCCTCGGCAGCCGCCATTTCAGCGGGCGGTCCATAACTGGCCAAAAACCACAGAACAACCGACACCCCAAGAATGATCTTACCCGCTTCCAAAACGAAAGACTTCACCTTTTCCCAAACGGTCAGCCCGACATTACGGGCAACCGGGACCCGATACTCCGGCAGCTCCAGCATCAAAAAACTGCGCTCGCTCGTCTGCAAAATCTGTTTGAATATCCAGGCGGAGCCCAGCGCTGCAATAATGCCCAGCAGGTACAACCCCATAAAGGCAATGCCCTGCAGGTTGAAAAAACCCAGCACGGTGCGGGGCGGCACGACGAAGCCGATCAGGACGGTGTAAACAGGAATACGGGCAGAGCAGCTGATAAAAGGCGTGACCAAGATGGTGATGAGCCGCTCTTTCCAGTTGCTGATGGTGCGCGTGCTCATGACGGCAGGGATGGCGCAGGCCCCGCCGGAAACCAAGGCTACAATACTGCGCCCATTGAGGCCAAATGACTGCATGATCTGGTCAAACATATAGGCGGCCCGGGCCATATACCCCACCTCTTCCAGGATGGATATCAGCAAAAAGAGAATGGCAATCTGCGGGATGAAGACCAGGATACCCCCTAAGCCGGCAATCACGCCATCGGTAAGCAAGTCCGTAAACCAGCCCGCCGGCAGGATCAACCGGGTTTGGTCCCCGATGAAGGTAAAAAAGGCCTCAATCCACTCCATGGGCGTGCCAGCCCAGGCAAATATGGCCTGAAAGACCATAAGCATGAGGCCAAAGAAGATAACAGGCCCAAAGATGCGGTGGGTCAGTACCCGGTCGAGTTGCTCCGTCACAGAGGCTTTGCCGGCTGGTTTTTTCTGTAGAGCCTGGCGGACGATGGGCGTAAAGCGGTCGAAACGCTGCATAGTCTCATCCACCTGGGCGCGCAGCGATTCAAAGCCCTCTTCCTTGCGCACCGCTGCAATACGCTCCCGCTGCGCAGCGGAAATAAACGGCAGCCATTCGTAGTGATGGGCAATCAGCAGCCCTTGGTAAAGGCTGGCTTCCGGCACCAGTTCCTGAGCAGCACGGGCTACCGCTTCCTCGTGCCTGGCCATTTTGAAGAAGGAAGACGGTGGCTCGTGGGCGGACGGCTGCGCGGCGATGCGGGCAACCCTGTTTTTAAGCTCATCCAAGCCCTGCCCGGTGCGACCGCTAACGAGCACCACAGGCACGCCCAGGCCTTTCTTCAGCCGGGCGGTATCCACTGAAAGTTGCCGCTGCTCGGCGACATCCGCCATATTGAGTGCCAATACCACAGGAATGCCCAAATCCCGGAGCTGAGTGAGCAGCAACAAATGCTTTTCCAGCTTGGTCACGTCCGCGATGTACAGAACAGCATCCGGATAGTTGTCGCTGTGAGGATCGGAAAACGATTGAACCACAATGCGCTCATCAATAGAGGTAGGATAAAAACTATAGGTGCCTGGGAAGTCTATGATCTTGACCTCCTGCTCGCTGGGAAGGGTAGCGGTGCCAATTTTCTTATCTACCGTCACCCCCGGGAAATTGCCTACTTTTTGCCGCAGGCCCGTCAACTGATTGAAAATGGATGATTTGCCGCTATTGGGATTGCCCAGCAGGGCAACCGTAAATGTTTTCGTCATGGATCGGTTTTCCTCAGTTTACTTCAGCACAACGCTTGCGGCTTCTACCCGCCTCAGGGCGAGGTAAAAATTGTCGACTTTGACGTAGCACCCGCCACCGAATGGGGCTTTCCGGACGACCTCGACTTTACTTCCGGGCAAGACGCCCATCGACATGAGCTTGCTCCCAACCTGATCGTTCGTAAACCGGTCTACCACCCCAGCCTGGCCGGGGGCGGCAGTGGAAAGTAATTTTTGTTGCCCTACTGTTGCTACCACGCCCTTTATTTTAAGTAAATTCAATTGCGTTGTCTCCAAAAGTAACGGCAAATTAGACAGGCCGGGAAAGCGCAGCCGTGATAATCGTCACATCCCGGGCAAAAATACCTAATCCGCAGCCGCTGATACCTAATACTAGTTACCTAATTTTTAGCAAAATCAAAGTCCTCCATGTCGACACCCAGCGGGATGCATTGATCGCATGCACAGAGCCGACATTTGTAAAAGGCGACGATTTCAGCAATTTTCCGGTTGCGGCACACCCGGGTAGGCACGCGCACGAAATGCGTGGGGTCTTCAATATTGATATAGACCAAATAGACGATGTACACCCCATTTTTCTTAACGACATCAGTCTTCACGGTGAAATTGTCCGGTAAAAGCGTTGCCGCCCGCTCCGGCAGCACATCTGCCCGCTCTTGCTGATATTGCCCTTCAATGAAGTCTGTGATCAGGCTGCTGTAGCCAATTCCTTTATCCATAGCCATTTGATTGCGATTCACTTCTGATGAATCTCTATTATCGCTTTTGCTTTTGTAGACAACACGTAAATTAAAAAAGTTTTATTTAGACTACGTCCAGATAATAAATTTTGGCCATAAATTACCTAACGCTAGGGAGTTGGGAATAAGGGGGCATAAAACCACAACTTACCCATTTAGATTCGTGCTTTTGCACGCTAACTGCTTTAAACCCCGGCTAGCTAGCGAGACACCTGGGGGCCGGCGCTAAAGCAGGAGAACTGATATTTATTACCGTACTGCAGTGACAAAAGTTATTGCGGATTACTTTGGCATGATGGTAGATTGCTGTGTTAAGCCCAATTTACCCTCAACCAAATTGCCATGAAAAAGCTACTGCTAAGCTTGTCCGCCGCCCTGCTGCTAAGCACTCCAGGCAGCGCACAGATTACCGCACAGGGGAACTTCATTATTGGTTCCACACTCGGCTTCTCCGCCGCCAATTCCAAAATCACACAGGATGACGGCGCCGGAGATATTGCCACCGAAAACCCGACTTCCACCCAGTTCAACTTTGCCCCGAAAATCGGCTATTTCTTAGCCGACCACTTCGCCCTAGGTATTGGCATGGACTATACCTTCAATCAGGTGGAACGCACCGACGGCGACAACAATAAGGACAGCGACCTGCTCTTTGGCCCCTTTGGCCGATACTATCTGCCGGTGTCTGCTGATATGGCTTTCTTCCTGGAAGGGAACTTTGGTTTCGGCAACGCCTCTGATAACCTGCTGATTGCCGGGGAGCCGCAGCGCATCAACACCAACATCATGGCCTTTGGACTAGGCCCTGGCTTCACCATTTTCAGTAGCAGCGCCGTAGGCATTGAAGCCCTGGTTAAGTACAACTTCGCCCGCAGCCGCTTTGATACCGATATTGCCGGCCTACAGCGGGAGACCGTCACCCGGACCAATCAATTTGACTTTTCCATCGGCTTTCAGTTTTACCTTGACGGATTCGAAGTAGCACGCCCGTCGGGAAACCGCTTGTACTGATTCGGGTGCTCTGAAATTTTTCTATCTTAAGGAGCAAAAAACATACAGCTTATGAAGTATCTATACCTACTGCTCCCCTTCCTGCTATTTGCTGCCTGCAGCGGCAGCTCCGACAATCAGCAGCTTTACGGCAGCTGGCAAGGCCACAAATGGCTAATCGGCGAACAGGCTGCTGAGCGGGATGCCACACCGGTCAACTTTCAATTCACGCCGGAAGGCCAGTACACGGCGGAGTTTGGCGCACAGTCCGAAAGTGGCAGCTACCGCCTTGAAGGCGACAAACTGTACACCGATGCAGAGGGCCAGGCCCAGAAGATGGTCCAAATCCGCTTCACAGCTCCCGACACGCTGCGCATGGATATGAACCGGGCGGGCACACCGGAGGTGCTGGTCCTGGTGAAGCAGTAAGGGAAGAGCAAGCCGGGCAGGGCTCAGCGTTTTTCGTAAATTGCCCTAAAAAAGACTATGCGTTTTGCTTTTACCGCCCTGGCTGGCCTCCTGGGCCTCACCCTGACCGCTCAGGCCCCTAATCAGGGGATCGTCCTTAACGGCTTTTCCACCGATTACCACAGCCTGCCCTTTATTGATCTGGATACGTTCAGCCAATATCAGACTGTGGTTGACCAAGAACCGGGCGTCTACCTCGGCCACCCCACCACCGTGCTGCTGGAAGACGGCCAAACCCTATACTGCACTTAGGGGTCGCGCAACAATAACTTACCGATTTAGACTCGTTCTTTTGCACG
>CAZNSK010000204.1:0-9311 GCA_964575505.1 uncultured Phaeodactylibacter sp.
AGGGGTCGCGCAATAACAAGTTACCTAGAATAGGCGAAGTTATTTTGTGCGCTACAACCTGCCTGCCAAGCTGGCTTGCCAGGTAGGCAGGGGCAAAAAACGTAACCATCCGTACGGACGGTGAGGCTTTTTAACCTGTCTGCCGTTGGCGTTAGCCAGGCAGGCGCAGTTAGCGTGCAAAAAAACGAGTCTAAATCGGTAAGTTATTGTTGCGCGACCCCTTAGCTACAATCAGAAAGCCCCCATCGGAAGTAGCGATCATACTGCCCTCCCCCAGGTACGTAGAATCCATTGAGGGCACAAGCTTTTTAGCCCATTCTACCGTAGCATCAGGCGCATGCCTGGAAATGTTGGCATTATTATACACAAATTGTTCCCCGTGCAGAAAGCCAAAGCTTTCATCGTTATGAGCTGCCAGCTGATAGGGCGCTACTTCGATCAATTCATCATCGCCCGGATATTGTAAATGGTATTGAAAAGATTGGATATAAACCGTAGTGGTCAGCAAGAAAATTGCCAATATCGAGAGCAAATACTTCATTGGGGCTGTTTTAGTACGCGTAGACTCGGTACTAAAAAGCTAGCTTGCCTGTATTATTACCAGTAAATATCAATTTAACATCCTCATTTAATCCACCCGCCGCCCACCAGCGGTCCGGGAACGGACGGATACCTGATTGACCTTCCGCAAATCCACCAGCAGCCTGGCCAGCGCGGCGCTTTCCCCGGCACGCCACTTGCGCCCATCGTAGGTGACTATGGCTGCCCGGCGCTTCCAATCGGAGGCACGCAAGGTATAGTGGCCGTTCATGGTCGGGTTGGGCCCAAAGATGAGGTAACGTTCATCCCTGCCACTTTCGAAGGAAATAGCCAAGCGCTCCCGGTCTGGGGTGAACAGGACTGCACCGGGCGTCCCTCTTGGGATTACGACCTGCTCTACCTGTTGGCCGTTCACCAGTTTAATCTCGCCGGAAATGACTTCGGCTTTCTCTCCACGCAACTCCCGGGTGAGCACGATGGGCTCAGAAAGGTAAAACTGAATGCGCTTCAGCTCAGATTCGGTAAAGCGGCATTCATCGTAGAGCCGTGCGGTAAAGGGGCTCAGTGTTGGGCCGCAGGAGCTTAGCAAGATGACAGATAGGATAGCAAACGGAAATAAGGTTTTCATAGCAAGACCTATTTGGTAAAGACACAAAGGAAATGCCTCCAATGTAAAGGTAGGACAGCGTATTTACCAGCAGGTTAAAATACTTTAACCCGTTTTAACAAGGGCTTAACGCCGTTGGCGGAAGAAGGCTCTGAGCAAGGCCTGGCTCTCTTCGAGCATTACACCATACTCAACCCTGGTCTTAGGGTGAAGCAGCTGATTGCCCTGCTTGAGGTAGCCCCGCTTCTCGTCGGCCGCACCGTAGACCAACCGCCCCACCTGCGACCAATACAGGGCACCGGCACACATGACACAGGGCTCAAGAGTTACATACAACGTACAGTCGGGCAAATACTTGCTGCCCAGGTGGTTGGCCGCTGCGGTAAGCGCCAGCATTTCAGCGTGGGCAGTCACGTCGTTGAGCAATTCGGTTTGGTTGTGCGCCCGGGCGATGATTTGATTTTGGCAGACCACTACGGCACCTACCGGAATTTCGCCCGCTTCATAAGCCACTTTGGCTTCCTGCAGGGCTTTTTTCATGAAGTGTTCGTCGCTGAATACGCTTAACATACCGCAAAGATAGCAGGCGTAAGCTACATCAAAAGCAACCTCCCGGAATTTTTCGAATTCCATCCCGCATAGCTTTTAATTTTTGCGGGCAAATTCCATATCTTTGCGCATGGAAACACAAAAAACAGCTCACAGCAAATTTATCGGCGAAGGGCTTACCTTCGATGACGTTCTACTCGTGCCCGCTTACTCTCAGGTCTTACCGCGGGATGTCGATACTTCTACCCAATTCACAAAAGGTTTAAGGCTCAATGCGCCTATCGTTTCTGCAGCCATGGATACGGTTACGGAAAAAAAGTTAGCCATTGCCATTGCCCGTCAGGGTGGCATCGGCATCATCCACAAAAACATGACCATTGAAGGGCAGGCCGAGCACGTACGCAGCGTGAAACGCTCGGAAAGCGGCATGATTGTAGACCCAGTCACCCTTGAGGTAGAGGCTACCGTCAACGATGCCCTCCACCTCATGCGGCGGTTCAAAATCGGCGGTATCCCTATCGTAGACAAGGCCGACAAACTGGTAGGCATCCTGACCAACCGGGACTTGCGCTTCGAGACCCGGCTTGATGCTTCCGTGCAGGAACTGATGACCAAAGAGAACCTGATCACGGCCCCCATAGGCACCAACCTTGAGCAAGCCCGCGATATCCTGCAGCGCTATAAAATTGAGAAACTGCCGGTAGTGGACGATCACCAAAAGCTGGTTGGGCTCATTACCTATAAAGATATCATGAAGGTGCAGGATTTCCCAAATTCCTGCAAAGACAACCTTGGCCGCCTGGTTGTAGGCGCAGCCGTAGGCGTTACCGCAGATATGATGGAGCGGGTAGAAACCCTGGTAAAGGTAGGCGTAGATGCCGTTATCGTGGATACCGCCCACGGCCATTCTGCCGGCGTCCTGAAAGCCGTAAAGGACGTGAAAGGCCATTTCCCGGACCTGCAGGTGGTTGGCGGTAATGTGGCGACCGGTGCTGGCGCACGCGCCCTGGCTGAAGCGGGCGTGGATGGCGTTAAAGTCGGCGTAGGCCCCGGTTCGATTTGTACCACACGCGTGGTGGCCGGAGTAGGCGTGCCGCAACTTACCGCTATTCACGATGCCTACCAAGGTGTAAAAGACCTGGGCGTGCCCATTATTGGCGACGGGGGTATCCGCTACACCGGTGATATTGTCAAAGCCCTGGTGGCAGGAGCAAACACCATTATGGCGGGCGGCCTGTTTGCCGGCGTCGAAGAAGCACCCGGCGAAACCATCATCTACGAGGGCCGGAAATTCAAAGTGTACCGGGGGATGGGCTCTCTGAGTGCCATGGAGAAAGGCTCCAAAGACCGCTATTTTCAGGATGTGGAGGATGATATCAAAAAGCTCGTCCCGGAAGGTATCGAGGGGCGGGTCCCTTACAAAGGCACCGTTGCCGAAGTCATGGTGCAGTACCTGGGTGGCCTGCGGGCTGGCATGGGCTACTGTGGCGCGGGCCAGGTTGAGGACCTGCAAAGCGCACAGTTTGTCAAAATTACCGGATCAGGAATTTTGGAAAGCCACCCCCACAATATTACGATCACCAAGGAATCTCCTAACTACAGCCGCCGGTAAAACCGGATGGTTTGTTAACTTGGCCGGGCTTTTGCAACCAAACGCCAGATCGCTTATGCCTCAACCCGGAGCTATACTGCCCCGCGATTTTTTCACCCGCACGGATGTGCTGGAGGTGAGCCGGGACCTGCTGGGCCAACACCTGGTAACGTCAATAGAAGGGCAGCGGGTGGTTGGCCGCATTGTGGAAACCGAAGCCTACCACCAGGATGGGGATAAAGCCTGCCACGCCTACGGCGGCCGGCGCACAGCCCGAACCGAGATGATGTTTTTGCCGGGCGGGCACGCTTATGTTTACCTTTGCTACGGCATTCACCACCTGTTCAATATTGTAACCGGCGAGGCCGACGTGGGCGCTGCTGTGCTTGTCCGGGCCCTGGAGCCGGTGGAAAACGAAGGCACGATGCTTCGCAGAAGGCAAATTCCCAAAATTGAAAAACGCTTGACTGCAGGGCCAGGCGTACTGGCGCAAGCTATGGGCATCACCACTGCATTGACGGGAACTGACCTCACAGCTCCCCAAAGCCCGGTTTGGCTGGAACGCGGGCACCGGCTCCCCAAAGCGGATGCGGTACAACGCAGCCCGCGGATCGGCATAGGGTACGCCGGCGCTTCCGCAGAATGGCCCTGGCGGTTTACTATTGCCGGAAATCCATGGATCAGCAGGTAGTGGGCAATTCAATCTGGGCCCGGACGTTCTGAAAAAAGGAAAAATTCAATTATGAGTGTGAAAAGTAGGTTTGTTTTATGGCTTGGGCTGATGTGCACCACCGCCCTGGCCGCACAGGAAGGTGAAATCCGGAATTACGACTATGTCTATGTGGACCACATCCGCTCTGTCCGCTTCCACGTAGATGGGCTGTTGCTCTCCAACCCCATTATCAACCTCAAAGCCGGCGCCCAATTAGAACTGTCGTTTGACGACCTCGATGCAGATGTTAAGGACTACTTCTTCAGCATCGTCCACTGCGACCGCAACTGGAACCCTTCAAATCTCCAGGAAATGGAGTATCTGGATGGGTTCAATGAAGAGCGGATACAGACCTACGAGTTCTCTTTTAAAACCCTTTGGCCCTATACCCATTACAACCTCAAGCTTCCTAACCGGGATATGCGATGGCGCCTATCCGGCAACTACCTCCTCCTTATTTATGACGAGTCCAATGACCGGCAGCTGGTCATCACCCGGCGGTTTGTGGTGGTCGATCAGCAGGTGGGCATCAGCCCCCGCTTCCTGCGCGCCAATAATGTCAGCAAGCTCAGGACGCACCAGGAAATCGATTTCTCGGTTTCGCACAAACAGTTGAATATCCAAAACCCCCAACAAGAGATCACCGCCACCATCATTCAGAACGGGCGCTGGCGGGATGCTATCACCGGCTTGCCGCCCAAGTTCATCCGGCCGGAGCTCATGATTTTCGACTATCAGGACAAAGTCGTTTTCCCGGGAGTTAAGGAATTCCGGTTTGCAGACCTCCGGAGCTTTCGAAGGGTCAGTTACAACGTCGCCTCGGTGCGGCAGGAAGAAGGCAGCTACCTGGTGGAGATGAAGGCCGATCAGCCCCGCGATAAGCTTGCCTACACTACATTCGAAGACCTTAACGGCCGATATATCATTGAGACCACCGACCAAAACCGGGGGGGCAACCGGCAGGAGGACCTGGACCTGGATCAGCTTTATGCCGAGTATGCGGATGTTTCCTTTGCGCTGAGCACGGACAAACTGCCCGGCTATGACGTCTACCTCGTCGGCGGTTTTACGGATTGGTCGCTGAAAGACCGCTACCGGTTGGAATACGATCCCGGCTTGCAGGCCTATACCACCTGGATCATCCTTAAGCAGGGTTACTACGACTACATGTATGCCGCCGTGCCAAAACCCAACAACAACCGCAAAAAGCAGGACCGGTCGCTCGACCTCTCGTACTTCGAAGGCCACTCCAATGAAACCGTCAACGAGTACACTATTATTATCTATTACCGCCCTTTTGGCAGCCGTTACGACCGCGCTGTGGGCTCCGTGACCTTCACCTCTACCTTGGAACACTAGGCACGGCATCCGGCGAAATTTGACATTGATCCAACATTACCTGGCCTTGATATAATTTTTTATAGCGATTTGGAGTAATCCGCCTATACTTGTGCCTGACATTCTTAGCACACGCAGATGCGCAAGGTGCACCGGCAGCACCGATACTGCAAAATCCAAATCGTATGATAATCAAGAAACTCACCCTGACATTTGCTCTTTTAGCCCTTGGCGGCTCAATGGCTCTGGCTCAAACCCAACCGTGGTCGCTGAAAAAATGCATTGAATACGCCCGGCAAAACAACCTTAGCCTCCGGCAGGCGCAGTACGACATCCGCAATGCAGAACTGGATGTACAAGAGAACAAATACAGCCGGCTGCCTGCCCTCAGTGCAGGTGCCCGTGGCGGCTATCAGTTTGGCCGGACGATTGACCCCACCACCAACAGCTTTAACAACGAACGCATTGGTTTCAACAGCTTCTCCCTTGATGCCAACGTCACGCTATACGGCGGCGGCTTCATCACCAACTCTGTCAGGCAAAGTGAGCTCAACACCCGCGCTGCCAGGCTGGATGCGGAGGCTACCTCCAACAACCTCGCACTGGATATCGCAGCGGCTTACCTGAACATCCTGCTGGCCGAAGAACAGCTCACTAACGCTAAACAGAACCTGAAGCTTTCCGAAGAGCAGCTCAGCCAGACTGATAAGTTGATCCGCGCCGGTTCCGTACCGGCTAACGACCGGCTCGACATCCTCTCCCAGATAGCCCAAAACGAGCGCGCTATCATCGAAGCCCAAAACGCCGTCAATATCGGCTACCTGAACCTAAAGCAGCTCATGCAGCTCGGCCCCGAAGAAGAGTTGAAAATCGTTCGGCCCGAGTTTATCGACCTGCCCGAAAATGTGGACCCCCAGGCCGTTGGCTTAGAGGAGGTATACACCGCTGCCCTGCAAACCCAACCGCAGATACAGGCAGCCGACCTGCGGATTAAGTCCGCCCAACTCTCAGAAGAAATCGCGAAATCAGGCCTCTTACCGACCCTAACGCTTTTTGCAAATTTGAATTCCAACTTTTCATCGGCTTTCCGGTCGCCAATCTTCGAAACGCGACGGGTCCCCCAGACCGTTTTTATCGACGGCAGCCCCGTGACCATTGAGTTCCAATCGGAGGTGCCCGTGGACGATGAACAGATTGCGTACACCGATCAGATTGACCAAAACTTCGGACAAGTCGTCGGGCTCAACCTGAATGTGCCCATCTACAGCCGGCACACCAACCGGATTAACCAAGAGCGGGCACGGATAAGCGAGCTGAATGCCGAGGTAGGCAGCGCCCAACAACGGCAGCTGCTGGAGGCCGACGTACAGCGGGCTATCGCCGATACCCGGGCGTCATTCAACAGCTACAAGGCCGCTCAACGCTCCGTAGAAGCAGCGGAGACCGCTTTCGATAATGCCCAAAAGCGGTTTGACCTGGGCGCCATTAATACCTTGGAGTTTGCTACCGCCCGCAACACTTTAGACCAGGCCCGGATTGAACTGATCCGTTCTAAATATCAGTATCTCTTCAACCTTAAGACCATTGACTTTTACATGGGCAAGGCGCTGGAATTAAATTAAGGGTTTCATATCTTGGACAGCCTGATGTAATGCAGGCTTTTCTTAACCAACTTTAGCCACACATCATGTCAAATAAGAAAAAACGAAACAACACCCTCATCTTCATCCTTCTTGGTGTCATCGCCATACTGGTGGCTTTCCTCATCTGGCGCAATCAGTCCAAACCCAAGGGGGAAAAGGTCATCACCGAGCTGGCAGAAAAGCGGACAATCGTTGAAGAAGTATCCGCCAGTGGTAAAGTATTCCCGCAAACCGAAGTAAAAATCAGCTCTGATGTCTCTGGTGAAATTGTAGACCTGCTCATTGAGGAAGGCGACTCCGTTGTATCAGGCCAGCTTTTGGCGCGTATCGACCCGGATGCTTTTGAGTCTCAGGTAGAACGGGGGGCGGCAAGCGTGAATAGCGCCAAAGCACAATTGGCCAATGCCCGCGCACAGATTGAACAGTTCACTGCTCAACGGGAACAGATTGAGGCTCAGCTCATCAATGCCCGGGAGATCCAAGAACGCAACAAGCCCCTATACGAAGAAGGTGTCATTTCTGAAGCCGACTTCCAGCAATCGCTCTCCAACCTGCGGGCGCTCGAGGCCAATTTGCGTTCGGCCGAGGCCAATGTCAAAGCAGCCAAGCAGAGCGCTGAAGCCGCTGCATATACCGTGCAGAGCTCGGAAGCTAGTTTGAAAGAGCTGAAGACCAGCTTGCGGCGCACCGAGATTTTTGCCCCAATGAGCGGTATTATTTCCCGCCTTGATGTAGAAGAAGGAGAGCGTGTGGTCGGTACGATCCAAATGGCGGGTACAGAAATGATGCGCATCGCCAACCTCAATGCAATGGAAGTGCGGGTGGAAGTGAGTGAGAATGACATTCCCCGGGTTACTGTGGGCGATGAGGTCGCCATCGAGGTAGATGCCTATATCGACCGCATCTTTAAGGGAAAGGTAACTCAGATTGCCAATTCAGCAACCAACGCGGCTACGGCGGCTTCACTGACTAGTGACCAGGTAACCAATTTTGAAGTCCGTATCAATATTGACCCGGCTTCCTACGATGACCTGATCACACCGTCCAAGCCGTATCCGTTCAGGCCTGGCATGTCGGCCAGCGTAGATATCAGGACGGAGGTCGCTGATGAGGTCCTCTCTATTCCAATCCAAGCCGTAACTACCCGGGAGCGGAAGGAAGCCGAAAAGCCGGAAGCTAAGCCGGCTGCCCTGGAAGAAGAAGAGCAAGACCTTATGGAGGTGGTTTTCCTGGTAAAAGGGGACACTGTACAAATGCAAAGGGTAAAAACTGGCGTTCAGGACGATACCTATATCGAAGTCATTGATGGCATCGGGGCAGGCGATGAAGTGGTTACAGGGCCTTATGCTGCCGTTGCCCGGAAGCTGGAATCCGGAGAAGAAGTCCAAGTCGTAGATGAAGATGAACTCTACAACCGAGACAATGACTAAAAAAGCTGAACGGGCGCTGATCATCTTCGTCCGGAACCCGGAAAAAGGAAAAGTCAAAACCCGATTAGCGAAATCCTTAGGCGAGGACAAAGCGCTGGCGATTTATAAAGCACTCCTCGCCAAAACCCGCACCGTGGCCCAAGAGGTGGAAGCGCTTCGGCTGCTCTTTTATAGCGTGCAGGTGCATACACAGGACGATTGGCCAGTTTCCAAATTTGTTAAATTGCAACAAAGAGGGGATGACCTTGGAGCCCGGATGCAACATGCCTTTGAAGTCGCACTGGAACGGGCAACATCTGCCATAATTGTCGGTAGCGACATTGCTCAAATCGATACCCCGATTATTGAGCATGCCTTCGCCTCGCTCTCCCAAAAAGATTATGTGATCGGCCCGGCAATGGATGGTGGCTACTACCTGCTGGGCATGAAAAAATCCAGCCCCTTCCTTTTCCGGGACATGCCCTGGAGCACCGAGCGGGTTGCCCAAATCACCAAAGACCGGATTCTCGCTAGTGGGGGCACGCTAGGTTACGCCCCTACCCTTTCGGATATTGACTATGCTGAGGATTGGAAAAAATATGGGTGGAAACTGTAGGGCTGAATAGCATGGTGATAAGGTAAAGCGACTTTACCTCCTGTTCTTTAACTTTCTTTCCAGAACCTGGGCGCTACTCCGGCTTTCTTTATCTGTATACCACAGCAGCTGCCAGGGCACGCCCGATGAAGTGCTCGGCTCCATGCGCCGGTTGTGACGGCTCAGGCGGCTTTGTACGTCCTTGGTCTGGCCACGGTACAGCCGGCCCGTTGTTTCGGAATAAAGGATGTATACGTAGAAAGGCATAGGGGCAAATAATCGAGTAGGAGACAAAGGTAGTTAATTAAGCTACCTTTGTCGTCCTCT
>CAZNSK010000205.1:0-9302 GCA_964575505.1 uncultured Phaeodactylibacter sp.
AGCGTGCAAAAGAACGAGTCTAAATCGGTAAGTTATTGTTGCGCGACCCCTAACGGTATAGAGCTGGCTGTCCGATTCCAGGGGGGCTCCGATGATTTCCCGGGAGCGCCAGCCGGTGCCAAAGAACCGCTCTGCCTGCGAGGCGGTCAATACAGCGGTATTCAGCTGGGCAGCGAAGTCCTCCGCCGAGCCCTTGAGGAAGGGCCAGCCGAAGAACTCAAAGAAGTCCCGGGGCGTATTGGTCTGCAACAACTGTTCGGTAGGCAGTTTTTTGTCATTGGCCGTAATGTAGTTGGGCGGCCAGAAGGTGAAAAACTGGCAGGCGGCAACCACGCCCCTTGTTTCCCGTATGCCGTTAATCTGCTTCATTTGCACCTCGGGTTCGGCGCTGAAGTAGCCATCAAAGCTGACCACGCTATAGTCCTGGGAGCGGAAGGTCCGCCCCAGGCGGTATTTCTGGCCCGCATCCGCCAGGTAATCGTCGTAGCTGGTTTCGTAGTCGAGGTAAAGGAGGGCCAGGGCGGTCGTCAGCACCCCGATGGAGAGGCAGATGAAATTGATGGCATTGTAGAGCTTTTTGCGCCGGAGGTTGCGCAGGCCCACTTTCAGGTAGTTGGGCAGCAGCACAAAAAAGGGGTTAATGCTGGCGGCCGGCCAATTGGCCCGGCGGTTGACTTTGGAAAATTCCTGGGAAGTAGCCGCGGCGTCGGGCGTAACTTTGACCCGGGCTTGCTCAAAGGCAGCTTCGGGCGATAAGCCCTGTATGAGGTAGGCTTCGTAGCGGTCGTGCAAGCCGCTTGCCAGCTCCTCGATAAACTCGGGCTCCATAGCGGATTGCCGGCGCCATTCCGCTACCGCTTGTTCTAAGTTGAAGGACATGTGATGTGGTTTAGATCGGGTAATAGGGGGACTCGGTCAGCCCCCAAAGTTTGGAAAATACGTTGTTGACCCGGGTCCACTGCTGCCGCTCGCGCTTCAGCTGGGCTTCCCCCGCTGCTGTTATGGCGTAGTACTTGCGTTTCCGGCCGGCATCGGTCTTGACCCACTGGGATTGCAGCAGCCCCTCTTTTTCCATCCGGGACAGTACGGGGTAAAGCATGGCATCGGTCCAGCTCAGCTCCCCTTCTGAAAGGCGTTCGATTTCCTTGATAATGCGGTAGCCGTAGTTTTCGCCGTGCGACAGGATGGATAGGATAAGCGGTTTGGTGGAGGCGGCGACAAGCGCTTTCGTGGCCATAGGTTATTGTTTTCGGTTCAGGTAAGCTTGTTCAGAAATAATGGTTTTGCCATCGAAGAGCTCAACGGTTCGCTCCGCATGGCTGGCGTCCCGGCGGGAGTGCGTTACCATCACAATAGTAGCACCCTGCTGATGAAAGCCTTTAAGGATTTTCATTACGGTTTCACCATTTTCGGAATCCAGGTTGCCCGTCGGCTCGTCGGCCAGAATGAGGCTTGGGCTGATCACGGTGGCCCGGGCGATAGCGACGCGCTGCTGCTGCCCCCCGGAAAGCTGACGGGGCCGGTGGTCTTTGCGGTGCAGCATATTGAGCCCGCCCAGCGCTTTGAGCACCCGGGATTTTCGCTCCTTGGCCGGGATGCGCATATACTGCAAAGGCAAAGCAACATTTTCGGCAGCGGTGAGCTCGTCGATCAGGTTGAAGCTCTGAAAGATGAAACCGATGCTGCCTTTGCGGAACTTCGCCATCTGCCGGTGGGAGAGCCCCTGCGTGTCCTCCCCCTTGAAGAGATACTGCCCTTTGGTGGGTTTATCGATCAAGCCGATCACGTTGAGCAGGGTGGATTTGCCACTGCCCGAGGGGCCCCATGATGGCTACGAACTCGCCGGGCTGTATGCTCAGGTCTATGCCGTTTAGGGCAGCGGTTTCAAGCGCTTCGGTGTAGTGGTATTTGTAAACCCCTTTAAGGTCCACCACGGGGGGCGGGGGCGTTAGTTTGGTCATGGTAAAAAGTTTTCAGCGTCGAGTGATTTTACCTAATGCTGTTAGGTAATAACTTTATGCATAACGATGTTAGGTAAAAAAGGTTGAACGCCTTTCTGGTTTTTTTCAACTTGGCCGCCGAGCGGAAGGAAGTAGGGCCGGCCGGGTGGCCGCAGGGCGCACTTTCTTGGTTTTACGGGGGCGGCGCTTGTTATACTTCTGACTTTCCCGTATATTTGCCTTGCCAGCGACCGCCTCCCTTCAGCTGGTCTGTACCCAATAAGCACTTCATCCCGAATCCGGTTTTCCGAATGGCCATCCGCTTCTAAAGCGGCTTGGGTATGCAAAACAAATAGCACAAAACTAAACCTGATGATCGACCGGTATGCACATTCCCTGGTAGTAGGTATTGGCATTGCACTACTTACACTGGGTACTTCCTGGCGCAGCTCAGCGCAAATTGAAATTTCCTACCCTTCTCAAGCCGAAAATGTGGTGACCTGCAATCAGGATGGGCAACTGCGCGTCCGGATAGACTTTCCATCCGGCCTCCCGGAGCCTACTGCCGTCACCATCAACTTCCCGCCTGGTATTCAGTATGTTCCCAACAGCCTGGATCAAATAAGCGGGAACGCCAGCATCGCCGAAGCCGATGTAGCCGATCCCGGCCAGCCTCATTTTGCCTTGTCTGGAGGGGAAGCGGGCAACCCAGCCTTTGTCGATTTTGCCCTGCGCCGTTCCGGGGCTTGCGGTGCCCGGGCGTTCGCAGCCGGTGGAGGGCTGTTGAAGGACACTGTAATCGTGGCAACGCCATCGGCTACTGTGATGGAAAACAACCCCAACCTCAACACTTATAACTTGCTCTCCGCTTCCCTCAGCCATCAGTACCCCAATGGGGCGGTCAGCCAGGATACCATCATCAGCGATGTGCCTTTGGCCATCAACCGGCAGGTGCGGCTGATTCAGGGCGGCTTGGGCTTTGTGGATTCGGTCATTTACTATGTCGTTTTGGGGGGCGTAGAAGACTACGAGCTGCACTACGGCGGCGGGCCCATGCAGCCCATTGCAGTGCAGGGGGATACCCTTTTATATGAGCTTAGTGCTTCCGGGTTTCCCGGTATTTTCGGAGCAGACGGGCGCTTTTCCAATGGCGAACAGGTCGATTTTACCGAGCGGTTCAAAGTGCTGAATTGCCAGCAGGCGCAAAATACGGTAAAACACCACGCTTACTGGGGCTGCTCCGGTGACATCTGCCAACGTACCCTGCCGGCCACCGGCTCCGTGGCGGTAATTGTGCCCCAGCCCTCCCTGGCTTCCGGCAAGCTCTTCGAGCGGTCGTTGCCGGCTTGCGTGGACGGGGCTACGCCCGACCAGTTTGGGTTCTACTATGAGAATGTCGGGGCAACGACGGCGCAGCTTAACCTCCAACTGGGTTTTGAGGGCAATACCAGCCTGCCCATTTTGGGGGACTACGGCGCGAGTAGTGCCGCTTTGGATACCAGTTCCATCGAAATCCGGCTCAACGGGGTGGATATTTCCCGGGCGCCGGATGAAGTCCACAACGAGGTGAACGCCTGCAGCCAGGCGCCGGCGGTGGGGGCTGTCAGCGCCGCCCGCTATTTCGGGTTTACCCTCCAACCCGGCGACCGCCTCGAAATCCGTGGCGGCTACGTCTACTGTTGCCGTTCCACCTGCAACTCAAGTTACAGCTGGTCGACCCCCATTGCCCGGGCAGAAGTACGGGACGCCTGCGGCAACACCCCGCGCCTGGTGCTGGCCAGCCACGATTTTGCGGATGCCCGGATCGGCACTACGCCCGCCATCATCTCCAGCCCTGCTACCCTCTTCAGCGGGGATACCGTGACTGCCTGTTTTCAGTACCCTTCTCTCGATGGCTACCCCAATGTGAGCGGGCAGAATACCTACGCGCTGGAAGTGAGGCTGCCGCAGGGCTCAGCACTAGTGGCAACCGGGCAGGGCGAGGTCAGAGGGGGTAATGGCGAACCCCTGCCCTTTACGTTCACAGGCATCGAGGATGGGCAGCTGACTTTGGCTATTCAGCAATCCGACTACGCCGGCGGGGCCGTGGAATTTTGCCTGGATCTGGCCTGGAACTGCGGTTCCAGCGGGTTCGTGAAGTTGCCAGTGGTCTTGTATCAGACGATTGGGCCAGATTGCGAAGCGCCATGCTATCCGGGTATTAGCTGCAGCGAATTGCCCCTGCTGCTGTTCTGTCCGGGCGGCGACTGTGATGGAGGGGGCGGCACCGTGGCCCGCAGTGAGACCAGGCGCATTAACCTTGGCCTGGCGGATCCCGGCAACGACCGGATATGGCAGTCTGATGCACCGGCGAATACCGCTGCGGCGCGGCTAGACCGGGCAGCCCCCTGCGATACGGTCCGCACGCGGGCGCAATTGGGCGTCTTGCCCGGTATCAATGGGCCCTGGGCGCAGGGCAAGTTCCGCCAACGGGTGCAGTACCCCTTCTTCAAGCCTATCGGGGCCCGGGCATCTATATTCAGAAATGGGGCCTTGGCGGGCACGATAGACGACCTGCCGCTGATTGCTGCCGTTGGGGATACCCTGTTTGAGTACGACCTGACCCCGGCTACCCTTCACCTGATCGATCCCGGCTTTCCCGCCGGTTTTACCTACGCGCCGGGCGATAGCGTTTATATCGAAACCGACTACTACTTCGACCCCGTCCGGGCGCAGGGGGGATTCTACGATTTCAGTATCAGCAGCTTTAACCCGGCTACCGAATTCTGCGTCGAAAACCAGGATATAAGCAACGCCTTCCGTTTATCCAATGACGGGTTTGTGTCGTCGGATGCCTGCGGCGCTACCATCGACCGGGTACAACTGGTCTCTGCGGCGGTCAGTTTTGCCTCGGGCGGCCCGGGCAGCTTTACCGGTTGCGAGCAATTGACCTGGGAGATTTTTTCGCGTACGCAGCGGGGCTGTGTGACAGACGATGCGCTCGATTTTTTCCCCAACGAATTCCGGCCCATTTTCACCTTTGATACTCTGGCCCTGGCCAAATTGCCGGGCTATACCTTTTCCCGCCTTCAGTACCGGCGCAGCCCCGGGGTTTTCACCCTGGATATTGAGCCCTTCGCCGAAGACGCCGATAGCCTCTACTTCGACATCCGGAGTTTGTACAGCGATCGGGGCGGCCCCATACCGCTCTGGGAGGAGCAGGCCCGCGATGAGATACTCAAATCCTTCTGGCAGCCTTCCTGCGCATCGGCGGAAGGGGGCGTCACGGGCCAGGGGCGGATTCAGTACCAAGACCCCTCCTGTGGCCAGTCGTACAGCCAATCCCGCAGCCGGTTGCTGAACTATACGCCCACCGGGCAATTCAGCTTCGTCCTTAACCCCCTGGTCAACAACGCCTTTAAGGAAGAGAATTGCTACCAGTTGTCCGTCGCCAATACGGGGGTAGGCAGCGGTTTTGATGTGCCCTTCACCTGGCTGCAGGTCATAAGCCCGGATGGGGCAACGAATATCGCCTCCGTCCGGGCAGACGGCCCGGGCGCTATCAGCCCGAATGCCAGTGGGATTTACGAATTGGGCAGCCATGTCAATAATGCCACCGAATCCATTGAAATCTGCGTCAGCCAGACCAATTGCCTGCCCGATAGTTTCCTGTTGGTCCACGGGTGGAACTGCGAGGGCTACCCCAGTGCCGAGAACCCTGCGGAAACCTGTTTCCTGGATACCCTGGTGGCTTATATCAATCCGCAGCAGGCCGAAGTGCAGGTGCAGATCGTCGACCAGCCCACGCCCTCTCAGGCACTGTCGCTTTGTGTCACGGATACCATCGAGGTGCTGGTCAACAGCGCACAGCAGGCGGATTTGCTGCAACCCGCCCTGGAGGTCATCTTGCCGCCCGGCGTGGAAGTCAACACCATGCGGGCAGGGTACCCCAATGACGCTAGTATCACCTTTGAAGCCCTCCCGGCTGCCATGGTTGAGGATACTGTTACCTTCGACCTCACGCAGCACACCCGCCTGATGGGGGATAGCCTGCCCGGCACCTTCAGCAACCCCGGCCTGGCCAACCGGCAGATGCGGCTCATTTTTGAAATTGAGACGGGTTGCGGCTTCGACCCTTCCCAATCCATTGCGCTGTACCGGGCTACTGGGCTTAGCCCCTGCGGGGACCCCGCTATTGGCTCCGCCACTACGGTAGCTTCCAACCCCATTTTTGTAGCCGGCACCGAGGCCCCCTACGAGCTTATACCGGAAGTGAGCATAGCTAATAGTCTGCAGGGTTGCGGCAGCACCGCTCAGGTAACGGTGCAGTTTATCCTGGCCGGCGGCAGCTCGGGCAGCCAGGATACTTCCGAGTTCATTGTCCCGCCAGGTATAGCCTACCTGCCGGGGAGCTTGAGTTGCAGCACCGCCTACTGCCCGCAGTACCTGGATACGCAGACCGCCGCTAATGGCGATCAGGTCATCCGGTTCAAGATCCCGCCGGGCCTGCCGCCCGGCCTCCCTGTACAGTTCAGCTTCGGCATTACAGATGAGGGGGCGGCCTGCTCGGCGGCCCAAACGGCCATCTACCGCAGCATGGTATCCCGGCCCCCATTGGTCTGCGGCGGGGAGCCTTGTTCATCCCAGTTGATTCTGGAGGCCGGGCGGGCGGAAACTACGTTTGGCGTCGTTAAACCTAGCCTCAGCATTACCGCTGCCGAGGCTTGCGCAGGCGGAGGCGAGGCGTTTCAGTTAAGCGGAGCCCTTGCCCTGTCGGGTTTGCCGATACAAGCCTCTGAAACCATACAGGTAGCGGTATACTGTACAGATGCGGCGGGGCATCCTATCGGCAGCCCGGTGGCGGGCACTACGTACAGTGGGCCCCTGTCCCCAATGGATAGCCTGCCCTTCGGGCTGATTGGTACGGTTTGTGACGGCACAACCGGGCTTTGGGTGGAAGCTGCTGCCAGCTGTGGGTGTGATACGGCTGCCTTGTATGTGCCCCTGCCGAATCCGACCTCGGTTACCTGCCCCCTTCCTTTCAGTGTTTGTGAGGACGAGGCTCCGGTCCCATTGATAGGGGCTACGCCGCCGGGTGGCGCCTATACCGGGCCAGGTGTAGCCGGCTCGCAGTTTGACCCTGCCGCTGCCGGCCCGGGCAACCACCTGATCACTTATACCTACGCCAATAGCCTGGGCTGTGCCCAGAGCTGCAATTTTGAAGCCACTGTCTGGGAATCGCCGGAGCTGGCGTGCCCCCCGGATCAGGAAGTAGCCGCCGGCAGCCCACCCTTTCCGCTGGAAGGGGCCGCACCGGCCGGGGGCACCTACAGTGGAGCAGGTGTGGAGGATGGCCGTTTTGACCCGGGCGCTGCCGGCCCGGGCGGGCATACCCTGACCTACCAATTCACCGATTCGCTGGGCTGTACGGCCAGCTGTAGCTTCAGCATGGAGGTCACAGCGGCTGCCGCAACACTGGGCGATTTTGTATGGCTGGATGAGAACCGGAACGGGCTTCAGGACGCCGGAGAGGAAGGGCTGGAAGGCATGGCCGTTGTCCTGGAAGCCTCCACCGGCGCTGGCTTTGCGCCGGTGGATACTGCGGTTACGGATGAGCAGGGCCATTACCAATTTGAAGCTGCGGCGGGCACCTACCGGCTACAGTTCCGCTTTGAGGGGGAGCTGTTGCCTACGATGCCTGATCAGGGTAATGACGAGAGCCTGGACAGCGATATTGGGCCAGATGGCTATACCGCTACTTATTCGCTTAGCCTGGACGAGGTGGACCTCACGATCGATGCCGGTTTTTTCCCGGCTTGCATCAACGTCATGCAGCCCGGTGCTATCGGCGAAGACCAGTATTTATGCGGGCCGGGCAACGTGCCAGCCCCTATTCAGAGCCTTATGCCCCCAAGCGGGGGAGAAGGGGAGATCGTTTACCTTTGGATGAGCAGCACCACGCCCGGCCCCTTCAACCTCCAAACCTGGGACCTGATCCTGGGGGCCGACGGGCCGGAATATGCGCCCGGCCCACTGTCCGAAACCACCTACTTCGCCCGCTGCGCCCGGCGGGAAAACTGCACGATATTTCTGGAGACCAATATTGTCACCATCACCGTGGGGGATGAGGCCGAGGCTGCTATAGAAGGCCCGGAAGTCCTCTGTGTAGGGGAGCCGGCCACCTTCACTGCAGCCGATGCCGGCCCCGGCGCATCCTACGAATGGGAAATGGGGCTGGGGCTTACGCCCGCTGCTGCAAGTGGGCCCGAAGCCACCCTTTCCGCGCCCTACTCCCACGGCCGTTTCAATATTACCCTTGCTGTAACTTCCAATGGCTGTACGGCCACCCAAACCCGCCAAATCACCGCCACTCAGCACCCATTCTACTGCGGCGCGCCATTGCCGCTGAATGCAAGCTCGATGGATATACAAGGCGTGAGCTGTATCAAATTAGACTGGCGGTTGGAGGAGTTGCAACCGGACTATGCCTACACGGTCTTGCACGCCAAGGCGGGCGATGAGGTTTATGAACCCATAGCCCGGTATGACCAACCGAAATCCTACCTTGGCAATCAGTGCCTCTACGAACACCTGCACGAAGGCCCGGGGCCGGGCATACACCGTTATCGCATAAAAGTCCATACTCCGGAAGGTGAGGAAATGTACTCAGATCAAGCGGTAGTAGCCCTGCTGGACGAGGTGCTGCTGTTCCCTAACCCGGCGCGCCATACGGTCACCGTCTCTCTGGCCAGCCCCTTTGTAGTAGGCGACCGGCTGGAGCTGTTCAATGCGCTGGGGCAGCGTCTACAAACGCTAAGGGTAGGCTCTGGCCAACGGCAGCTGGATGTCGATGTATCAGCCTTACCCGCCGGGCCCTACTTTTTCCGATTGCGCAGGGGGCAGACGCAGTGGGAGATGTTACGGTTTGTGAAGGAATAGGGCTATGCAATTGGGGCAGCAGTTGCAATGAAGCCCTTTACATTGCGATAGTTGCCCCTCCTTTTTCTTTAGGGCTTGGTGGATGGAGGTCACTTTGAGTTTCAATTCCAATCTGGTGCGCTTAAGCGCATACGGAGTTGCGGATATTACATAGTTAGGCATAATCAGCTAAAAAACAAATCAAGTTGAAGAAAGCAATAGAAAGAATAGCTGACTGTTAAATAGAGGTAGGTTGCATATGGAAGTGGGAAAAAGCAAATATGGAGAGGGTAATTAATATGGAAGGTAAAGTGAATTACTCTTTTGAAGTCGAGTACTTGTTGAAAAAAAACAGATGGAAAAGAGATTTGGGAAAATCAGGATAAACAAAATAGAAATGGACGATTTTATTTATAGTCCAACAACTTAAGATTTGTGAAATTATGGCGCAGCTATTTTTTTAGC
>CAZNSK010000206.1:0-9275 GCA_964575505.1 uncultured Phaeodactylibacter sp.
CAGCAAACTGCGCTTTCCGAAGAAAAAGAAATCGAGATTGAGGTGGAATGGTAAAAAAAAGAGGCAGCGCTACCACAGCACTACCTCAGCCCTAACCAAATAAAACCAAATTATAATCTTATGTAGAAGGGAATGCACATCCCTTATCAATCATGTTTCAATACAAAGATAAGTACTTTGTGTAAAAAATACAATAACAGATTTGTTAAAAAAACGGGTGGAGGGCTAAATAACTTAAAACAATTGTGCACATTCAGGAATAAAAAGTTATATTCAAAGACGTCACATATAGATAATTAGATATTTTCGCAAAAAAAGAGAGCCGGGCATGAAATTAAATTCCGGCCCTAAAACGATTACAAAATAATTTTCCGAAATCAAAATTGTTTGAGTTTGCCGCCCCTGCCGGAGAGATTTCCGGAAAAAAATGTAAAAAATTATCTTTAGGGCATGAATAAATTCCCTTTGATGCCCAACTTGCTGGTGTTGGCCTTCTTTCTGCCCTTTTTTGCTTCCGCCCAGCCATCCGATGAAGCCGAGGATGCCTTTTACATCCGCAAAATTTTTGACCACACCCTTACAGACAGCCAATGCTTTGACTGGCTTCAGTACCTAACCCGCCGGATTGGCGGGCGCCTGGCGGGTTCTCCTCAGGCCGCTGCTGCGGTGGAATATACCCGGCAAATGCTGGATACGCTAAGCCTGGACACCGTTTGGCTGCAACCGGTGATGGTACCGCACTGGGAGCGGGGGGAGCCCGAGCAGGCCCGGATCGTGAATTCGATGAAGATGGGCAGTGTAGACCTGGACGCCCTCGCGCTGGGCAACTCCGTTGGCACCGGCCCCAATGGCATTACCGCCGAAGTGGTGGAGGTGCATAGCCTGGATGAAGTAGACAGCCTTGGTGCCCAACTTCGCGGCAAGATCGTATTTTTCAATCAGCCTATGGACCCTACCGAACTCAATACCTTCGCTGCCTACGGCAAAGCAGCGGGGCAAAGGGTATACGGTGCTTCGCGGGCTTCCCGCTACGGGGCAGTTGGTGCTCTGGTCCGGTCGCTGACCACCCGCCTGGATGACATCCCCCACACAGGGTCAACGGTATACGATGAGCAAGCGGACCCCATACCCGCATTAGCCATCAGCACCCTGGACGCCAATCTGCTCAGCCGGCTGCTGAAAGAGGAGCCGGTGCGGGTTTTTATCCGCAACAACAGCCGGATGCTGGAAGAAAAACGCTCCTACAACGTGATCGGGGAAATCCGGGGCTCTACTTTCCCAGAGGAGACCATACTCGTTGGCGGGCACCTCGACTCCTGGGATGTAGGCACGGGCGCCCACGATGATGGGGCTGGCTGCGTACATGCCATGGAAGTCCTTCGGCAAATCCGTACCCTGGGGTATCAGCCTAAGCGTACCATCCGTTGTGTTTTGTTTATGAATGAAGAAAATGGGTTGCGGGGAGGCCGGGCTTACTGGGAATGGTCAGACAGCCTGAACGAATACCACACGGCGGCCATAGAATCAGACCGGGGCGGCTTCACACCCCGAGGCTTTACAGCCGATGGCCACGACGACGTCTTCAGCCCAAAATTCAAGCGGGTAGTCAAATGGCTGCCTTTGCTGGCCCCCTATGGCCTGGACTTTGAAAAAGGCGGTTCCGGGGCAGACATCTCCGGCTTAAAGCGCCAAAAGGGATTGCTATTTGGCTTCAAGCCAGATTCTCAGCGGTACTTCGATTACCACCATACGCCGATCGACGGCCCGGATGTCGTCAATAAGCGAGAGCTTGAATTGGGCGCCGCCTCTATGATGAGCCTTGTTTATCTTATTGACAAATACGGACTCGACTAAATCTCAAACATGGCAAACCGCATTCAACTGCACGACCTTTACTTCAAACCCTACCTTAGCGAAGCGGCTATTCAAAGCCGGGTCCGGGAACTGGGCCAGCAAATTCAATTGGACTATGCGGGGCAACAGCCCTTATTCATTGGTATCCTGAACGGCGCGTTTATGTTTGCTGCCGACCTGGCGCGTGCATGTAATATGGATGCCGACTTTGCTTTCGTCCGCCTGAAATCGTACGAAGGGACATCGAGCTCTGGTCAGGTGATCACGATGATTGGTTTGAAAGCCCCCATAGCAGGGCGGCACCTCATCCTGGTGGAAGACATTATTGATACGGGGCGTACGCTCCATGCTTTCCTGCCGCAACTGCAGGAGCAGGGCCCGGCTTCTGTGCGCATCGCCGCTCTGCTGTCCAAACCAGCCGCCCGCGAACACCCCCTGGAAGCGGATTATACCGGTTTTGAAATCCCTAACCGTTTTGTAGTCGGCTATGGCTTGGACTACAATGAATTAGGGCGCAATTTGCCCGCCATTTATCAACTTGACAAATAATGGAATTATCTGAAATTTGCCGCCGCGCCGCCCAATTGGCTGCACAAACCGCCCGTTTCCTGCGCCAGGAATTGGGCCAAGTCAGCGCCAGCCAGATCGAAGAGAAAGCGCTCAACAGCTTGGTTTCCTACGTAGACAAAACCGCCGAGGCTCAGCTGGTTGAAGGCTTGCAAGCGCTTACACCGGGCTGCAGCTTCCTTACCGAAGAAGAAACGGTGGCCAATACCGAGGGCGACCTGCGCTGGATCGTGGACCCCCTGGACGGCACCACGAATTTTCTGTTTCAGCTGCCGGTATTCTCAATCAGCCTGGCCCTGGAGCAGGCGGGGGAGATTGTGCTCGGCATTGTGTATGAGGTGAACCAACAGGAGTGCTTTTACGCCTGGAAGGGCGGCGGGGCATACCTCAATGGCCATCGCATTCAGGTAAGTCAAAGAAGCAGCCTGCCGCAGTGCTTGCTGGCAACCGGGTTCCCCTACTACAACTACGAGCAGACGCGCGCCTACTTAATCGCGCTGGAGCATTTTATGCAAAATACCCGCGGGCTCAGGCGGCTGGGGTCGGCCGCCGTAGATTTAGCCTACGTGGCCTGCGGCCGTTTCGATGGTTTTTTCGAATACAGCCTGCAGCCTTATGACGTAGCCGGGGGCGCCATTATTGTGCAGGAAGCCGGAGGCGTGGTATCCGACTTCAGCGGTGGGGTGGATTGGCTCCACGGTGGGGAAATGGCAGCTTCCAATGCGCAGATCGCGGCCCCTTTTCGCGCCATCATCCGCGACGCCTTCAAAATCAGCTCCCGCGCTTAGGTACTAAGGATCAAAACCTTAGCAGAATCTGAGATCGGGCGGAACAAAAACGAACAAATGTTCGTTTCTATACTTAGAAGAAGCTATATTTGCATAGCGTGCAAGCTATTTTGCTGTCTTGATTTTAACTTTCGACGACATGAGTACGCCAACCAATCACACCATGGAAGAGCAGTTTCAGGCCCGGATTGATGCCGAAGAAAAGATAGAACCCAAAGATTGGATGCCGGATAAATACCGCAAGACCTTAATCCGGCAGATTTCCCAGCATGCCCACTCCGAAATCGTAGGGATGCTGCCGGAAGGCAATTGGATTACCCGGGCCCCCTCACTGCGCCGGAAAGTAGCCCTGTTGGCTAAAGTGCAGGACGAAGCCGGGCATGGCTTGTATCTGTATGGCGCTGCAGAGACTCTGGGCGCCGAACGGGATGACCTCCTCGATGAGCTCCACACTGGCAAAGCCAAGTACAGCAGTATTTTCAATTATCCAACCCTTAGCTGGGCGGACATTGGTGCCATCGGCTGGCTGGTAGACGGTGCCGCCATTATGAATCAGGTCCCGCTCTGCCGCTGCTCCTACGGGCCGTATGCCCGGGCCATGGTGCGGGTGTGCAAGGAAGAAAGTTTCCACCAACGGCAGGGCTACGAAATCATGCTCACCCTTGCCCGAGGCACAGAAGCCCAAAAGCAAATGGCACAAGATGCCCTCAACCGCTGGTGGTGGCCTTCCCTGATGATGTTTGGGCCAAGCGACAAGGATTCCAAACATACGGCTCAGTCTATGGCCTGGAAGATCAAGCGGTTCACCAACGATGAACTCCGTCAGCGTTTTGTGGACATTACCGCTCCACAGGCAGCGTTCCTAGGCTTGGAAATCCCGGATGAAGATTTGAAATACAATGAGGAAACAGGCCATTATACGTACGGAGAGATCAACTGGGACGAGTTCTGGCAAGTGGTAAGCGGCGATGGCCCTTGCAATCAGCAGCGCCTTAAAGCCCGCCGGCAGGCACACGAAAAAGGGCAATGGGTACGGGATGCAGCTGTTGCCTACGCCGAAAAACGCCGGCAGCGCAAAGCCCAAACCCAACAACAAAGAGTAGCTTAATATGAGTGAAAAAAAGAATTGGCCACTGTGGGAAATATTTATCCGCAGCAAGAATGGCCTAAACCACAAGCATGTAGGCAGCCTTCATGCCGCTGACGCTGAAATGGCTATTGAAAATGCCCGGGACGTCTACACCAGGCGTAACGAAGGGGTCAGCATCTGGGTGGTGGAGTCTGAGCACATTACGGCCTCAAGCCCTAACCAAAGTGGATCGCTATTTGATCCGGCCAATGACAAAGTCTACCGCCACCCTACTTTCTATAACCTGCCAGATGAAGTTAAGCACATGTAGCTTGCCCTTGCCTGGAAAATGGCAGAAGGAAGACGGCAGTAATTACCGATGAAATACTTGTCATGACCGAACAAGAAGCTAAATTTGAATACTTGCTCCGTTTGGGTGATAATGCCCTGATTTTAGGCCACCGGCTATCGGAATGGTGTGGGCACGGCCCGATTTTGGAGCAGGACATTGCGATTACCAACATCGCTCTGGACCAGGTAGGGCAAGCCCGCAGCCTCTTACAATACGCTGCAAAAGTGGAAGGCAAGGGGCGCACCGAAGATAATTTAGCGTATCAGCGGGATGTCATGGCGTTTCGCAATGTGCTTTTGGTAGAACAGCCCAACGAGGACTTTGCCTATACCATCGTCCGGCAGTTCCTGTTCGACAACTTCAACTACCTGCTCCATCATCAGCTCACCCAAAGCAAGGATGAGCACCTCAAAGCCATTGCTGAAAAGTCGCTTAAGGAAATCACCTATCATCTGCGTTACAGTTCAGAGTGGATGATCCGGCTGGGCGACGGCACGGAGGAAAGCCACGACAAGATGCAAAACGCGCTGAATGATCTTTTTATTTACAGCGGGGAACTGCTCTTGCCGGATGCCGTTGACCATGCGATGCACGAGGCTGGCATCGGCCCCGATCTAGCCCAATTACAGCCTGCCTACAATGAAAAAACAGATGCCATTCTCAATGAGGCTACCCTGACCAAACCGGAAGTCAAGCATATGCAAACAGGTGGCAAAGATGGGCGAATGCACAGCGAGTACTTGGGGTACATCCTGGCTGAACTGCAATTCGTACAGCGAGCCTATCCTAATATGGAATGGTAGCTAGTGCGACTAGTCCGAAATAGCACAGCGTATTTCACGCTTGGGCGCCCTGGTTTTACTGGGTTTCTTCGGTTAGTCATTTCTGAAACACTCCACTAGTGGATTGAGCCGCAAATGCTTGACCATTTAAAGTGCAGCAATAGCAGCGGCTACAGGGGCAAGGAAACTAGCAATTAATTCGGTCTAGTCGCACTAGCTCTTGCCTTTTCAGGCCTACCTCCCCGGCTGGTTGAGCGCAGTTGATTTGTGTTCTTCTTTTTTTCCAATGTTATAAGGTTAACCTGATGAACCGAGCCTAAGCAGTACGGTTATCGCCCTGCCCTAAGGTGCCGGATTAGGTATGGCTTCCTGAACCTGCTCGATGTCCCGTAGGACCTCGTCCCCTAACTTAAGTTGAATGCTCGCTATATTCTCCTTCAGCTGACCCATCGTCGTAGCACCTATGATATTGGCGGTAGTGAATGGCTGCTGATTGACGAATGCCAATGCCATTTGCGCCATGTTTAAGCCATAGCGGCTGGCAATATCCATATAGCGGGCAGTAGCTGAATGGCAGTTTTCGCTATTGTACCGGGAGAGCTGCCGGAACCGGTTGATGCGGTCCCTTGGCTGGTCCTCTTTCCGGTGATATTTGCCCGAAAGCAAGCCAAAAGCCATGGGCGAATAGGCCAGCAACCCGGTTTGTTCACGTATGGCAATTTCTGCCAGCCCAACTTCAAAAGTGCGGTTGAGCAGGCTATAGGGGTTTTGGATACTTACCATACGGGGCAAACCGTGCATTTCCGCCAAATGCAAGTACCGCATCAGGCCCCAGGGGGTTTCATTAGAAACGCCATAGTGGCGGACCTTGCCGGCAGCTTTTAGCTCATTGAGGGTTTGCAGGACTTCCAGCAGATTGTCCTCCCAAGCAGCACCCGCCTGATGCTTGTATCCCCGCTTCCCAAAGCAATTGGTGCTCCGTTCTGGCCAATGCAACTGATAAAGGTCAATATAATCCGTCTGAAGGCGCTGCAGGCTGCCTTCAATAGCCGTATGGATTTGCGCCCGGGTAAAGCGGAGCGGGTTTCGGATATGTTTCAACCCGGCGGAGGGGCCTGTCACTTTGGTGGCGAGTATGACCTGGCTACGGTTTTTTCGCGCTTTTAGCCAAGTCCCGATAATGCGCTCTGTGCTGCCTTGGGTTTCCGGCCGGCCGGGCACACTGTACATTTCGGCAGTATCAATAAAGTTGATGCCCTTATCTACCGCATAGTCGAGCTGTTCGTGCCCCTCTGCCTCGGTATTTTGTTCACCAAAGGTCATGGTGCCCAGGCAAATTTTGCTAACCCGGAGGCCCGTGCGGCCAAGTTCTGAGTATTCCATTCGTGTAGATTAGTTTGCCGTGAAGTTAGGAAAGGGATTGGAAACAAAACAGCCCTGGCAGGTACCAGAGCTGTTCTTATCTCTTTTTTGGGCCCTTGGAAGAGCGGCCTACAGATGCTTGCGGATGCCCATAAATACGCCGGCGCTCATGTGGCGTTGCTGCACGGCGTACTGATCCTGAGTAACAGAGTTGGGGAACATTTTGAAGTGGGGCTCCAGCAGCAGCTCCAAGCCAGACTTGGTCGCGTACGTCAACGCTACACTGCCGTAGAAGCCTACGCCCGCCTGCCGTTTGAAGACGCTGTTCATATTAGGGTCCTCCGGGTTAAGGGGGGTTGGTGTAAGCGTTTCCGGAGAGAGGAAATCACCCTCTTGCCGGAATAGCAAGTTGAGGTAAGCACCTCCATTGACGGCCAGCCCGAAATCTCCCGCCTCCATTTCGTACCCCACAATAAAGGGGATATCCAACATGCGGTAAGTATTCTGGCTCACTTTGTAGCGTTCACCCACGGTCACTACCGTATCATACCCGATGACATTACCTTGATTGTCCCGTACTGGCTCAATAATTTCACGGCGTTCTGTACCATTAAAATACGTGAACTTCTCATTAACCTGAGAGTAGTTCACCCCTGTACGAAATGCCAGGCCATTTTTAGCTTCCAGCGATAGGCGAATGCCACCGCTGTAGGCAAATACGAAATTTTCGGTTTCCCGCCGGCTTTTCGCGTAGTCCTCGAAGTTGGCTTCCCGGGCCTGCAAATCGTTAAAGGCCAGGTCGGGGGAAACCATAAGGTCTATGTAAGCTTGCCAGTTACCGTCACCGAAACTTGCACATTTAGGATCTGGATTGAACAGGCCCGGCAAGGTCACATCAGCCGGTGCTTGGGTAGCAGAGAGCATGGGCAGTGCGGCAACCCGCTGCGGAGCAGGCTCAGGTACAGAAACGGATGCATCTGCAGTATGGGCTGGCAGTGGAGATTGAGGAGAAAGAGCCGCCTCGGAGGCAGCTGCTGCAACGTGGATTTCGGCTGCGCCTAATTGACCGGGATTTGCTGGCTGGGGGCGTTCGCTCAGTGCCGGCAGGATAGCCAAGGTTGTTTCCGGGCGGTCCTCGTCTGCTGCTTTTTCGGTTGCAGTGTTAGGTTGCGGGCTGAGTGCCGCAGTGGGGGGGGTGTTGACGAAAGCAAGGCTTTCAGTGGTTTCTTTGTGTTGTTCAGTCGTTTCTGTGATAGTCGTGGAAGCATTGGCAGCCAGTTGCTGTTCCAATGCACTTGCAGGAACAGGAAAAGCAGTGAGTGCAGGCTGCTGATTGTTCCATAGCAATAAAGCGCCCCCTGCGATCGCCACTGAAGCGAGCACTGTTGCGAATGGGCGATGCTGCCGGACCTGATTGACGAAACGGTATTTCCAATTGCGTTTTTGGTCTATTTGCTCCCAAAGATGCAACGGCGTTTCTGTGTTTAGGCCCTGCAATTTTTCCCGAAACGCATCATCCAGGGGATGATTTCGATTCATACTGCGATTTTTTGAATTTCAATAATCATACTCTGTAGCAGTTTTCTGGCCTTGACTAATTGGGATCGGGATGTGCTTTCCTGAATGCCCAGCATACCAGCGATTTCCTTGTGGCTGTACCCCTCAATTGCATAGAGGTTGAAGACCACGCGGTAGCCGTCCGGCAGCTTGTCAATCAAGCGAAGCATTTCTTCTTGTTCTAAGTTTTTGTAGGATTGTGGTTCAGTCGAGTGTTCCGGCTGGTTTTCCAAACCGATTTGCTCCTGTTGGAAGCTTTTCTTACTGTAGTTCTTAAGTGCAGTGTTTATGACGATGCGGCGAATCCAACCCTCAAAGGAGCCTTTGAATTCGAATTTGTGGATATTGTCGAAGACTTTGACGAAAGCATCCTGCAGGATGTCCTCTGCCTCCATGCGATGGCGCGTATACCGCATACAGACCGCCAGCATTTTGCCGGCGTAACGGACGAAAAGCTCTTGCTGACACTTCCGGTCTTCTTTTCTACAGCCTTGAACAATCTCTTTTTCCGTCACAGGAAATTATTGAGCTATCAGCCCTACACCATTGTTGTCTCCCCAAATGTAGGCACTCATAGTTGTTCAGAATATTCAGGTGCGCCGGGGGTCACATATGGCAACATCTATAAAGTAGATAGCTTGGTTAGGGGAAACGCTGCCTGAATAAGAAAAAAATATTCCACCCGAAGATACAGAATATTATAGTATAATGCTGTACGATTAAGTAATTTTCCTAAAGGATATAGGAATGGCAGACGTTCGTGCTTCAAATTTATTTTGCCGCCCTACTTTTTCCGCAAAATATTTGTATCATCCCTATTCGCTATAATATCAAAGCTAGTGCGACTAGACCGAGATGTTTGACAGTCTTTTCACGCTTAAGCACTTATTGGTGCTGGGCGTAAACTGTCAAGCATCTACGGCTCAATCCACTAGTGCGACTAG
>CAZNSK010000207.1:0-9272 GCA_964575505.1 uncultured Phaeodactylibacter sp.
AGAAACCCAGTAAAACCAGGGCGCCCAAGCGTGAAATACGCTGTGCTATTTCGGTCTAGTCGCACTAGTACGCATATCTCCTGTAGATACCAAGGTGGTTATGGATGCCCACGAATCTGCAATCTCCGGCTGTGAGGATGCGCTGCAACACTTTAGCGCTCAGCAAGCAGGCTTATCTACAATCATAACCAGAAACAAAAACGGGATCTTAGCCGTCCATACACCGGAAACCTACCTTGAGCTACTCCGGTCGGAAGGCATTATTTAGATTGCTCCACCGCCCCCAACGCAACCCTCCGACGAATCATGACCGCTTCCCCTTCGGCATTCTCCTGATGCGCCAGTCTGATGATAACGATGAGGGAAGAGGTCCCCGGTGGCGGCAACTCGGCAGCACTGATCCGCAGAGCGGGATAATCGTCGAAGCCTTCCTCAAAGAACTCTAGCTCATACGCCCCTAGATCTACGGTGTTTCCCCGTTCGTTGGTAAAACGCAGTGTACTGCTTTCCAAATCAATCGCCGGCAGGGAGTCTGGCCGGGGGAAAGAAGCGACTAATTGGTAGCCTGCTCGATTAGGCTGCTTGCTTAGGTCGAGCTGAGTGAGCGGGGGCGATTGCGGCAGGCTATCGGCTGCTTTTGGAAGCGGGCCGCCCTGCATACTGAGGTTGAAATGATCCTCAAAAGGTAGGCGGTGGACAACAGGATGGCGGTACGTTACACTGAGGCGGGCTTGATAGGGCAAATCTTCTTTTTGCACCTGCACTAGATTATCGTAAGACTGGACCGGGCAGGGCAGGTCCATAGGGTTGAGTATCTCCACGCGCTCCAGCTTCAGCGCGGTCTCCGCCCGGATAAGCTCGTAGTCGCCGCTGCCGCAACCACCGCCGCCGCCTATGGTCCAACGGACTGCCGTTCCCGCTATCGTTTGCTGGGCACCCTCCCGCAGCTCAGCGGCCAGGGTGCCGGTAATCAGAGAATCGGTATGCTCCAGCAGGGTGATATAGCCCTTTGCCGTAAGGCTGCTCGCCTGCACAGGCAAGGCATAGGCTTTGGTATGGAAAGTAGCGAGCGCTTTGCGGTTTCTAAAAAAAGGGAGGTCTATGTGGCGGAAGGTACGGCTAGTACCGCGGTAAGTACCACGCTGCGCCAGCGATTGCAGATAGGCTTGGCGTTCTTGCACCAGGGTGTCCTGCAGTTGCAGGTAATCCTTTCCCACGTTGTCCGTCAAGCTTTCCAGGCGGGAACGTTCCAAGTCAATATCCAGCTCTCGGTAGCTGAGCTCCCGGGCCGGACCACGCCATTTTACAATATGAGTCAGGGTAAGCCCCTCGCTGAAGAAATCCGCCCGGCGGGCATTGAGCTCGGCGGATAGCGGTTGGGTGTAAAAGCCTTCTCCCCTGCCGGGGGCAATAGTATCGGCCTTGATCCCCGTTGGAGGGATCAGGCTACTTGCCGAAAGCCAGCTATAGCCAGGCGGGAATGCCCCAGCCAATGGCACCCCAATAGTCAGTAGCATCAGTATGGGAATAAGCGACGGTGCATGGATTGATCTCATGGACAGCGAATATAAGAACCTCAACGGGCTATTCGCTATTCCGGCTGCCCCAAAGACAGCAAAAACTCTGCCCCCAGTCCATACATCAACCCTAGACTAATCAGCATAATCACCGAAAACAGCAGCGGGCTGAAAATTTTCCAACCCCCGCGCGGCCGAAAAGTAGGGATGTGCAGCCACCAAGCGTACCCTAGAAGTACCAAAATAAACACCAGATTGAGAACGACACTTTCTTTACTGTCCGGTAAAGCCACCTGCACCAAACTGAATAGTAAGTTGAATAGCAACAGTTGGGTCATATAATAAGTACTAACCACCAGATGCTCCGCAAAATTATAGCCCGCCCGCCGGTACACCAAGCGGCTGATGAAGGCCAAGAGTGGTATAGACAACAGGATGAAGGTCAGGGCGAGGGGCCGCAGCCGCTCTGCAATTTCCTCTTCCTCTAGTCCAGAATCATCGCTAGCAGAAGTGAAACCGACTGCAAAATCCTCGTGAAAATAGTGGACTTCGCCCTTCGACAGCACAATCGCCAAGCCATAGAGGCTGGCAATAAAAAACAGGTAGGCTACCGGCATCAGATAACGCTTGCGGACGCCCTGGAGGTAGCCCCGGCATACCTTGCCCGGCGCGTAGCACAATTCCCCTAGCGTACGCCAAAGGCTGGAATCGGTATTGAAAACGGTCTGCCCAAGCTGCGCGAAGAACGTCCAAAGCGTCAGCCGCTTCCTTACGATTTTAGCGCCGCAGTGGTGGCAGTATTGCCCTTCTACAATGACCGGGCGCTGGCAGTTGAGGCAGGTTTGCATGTTGGTGCGCTAGTTTGATGTGCAAAATACGAGTTTGTGCTGTTTTTGTGGCGCTACCCATCGCAAAGAGGCCTATTGGTTAAGATTTTTGGCTAAAAACTTAATTAAAAGAGGACTCAGTTAAGTTTTAAGTCATTTTTCTTAACTAATAATCTTAAAAATTAAGTTTTAAGGACGAAACCTTAACTTTGGAGTCTGCGTTTAAACTCATATGAAAGATTTCAAAGCAGGGCAATATATCAATCAGGGGTACTATAAAGCTTTTATGCCTGAGCCCATACACTCCGCCTGGGAAATAACAGACATGGAGGTTATTCAGCTGCTGAGCAAGGCAGATCGGCATTTGGGGCGATTGGACATGTACTCCGCCTATGTCAATATCGACTTGTACATCAGCATGCATATTGCCAAGGAAGCTACCCAATCTTCTCGTATAGAAGGCACACAAACCAATATGGAGGAGGCCTTCATGAAAAAAGAGGATGTCTCGCCCGGCCTGAAAGACGATTGGGAGGAAGTACAAAACTATATCAAGGCCATGAACCAGGCCGTCGATTTATTGGAAGAACTGCCTTTTTCCAGCCGTTTGATTCGTCAGACCCACGAAATACTGATGCAAGGCGTACGCGGAAGCCGAAAAATGCCGGGTGCATTCCGTACCAGCCAAAACTGGATCGGCGGTGCCACGCTTAACGATGCGGCCTTTATTCCACCTCCCTACACCTACATCGCTGAGTTGATGAGCGACTTGGAAAAGTTTGCCAATGATGAGCTAAACCCAATTCCAGACCTTATCAAAATAGCGCTCATACATTACCAGTTTGAGACCATCCATCCGTTTCTGGATGGTAATGGGAGAGTGGGCCGGCTACTGATTACGCTTTACCTTGTCAGCAAGGGCATATTGCGTGAACCCATACTATACCTATCAGATTTCTTTGAGCGGCATCGCCTCCTTTACTACGATAACCTGACCCGGGTCAGAACCCACAACGACATCAACCAATGGTATAAATTTTTCCTGACTGGTGTGATTGAAACTGCGAAACTAGGGATTACAACTTTCGATGGCATCCTGCAACTGCAAAGATCCATGGACGGACGCTTAGAGCACCTTGGCAGACGCGCACAGGATGCAAAGCTGGTGGTAGAGCGTTTGTATACCCGCCCTATAATCGATGTAGAGCAGGTGACGGAAATTATTGGAAAGTCTAAGGTGAGTGCCTATAAGTTAGTTGCAGACTTGGAGAAAGTCGGAGTCTTAACCCAAGTACCTACCGGCAGGCGTGCAAGTGTATATGCTTTTAAGGAGTATCTGGACTTGTTCAAAGAGGAACGTATAAACCTTACTCTTTCTTGAGGCACGCTGAACCCATCAAAACAAAGCAGGCAGCACCCCTTTCCGAAGTACTGCCTGCTCATTTTACTTCAAAATAAATCAACCTACTCCTTGATCACCCGCTTACGGCCCACCACCTGCTTGCCATTCACTATTTCCAGCAGATACATACCAGAAGGCAAACCGTCCAATGAAATCGTTGGCATTGAAGGCACGTCCCGCACGACTTGGCCGACCATAGAGCGGAGGCGGATTTCGTAGTTTTCATCTGCCATTTCCAGGCCGCGCAGGTTGAGGATATCGGTAGTTGGATTCGGGAAAACCGTGAAATCTAACAACTCTACAGCTTGGGTGCTGGTCAAGTTGCGATCCACGAATATGGAGTGGGTATGATTCGCATCGCAGGTCTCATGTACATCCATATTGATCAAGTGGACGTGGATATCGTGCCAGCCCGCTTCCGAGTAGGTCGTCACCGGCGTGGCGTGGTCTGCGGTTTCCCCATTGCCAAAGTCCCAGCTCCAGTGGGTAGCTTCGGGGGTAAGCCCCTGCAATTGCACTTCCTGGCCCAAGGCTACCGTATCCGGCGCTGCGATTTCCGGGGTGAGCTTATTGGAATAGATTTGAGCTTGCAGGGTCTCACAATCCGATTCGGCACAGACTGTCACCTCGATTTGGTGCGCACCATTATGAGCTAAAGTGTGCTCGGGATTGGCTGCTGAAGAAGTATGCCCATCTCCAAATGACCAGCTCCAGCTGGTGATCTCGGTACTGGTGCTGACGCCAAACGAGCGGACGCCATCGCACATCTCATCGTTATGAACCATAATCCGGGATCCCCTTAGGTTGCTGCCGGGCACCGCCTGGCAACTGTAGTTGATCTGAAAGCCGCTATCATTGATCGTGAAGTCGCTGTTTTCAACAATTGTGACCGCTGTGCCCGTTGAAGTAATTGGCTCCGGTAGGACTGAGCCCGTGAAGAATCCCAGCAGCGGGGCCTCCGTTGTCGGGCCATCGAAAATAGCAACACCATCGAATTCATCTTCAAAATTGAAAGCTATAAACTCCAGGGTGACGGGCCCGACCGGGCTGTAAATGGTGGTTACGCCAGTATTATTGTCCACATAATTGCTGTCTGCCCCACCGGAGTCATACAAGGTTCCGAAGCAACCGGCGATGACTTGCTGGCCATTCACGGGCGTATTTTCGAGCACACAGTCGGGGTCAATCGTAATGCTGATTTGTTGAATGGTGGTATTGCAGCCGAGGTCGTTGCAGGCGGTGAGGGTTACGGTGTAAGTGCCGCTCTCGCCGTATAGATAGATGGGGTTCTGTTCATTAGAAGTACCTCCGTCCCCGAATTCCCAGAACCAGGAGTTGGGCAGTTGAAGGCTTCCGTCAATAAACTGCACGGGCTCATTGGCACACAGCTCGTCGTTTACAATCGAAAACTGCGGCTTGGGGGGCTCGGGCGGGTTGGCAGCGCAGTTGAAGGTGGCGGCAAACCCGCTTAGGTTGATAAAATGGCCGGTTTGCTCCTGAATGGTCAGCACGCCGGTAGAGGCGGTCAGGGTTTGCCCTTCCAGCTCATTCCCGGTGAAGGTGCCTAGCAAACTGCCCGTACCGGGCTCCCCGTCGTACACCAGTAGGAAGTCGGAGTGCTCCTCATAGCTGAACTCGCTAAAGGTAATGCTAACTGAGGTGGCACCTGGCGGTGCAATCGTAATGCTGCCAAAACTGCCTTCCAGATAGGGCGCATCGGGGCCGCCAGAATCGTATAGGTTGCCGGAACAAACGGTGACTACCTCGTTTCCGTGCTGAGGTATATTTTGAGAAAAGCAGCCGAGGTCCACTTCGATGAAATTGGTCAGGCTTACCACATCACAGCCCAGCACATTACAAGCTTCCAGCGTGATGGTGTAGGTGCCGCTTTCGGTGTAAGTATGCACCGGATTTTGTTCGGTAGAAGTCGTACCATCACCGAAGTTCCAGTTCCAGCTTGTAGGCTGATTCGTACTGGCATCGGTAAATTGTACGGGGAGGCTGCCACATACAAATTCCGGTGCCTCTATGCCTGCCGTTACCGGGGCAATAACGAAGAGCGTCACATTGATGGGCACTAGGGGCTGTAGCGGGTCATTGGTCTCCAGATCGTACACGAGGTTATAAACGCCGGTTGCCAGACCGGTAGCGTCCAGATCAATCTGTAGCGCCGTGCTCTCATTAACAGCTACGTTGCCGCTTGTAGGCGAAATGTCCGCGAAACCAGCCGCAGCGGGGCTGCCAAGCGGGACCAGTTCCTGAAGCAAGCCATCCCCGATGAATGCGCCGGACGCTACTTCCTGCCCGGAAACCAGGTCAACGACACTGTAGTTAGGCAGTGCGCCATCTCCCCAGCTATCCAGCAACTGAAGCGTGTAGGACTCATTGGCGGATAGCCCGGACAGTTCTACGCTGTACGTCGTATCCGATTCATAGACGATGCCTTCGGAGCTTTGAACCGTATTGTTTTCACTGTCCACGAGGGCCCAGGAAAACTCCGAGCCCCAGTTATCGGTCGTAAAGTTGAAAACAAACCCGGTATTACTGGATTGGGGATTGACCGTGAAATCCAGGGGCGCCTCCCCAACATTCCCTACATCCACGTTCAAAGTGGTATCCTGCCCCTCAATCAGCTCAACGGTGAACGCGGTAGGGTTGACCGTCAGGCTCGGAGCGGCTATACCGGTGCCGGTGAGGTTAACTAGAAGGTCCTCCGTGGCATTATTCACAAGCGTCAGGGTTTCGGCCAAAGCACCCAGCTCTCCCGGTGCAAAGGAGACACTGATTGTCTGTGCAGTAAAAGGGGCAAGGGTGAGGCTCTCAGGGCCCTGCACCTCGAAGCCGGCTAAGGCAGCCTCTAATCCGCTGACTTCAGTAGGTGCGGTCCCCGTATTCTCCAAAGTAAAGCTCAGGGTGGAAGTAGCACCTATCTGTACTTCCCCGAAGTCAAGGTTGTTGGTGGAAATACTTAGCTCCGGTGTCCCATTGACAATCAGCGTCACAGGGAGGGTCACCATTGGCTGATCCGGGTCATTGCTGTTGATGAGGATCGAACCTTCGTAGGTGCCGTCCACCAATTCTGAAGCATCGAAAGTCACCGTTATGGCTTCGCAATCCCCGGCGGCCAGCGGATTGCTGTTTGCCCCGGTGGAGAGCCAGGTTGGTGAACCGCCTGATGCGCCGTGTGGCGTAGGCAGAATGTACAATTGGTCAACGATGAAATCAAAAAACCCGGAGAACAAGATTTCCCCCGTTGCTAAATCAGTAACGGTGAGGGTCTCAAAAACGATTGTTCCTTCCGGCACCCCGGTAATCCAGAAATAGTATTCAGTTTCAGGTTCTAATCCATTTATAATTTCGGTATAGGTCGAATTGGCGGCGTAGGCCTGGCTGTTTTCGGCAATGACTTCAAAGTCCTGGTTGAAAAGCTGCCAGTTGAAGCCTGCGCCCTCATCAGAGGTCGTGAAGTCCAGGCGGTACCCGGTTTGGTTGGTATCATCCTGACTGGTAATCGTGGCTAGCAAATCTCCCTGGCCATCGTTGCAAAGGTTAAGCGTAGCCGTGGTGGTGGTGCCTGCGTCGAGTTCGACCGAAAAGCTATCCGGGTCAAAGGCCAGGGCAGGCGGTTCCTGTACGGTGATTTCCAAGGGCGTGCTGGTATTAGAGCCATTGCAATTGGTTACGGTCAGGACGACGTTGTAGGTGCCTGCCTCCGGATAAATATAGCTTGGATTTTGCTCGTTGGAGGTGTTGCCGTCCCCGAAGTCCCAAGACCAGGCACCGGGGTTTTCCGTGCTGCTGTCTGTAAATTGGATGGCGGTTCCGAAGGGAACATTTGTTGCATCTGCCGTAAAAGAAGCGACAGGCGGATTGGCGATGCCATTGGCTTCCCAGACCATTTCAAACCCCGGGAAGTTGCCCTGGTGGTCGGCAAAAAAGAATAGCGCCAGCGCCGGTGTCTGAAAAGTAATCGGCTGCCCGTTGTTGGGCAGGCTGTTGCCCAGGTAGGTAGCAAGCGGCGTATAAGTGTCGCCGTCTACCCCAAAGAGGGACAGTTGATCATTGTTGGTAGCCGTTGAACCGAGGTCAAATGCAGTAAAGGTGACGGTGATGCTCGTAGCGCCCGGAGGAGCAATCAGGAACTGGCCGTTGCTACCCTCGGCGTAGTTGCCGTCAGGCCCTCCGCTATCGTACAGAACGCCGTTGCAGAGAGTGGTAGATTCCGACCCATGTTCAGGCATGTTGATGCCATTGGTACAGGCAAAACTTTCCGGGTCAAAGGTGAGGGCTTGGCTGGCGGAGAAAGTGTCGCAGCCATTTTCATTACAAACTTCCAGTTGTATATCGTAGGTGCCAGGCTCGGCGTAAGTATGAATGGGGTTTTGCTCCGTAGAGGTATTGCCATCCCCGAAATCCCAATTCCAGCTGTCCGGAAAGAAGGTCGAAGCATCGGAAAAAGCAACGGTGCCCGTACAACTGAGCGTAGGGAAGGCTGCTGCCGCCAAAGGAGGCTCGGTGAAATCAATACAATCAAATTCCATCGCGAAGCCTTCCCCATTGATCGTGAAGTCGCTGGTGAAAACGACTATGCAGCTCGTTCCGGATAGCAGGATAGGGACACCATTGTTTGGGAGGGTGGTGCCGGAGTACACTCCAGCTACCGGGCTATTGGTACTCGCCCCATCATAAATAGTGAGGTGGTCGAAATTCGCTTCCACATCAAATTGTGTGAAGGTAAGCGAAAGGGCCTCGCCCGAAGTACCGTTGATGTAAATATAGGCTTCGTTGTCTTCGGTGTAAGGCCCGTCCGGCCCGCCGGCATCGTAGAGGATGCCATTGCAGTCATTGATTTCGAAGTCTCCAGCTTCGGGTGCATTATATTTATTCTGCGCGGACAGCGTTACGGTGGTGGACAGTATCAATGAGAGGAAGATAAGGTTTCTCATGCCAGGGTTTATTGAAAGATTACTAATGCACATTGTGCGAAAATCAATATTAGATGCCTAACTTTAACGTCTTCATAACGAGCGGAAGATTCATTGGTTCTTGAAAGACTGGCAATTACGCTTTACTGCCCAATCGTTGACAAAATACAGCAATATGTTGGATCAGAAGGGCTATGCCCAACTAACTTTGGAAGAGCTCCTGGCGGAAGAGAAAAAGCTGAAGCGGCAAAGCATCACAGGCAATGTGCTAATTGGGTTTCTGGCTGGTGTGATCATTTATGGGGTCGCGAAGAATGGCTTTGGGCTGCTCTACACGGCTATCCCACTGCTGATTATTGCTGCTGTGGCGAAAAATGGGCAAAGTATCAAAGCGAAGCTGAAGGAGTTGCGGGAGGAGATTGATGGGCGGAGTGGGGAGTAAGCGCAGAAGGCTTTCTTTTTTAAACACACATAGCTTGCACAGGCACGCATTATCCAAGCTTCGTTTGCTAAACTATGTGCCCTATGTCCCTATGTGTTTTCACCTATAGTCCGCCAACCCAAGATTTGTGATTTCTGACTTGCTCTTTTTTTACCTCGC
>CAZNSK010000208.1:0-9253 GCA_964575505.1 uncultured Phaeodactylibacter sp.
AAAAGCGCCCGGTAGCTGCAACAGCACCGGGCGCTCGTTATTTAAGCCGTAAATTAAATACAATCACGAATGCGTATGCAGATGAGCAGCCGTTTCCGCCTGTCCAATGAAAAAGCCATACAACTGATAAGCCAGCAGAGCAGCCCCCGCCACAATCAAGCCAATATTAACAACCTTATAAAAGACCGGGTATTGCTTCGCCTGCTGTATTTTTTTCAGCACAAAAACGATGGGGATGAGGGCAAGGACCTGCCCCACCTCTACGCCGACATTAAAGCTCAGGATTTTAGCCAAAAACTGATCGGCACCAAGCTCAAACGACTGCAGGCGGGTAGACAAACCGAAACCATGTATCAGCCCAAATGCAAAAACCATAAACAACAGGTCCGGAGCCGGAGCCTTAAAGACCCGCTCAAAGCCTTTAAGATTTTCAAAGCCTTTATAAGCTACGCTCAGCGCAATGACGGCATCTACCAGGTGTTCATCAGCAGTTATGCCCAGGTAGGTTGCGCCAATCAGCGTAATGCAGTGCCCTAAAGTAAAGACGGTAATAAACCGCAGGATATCCCGAAACCCACTCAGGTAAAAGAGCACCCCGAGCAGGAAGAGCAGGTGGTCATAGCCCGTGAGCATGTGTTTCGCGCCAACGAGCACATAAGCGGCAAGGCCCCCGTCCACCAAGGTGGCATGGTCGGCGCTGCTGACGCCGTGAGCCAACAGGACAGCAGGAAGCAAAAGCAAGAAAAGGCTGGAAAGGAAGATTTTCATAACGAAGGTTTTCCTATATGTACGCAAATAACACCCAAATAGGATTGATCCCAAAAAGCAAAAACGAACCTCATACAGTTTACCAAGCTAATCCTTGAAAGGAAAAGCCAGGCAGAAGGGCGATCATTATTCGGTACTCTTGTCCTATGTAAAACTTTTGACGCCGGAGATTATGACAGGTTAAAACAGTTCATCTTTCCAACTACACTGACCCAACGCATCAAGTCTGTTCGGTAATCGGATCTAACGGGGCCTTCACTACTTTCGGTAGCGTAAGCCCCTGTACCAATATGGAAAATATAACCAACCCGTAGGTTAGCAGCAATATCGCACTGCCTGACATGTTTTCGGTAAGCGAGAAAGCCAATGCCAGGGAAATTCCGGTATGGCCTCTCATCGGAATTTCCAAGTCTTCAGCGTCACCGCCCAAACATAACTTTACAGAAGATAAGTTCACTTTTCACCCCACACTCCCGACTTTTGCCCCAGACCAAACAGCCCTGCCCTATGCCAACCACATCTGCTATTACGGCTAAGTATGCCACTGCGGTTCTTCGGGAGCACTTTCAACTGAAAGCTCTAGCCCGCCCAATGGAAGGCGAGCAAGATGCCACCTTTGAAGTCAGGCCCACCGGGGGCGACACTTACTGCCTGAAAATCACGCATGCAACCCCTGCACTGGTCGACCTGCAACTGCAAATGATGCAGCGGCTGGCATCTGCCGGGCTCTCCTACACTACGCCCAAGCCTATCCTCAACAATAAGGGAGCGCACACCTGTCCCCTATCCGATGGCACCACCGCCTACCTCACCACCTGGGTCCCCGGTACGCTTTTTGCGAAAGCAAAACTGAAGGATGCCGTACTGCGCGAAAGCCTGGGGCGTGCACTGGGGCAGCTTACCCGGGCATTGCAGGGCTTCGACCACCCGGCAGCCCACCGAAAGATGCGCTGGGACAACAACCAACTGCCCTGGGTGGCAGAGCACCTGGAGCGCTTTGACGCGAAACAGCGACCAATCGCTGAACAGGGGCTGGGGTATTTTCAGAAATATGCCGCACCGGCCCTCCCCTACCTCCGCCACTCCGTCAATTACAACGATGCCAATGACTACAACCTGATGACCGAACGGGGCAGGGACGGGCACTACCGCATTACCGGGTTGTTCGACTTTGGGGATGCCGTATATACCGCCACCATCAATGAATTGGCGGTTGCGCTGGCTTACGCCATGATGGAGCAGCCCGACCCCGCTGGTGCCGCCGTAGAGGTCATCCGTGGGTACCATAAGACTTTTCCGCTAGAGGAAGCGGAAGTGGCCGCCCTGCCCGCCCTCGTTTGGGCAAGGCTGCTCATTAGCGTCACCGTTTCCACCCTCAATCAACAGGCTGCTCCGGGCCGGGCGTACCTGCAGGTCAGCAACAATACGGCCTGGGCCTTGCTGCAACGGTTGCAGGGCATTCCCTACAACCTGCTGCGCTACCACTTCCGCCACGCTTGCGGATGGGAGCCCTGTCCGCAGGCTACGGCCTTTCAGGATTGGATACGGGAAGAACAACCTGAATTCGCCCCTGTCTCCCCTATTCCCAAACAATGGCGGCAGATGGACCTGGGCGTGGGCAGCCTGGAGCTGGGCAACAACCGCAACTTCGAGGACGAGTACCGCTTCGAGCGCCACATACAGCGGATCATGGAAGATGATGGCGTCGAATTTGGGCTGGGCGGCTACGGGGAGGTCCGCCCTTTCTACACCACCGATGCCTATCAGGTGGAAGGCAACAGCGGGCCGCGCTGGCGTACCGTCCACCTGGGACTGGATGTGTGGGCGGCCTCGGGAACGCCTGTCTTCGCCCCCCTTGCCGGACGGGTACACAGCTTTGCGGACAATGCAGCGGAACGCGACTACGGCCCCGCCATCATCCTGGAGCACACCCCACGGGAAGGGCTGACTTTTTATACCCTCTACGGCCACCTCTGCCGGGAATCTTTAACCCAACTTGAAGTCGGCATGCCGATCCAAAAGGGGCAACGGATTACAACCTACGGAGCGCGGGAAGTCAACGGCAACTGGCCGCCCCACCTGCACTTTCAGGTGCTGTTGGATACGCTGGGGAAGGAAGGCGATTTCCCCGGTGTCGGCTTTCCCGATGAATGGCCAGTCTGGCGCAGCCTTTGCCCCAACCCGGAATTGCTGCTGCATTTGCCGGAAGGCAGTACGCAGCCCAAACGGGTGCAGTGGGACGGGAAGACCATCCACCAGAAACGGCAGGCCCATATCGGCCCCAACCTGAGCTTGTCCTACCAACAGCCTCTGCACATGGTTCGGGCCTTCCGCCACTACCTCTACGCCGCCGATGGGCGGCGCTATCTGGACACGGTCAACAACGTGCCCCACGTCGGGCATCAGCACCCCAAGGTGGTAGAAGCCGTACAGCAGCAGGCGGGCGTTCTCAACACCAATACCCGCTACCTGCACACCGAGCTGGCCAGATACGCCGAGGAGCTTACCGCCGCTCTGCCCGAGCCCCTTTCGGTGGTCTATTTTGTCACCTCCGGCAGCGAAGCCAACGAACTGGCGCTGCGCATGGCGCGTACGGCCACGGGGCGCCACGATATTCTGGCGATGGACGGTGCCTACCATGGCCATACGTCCGCTACCATTGACATCAGCGCTTATAAATTCAATGGAAAAGGCGGCAGCGGGCAACCTCCGCGCACCCACCTTATGCCGCTTTTTGACCAATCGGAACAGCCACTGGAGCAGGCCAAAGCCCGCCTGGAGGAACTTTCCCAACAGAACATCCATCCTGCTGCCTTCATCAGTGAAAGTATTCTCAGCTGCGGGGGGCAACTGGTCCCGCCACCGGGATATTTTCAAACCGTGTTCGAAGCCATCCGCAGCATAGGCGGGTTGTGCATTATGGATGAGGTGCAAACCGGCTTCGGCCGGCCCGGTGAAGCATTCTGGGCGTTCGAGCTGCAGGAGGTGGTGCCGGATATCGTAGTGCTGGGCAAACCTATGGGCAATGGGTTCCCAATCGGGGCCGTGGTCTGCACCCGGGCTGTAGCGGAGGCCTTTGACACCGGCATGGAGTTTTTCAGCACCTTTGGTGGCAATCCGGTCGCTTGTGCGGCGGGGCGGGCGGTTCTGCAAGTTATTCGGGAAGAAGGGCTACAGGAAAAAGCGCGTCTTACCGGGCAGTACCTGATGGAACAACTCCGCCAACTCCAACAACAGCACGGCATCATCGCCGACGTAAGGGGGCACGGGCTCTTCCTCGGCGTGGAGCTTTCGCAAAACGGGCAGCCTAAAGCCCGGGAAGGGGCGTACATCATCAACCGTATGCGGGCAATGGGCGTACTGATGAGCACCGATGGGCCGGAGCATAATGTGCTTAAAATCAAGCCGCCTTTGTCCTTTGGGGTAAAGGAAGCGGATCAGCTGTCAGAGCGGTTAGGTGCGGTTTTGCAGGAACTATAAAAAGTCCCCCCCCGAGGCCTGCACCCAAAAAATCTTCCCTATGAAATAATCAGATTTCATTCCAGATTTTAGTACTTTTAAGATCCCTCTTACTACAGTTGCCCAAATTACCGGCAACTCCTGCTTGTAAGCAAACACTGTTCCATTTCCACTTTCGCGGCTTTCCTTGCATACCTGCGGGTCACCTTATGGCGGCCTGGCAAATTCAGGATTGTACATGATCACCTAAACCACCATATCATGAAGAAAGCACTGAAAATCCTCGGAATGGCCCTTCTGGGCCTGGTTGTTATTGTGCTGCTGGGCGCAGCTTACATCAACTTTTCGCCTATCCCCAAACACGAAGCAGAAGTGCCGGCTATCACCCCTAAGGCGGATTCGGCCCAATTGGCACGTGGGGAACACCTGGTCAACGCCTCCTGCACCTTTTGCCACAAAGGGAAAACACCAATCAGATGGAAGGCGGGCTATGGCGGGACAAAGACCTTGGCGAGGTCTACACCCCCAACCTCACCCTCCACCCGGATTCTAAACTCTCGCAGTATTCTGATGGGGAACTGGCACTGATGCTCCGTACCGGCCTCAAGAAGAATGGCGAAGTCGCCTTCTTTATGCCCCGGTACATGCACCTTTCCGATGAAGACCTCAATGCTGTCATCGCATTTCTGAGGTCAGAAGGCCCGCTCACCCGCCCTTCTGACAAGCAGTGGCCGGAGCGCAAGCCCAATTACCTGGCGAAACTGCTGGCAAAGATTGCGATCAAGCCCACCCCTTACCCTGAAACGGTAGCAGCGGTGGACTATAACGACCCGGTAGCTCATGGCCGCTACCTGGCCCACAACCTGGCCTGTTACCACTGCCACTCCGGTGGTTTTGATGGCCTCAATGAAGTAGAACCGGAAGCCTCCGTAGGCTACTTTGGGGGCGGCAATGCCATTCTCAAAAAGGATGGAAGTGCAAAAATCCTCTCCTCCAACCTGACCCCACACCCTGAACATGGACTGGGCAAATACAGTCCGGAGCAGTTTGCAAAGGCCGTACGCACGGGCAATCGGCACGATGGCAGCAACCTCGACCATTCGATGCCGTTGTTCACCAATCTCACCGATGCCGAAGTCAACGCCATGTATGCATACCTGCAAACGGTACCGGTCATTGATAATGCCATTGAGCCGGGGGCAGTTGTGAAGTAAAAAAGCGGGAGCGCAAGGACCCGGTGCAATACCCGGGCCTGCTACCTTTTCCCTTCCAGCAAGTGATATTCCAGTGCCGTCCGGACGAGCCCGGCGGTATTCCGAGCGCCCAGCTTGGTCAGGAGGTTACGGCGGTGGGTTTCTACCGTGCCGAAGCCAATACTAAGCTGTTCGGCAATCTCACCGGTTGTAAACTCTTCCACGATAAGCTGCAGCACCTGTTTTTCCCGCCTCGAAAGCCTGGGGAAGGGGGAAGCCGGCGCAGGCTGTGCTTTACTCTCGGAAAGCAATTGCGCCACATCAGCGCTCAGGTAATCGCGCCCGGCCATTACCTCGCGTACGGCCAGCAGGAGTTCATCCTGACCGGCATTTTTCAGCAGGTAGCCATTAGCCCCCTGCTGCATGATCTCTTTGATCAGGCTGGCTTCCCGGAGCATAGAGAGCGCCAGTATGCGGACAGTGGAATTGGTTTTGCGGATTTCCCGGCAGACCTCCACCCCGTTCATTTCCGGCATATTGATGTCGAGCAGGATAAGATCGACTGCCTGTTTCTGCAATTGCACAAGGGCATTCCTACCGTGCCGGGCCACTGCCACGCAAGCCATATCCTCAGCATCGGACAGCATAAGCTGCAAGCCATCAAGTACAAGCTGATGGTCGTCAACAATCAGAATGCGGGTTGGGGACTTCATAATACAGCAGGTTTTACAGGTTGGCCAACCGGCATTTGAAAGGTGATGGTGGTGCCCTCCCGGGGTACGCTGTCAATATCCAGGGTGCCCTGCAGGAACTGCGCCCGTGAACGGAGCCCTTTCAGCCCGAGGGTTTCCGCTGAGGTGGATTCGGCCGGGTTGAAACCCCGCCCGTTATCTTCCAGGATGAGCGTCAGCTGATCGCCATGCAGCAGAATCTGGAGCAGGACAGACTGCGCGTGAGCATGCCGGAGGATATTGTTGGTGCCTTCCTGCAGCATACGGTAAAGCGTCACCTGTTGCCTTTCCGGGATAGTGGCAAGGTCGCCCCCGATTTCCAGGTCCACCCTGAGCCCACTTTGACGGAGTTGCCCGGCGAGGTCTTCCACGGCTCCCTTTAGCCCGTACAGCGCCAGGCTACGGGGCATGAGGTTATGGGAAATGCGGCGTACCTCCACGCAGGATTCATCAATGAGGGCCTGGGTTTTGACTTTTAGCCCATCGGACAACCCTCCGTTGGCATATTGCCCGAAGTGGGCTTTCACGGAAGTGAGCAAGCCGCCCAGCCCATCGTGCAGGTCCTGAGCGATGCGCGCCCGTTCTTGTTCCTGGCCATCGAGCATGGCATCGAAAGCGAGTATTTTTTGCTGTTGCTCCAGTTGCTGAATGCGCTGTTCCTGCAATTGGGCCGACTGTGCCGCCAGCCGCTCTTGGGTCCGAAGGCGGAAGACCAACCCAAAACCAATAGATACACCAAGCAGTACAAGCAAAGCCACCAACCCGATGAGTCCGTTGCGCTGTTGCGTTTTCTGCCGGATTTCCAGGTTTTGGATGCGAAGGGCCTGTTCTTTTTTATCCGTCTCGTAAGCCACCTGAAGCTCACGTAAATGAGCTCCTGCCTCAGCGGTATTCAGGCTGTCCGAAAGCTGCCGGAACTGCTCCAGGGCGGTTAAGGCAGCCGCTGTCTCTCCCCGGGCTTTATACAACTGATACAGCCGCTGTTGTACCATGCCCCGTCGCAGATGAGCCCCTGCAGCTTCGTAATGGCGGAGTGCCTTTTCGTAGGCTTGCAGCGCGGCAGCAGGCTGCTGGTTTTGCTCAAAGTATTGCCCCCGGTTTTCCTGGCTCCAACCTGCCATAAAAAGGTTCCCGCCGCTCAGATAATGCTCGTAAGCACGGTCGATGCGGGCAAGGGTGGCGGTATCATCGGTCAGAAACAGGCGGGCCATGCTGTAGTGCCCGGGGTGCTCCAGGATTTCGGCAGCAGAATGATTGTTCTGCTGCAACGCTTCCCACTGCTGTTGCACCCTGGCAAAATCCGCAAACCGGTCGGCCATAAAGTACTTTTCTGCCAGATGGTAAAGCACAAACCCCTGGTCCATACGGCTGTCGCCCGTCCGCGTTACCTTCAGCGCCTTACGCAGGTAGGCTTCGGCTCTCCCTGTCTTCCCCTGTGTTTCGTACAATTCGCTAAGCCCGAAGTAGACGTGCCAGTTCTCGTAGGGGCTGCCGCCTGCAAGGAAGTCTTGTTCAGCTAGCGTGAAGTAGTAGAAAGCAGAATCCTGCCGGCCCGTGCGTTTGTATACCAGCGCCAGGTTCTGCCGGGCAGCGCCCAGCAACGCCCGTTCACCCTGACCGGCCGATAAGCGGGCTGCCTGTTGGAAAAGCGCTGCGGCTTCGGCTTCCTGCGCCTGCCGGTGCGCCACCATGCCCCGGATCAGCAAAGACCGGATCAGCGCCCTGTGGTCACCCAACTGTTGAGCCAGGGCTTCCGTTTGGCGGGCGTACATTAAGCTACTGTCGGGCGACCGCAGGCGGTAATAGTTCGATAAGTCCAACATCCGTTGCAGGCGGGCGGTGTCGGTACGGGCTTGCCGAAGGCGGCCCTGCAAGGTAGCAACATCCGGCTGGGCAGCCCCCAGGTGGATAAAGAACAGGGCAACTGCTCCAACAACAAGGCTTCGCATGGTATGAGGTTGATTGGCTAAGGGGGCGGCTAAAATTACGCAGAATTGGCACCTACCCAAAATCAGCAGCCCCAGGCTTGCACATTGCTGGCCGGCACTCCTATCTTTGCGGCACATTTTTCCAACTATGCAACTGAAACGGATACAACAGTACTTTGGCGAATACCGCAACTACCTGAAGTCCCGCACCGCCCGGGCCGAGCGCCTCCCCATCTGGGAATCCCAGCAGATTTTCCAGGACAACTGGGACCAGGACGCAGAGGACTGGCCGGGCATGTACGACCGCAGCCTGCAGAACTCCACCACCAAACGCCTTTGGAAGCGGGAAGCCTATGAACCCAAACGGATGATGCTGGCCCTGATGCGCATGCAGCCCGATTTTACCCGGCATATGTTTATCGACCTCTTCAATGAGGAAAAGAGCCTGGAGGGGCGCGCCGGCCGCTTTGTCTACTACTGCGATATGCTGCTGCAGGAGTATAAAGACAACAACCCGCGCTCTATCGACAACAACCATTACCACGATGACGACTATCAGATGGTTTCCCTGTACCTGGCTTTTCGCTTCCCGGACCGGTATACCTACTACGATGCCGTAGCCTTCCGGCAAATGCTGGACAAGCTCGGCAGCACGCAGCTGCCCGAAGCCAATGACCTGGAACGGTACGCTAAGGTCACCCAAACCCTCTACAAGCTGATGGCCAAAGCGGAAGGGCTGCTGGGCCAGCATCAGGAAAGATTGCAACCCGGGCTACACTACACCGGAGAGAGCCGCCTCGTCGTCTGGGATTTCTGCAAATTTGTCGCCGGAACCTAAAGCTAGTGGAGTGTTTCAGAAATGACTAACCGAAGAAACCCAGTAAAACCAGGGCGCCCAAGCGTGAAATACGCTGTGCTATTTCGGACTAGTCGCACTAGTGGATTGAGCCGCAAATACTTGACCATTTAAAGTGCAGCAATAGCAGCGGCTACAGGAGCAAAGAAACTAGCAATTAATTCGGACTAGTCGCACTAGTGGATTGAGCCGTAGCTGCTCTGCGATAGCATCGGGCAGCACCAGCAAAGGCTTCAAGGGCAATAAAACCGGCAAGTCATTCGGACTAGTGCCTTCGGCACTAAATAATCGGTATATTGGCTAAAAATACCAGACTAT
>CAZNSK010000209.1:0-9103 GCA_964575505.1 uncultured Phaeodactylibacter sp.
ACTAGTCGCACTAGTGGATTGAGCCGTAGATGCTTGACAGTTTACGCCCAGCACCCGTAAGTGCTCAAGCGTGAAAAGACTGTCAAACATTTCGGTCTAGCCGCACTAGAGTTGTTAGCCTTGATTACTCTTTTAGTACCGTAAATTCTGTCCGCCGGTTTTCCTGATGCTTCCAGTCCGGGCAGTCAACCCCATCAGCACATTCGTTAGTGAGGCGGGACTCCCCGTACCCTACCGGGATCAACCGGTCTTTTTGGATGCCCTCCCCTGCCAGGTACCGCACAATGGCATTGGCACGCCGCTGGCTGAGCTGCCGGTTGGCTTCGGCATCCCCATTGGCATCCGTATGAGAAGCTATCTCCACTACGAGCTCCGGATGGCGCAACAGTAAATCTCGCAGTTTGAACAACTCGCTAACCGAGCCGGGTTGTACGCTTGAGCGCCCCACATCGTAAAAAACGTGGAGCCGGTAAGTCACCGCCCCCTCCGCCGTTTCTGCATTGGGCTGGCTGCGCTCGAAATCCTTGAATTTGTCTTCGTTTTCCCGGACGACGGGCTGCGCCAGAGAATCTTCCGGCTTGGCAGCACCGTAGGGCGTAGCCGGTTCCATAAACAGATTCAGGAATTGCCGGGCTTTACCGCCTTCTGCACAGATACGCTCGCCCTTGCGGGCCGGCATATAGCCTTCGTAATCCGTCGATACCGCGTAGCAGCCACCGGGCTGAAGCTCCAGGCTGAAGCGCCCCTGCGGATCCGCACTGGCCATTACCGTATCCTGTCCGGCCTCTTCCGGCACCAGCCGGATAACGGCCCCATGCACCGGCCGGCCGGTAGCGCGGTCGAAAACCACCCCTTCAATGAGCTGCGGGCGGTCGGGGCGCAGGGCAACCGCCAGGAACAACGTATCGGCATCCACCGGCGTCTCTTCCGGGCAAACATCTACTGATTTGGGGAAGAAACCCTCCGACCAACCGACAAGGCTGGTGCAATCCGGGAGCCGGAGCACTACCCGCCCATCCGGCCCCGCCTGAAGGGTATCGCCGCTGTGCGTATTCAACAAATGCCCGTTGGGAATCGGCAGCCCCGACTCAAGGTCCAGAATATCAACCACCGCAATACGGCCGCTGCGCCTGAAATGGTAAACATCGTCGCCCCCTATTCCGCCTTTGCGGTTGGAAGAAAAATAGCCCTCCTGCCCGCCGGGCGCCAGCAGGAAACCAAAGTCATCGGCTTCCGAATTGATGGGGGAACCCAGGTTTTGCGGGCGGGCCCAAAGGCCATCAGCCCCTTCTCGGGTTTTAAAAAGGTCAAGCATCCCCAGGCCGACCAAGCCATCCGAAGCAAAGTAGAGGGTATGGCCAGGGGCCACAAAGGGGAAAAGCTCATCTCCGGGGGTGTTGATCGCCGGGCCCAGATTGGTAGGGGTAGTCCAAACGCCATTGATGCGCACGCTGAGGTAGAGGTCGACCCCGCCGTACCCCCCCGGCATATCGGAAGCAAAAAACAACCGGCTACCATCCGGGCTCAGGGCCGGAAAGGCAACCGAATAGGCATCGCTGCAAAAGGGCAAGGCATGGATGGCGCTCCAACTGCCCTGCGGCAGCAGGCGGCCGGTGCTGATTTCATGGTCTGACCGCACATCAGAGCCGGTACGGGTGCGGGTGAAGAAAACCTCGTTGCCCTCGGCGCTGAAAACTGCCGGGCCTTCGTGGTAAACGTCGCCATTCCCAACCACCTGCAGTACCGGGCTGCCAAAGGCAAGGCTGTCTGCCGCTGTCTGACTGACCTCGTAGAGACGGGCGAAGTACTGCCCCTTCCCTTTGAAGCGGTCGCTGGTAAAAACCAGTTTTTCTTTCTTATAAGCTGGGCAAAAGTCATTATAAGGCGAATTGAAAGGCAAGTTTTGGATTTCCACCTGCGCCGATTCGCCTGCCCGTAGTTGCTCGTAGTAAGCGCAGGCATCGAGCAGCTCCGGCTTGCGGCTGTCAAAGGGGCGCTGCTCCAGATAAATGCCGAACCAACGGCTGGCTGCTTCGCACCGCCCGGTGCGCAGCAACGATAGGCCATACCGGAGCTGATGCTCAGGCTGGCAATCTTCCAGCGGCATCACCAAAGCAAACCAATTGGCGGCAGAGTGGTAGTCGCCCATGCGATAGTAAGCTTCTGCCAGGTTCACTTTCACGTAATCGGCTTCCTGCCGCTGCAAGACTTCGTGGTATAGTGGGATACAGGCTTGGTAGTTCCCTTCCTGAAAATACTGATCCGCTTTTTTGAGTCGAGGGCTTTGGGCCTGCAGGGAAAAGCAGGCCAATAAGACAATGGCCGGGGTGATCCAAGCTCTCATAGTACTGTGTTTAAATCGGTTATTGAGTGTGCATACGCTGCAAAATACGAGTTCTGAATATAAGAAGGTGTACGATAAAGTGTAGTTTTGGTTGCAAATTATACATCAACACTGCTAAAGCATGAAACGAATCAGTGGATTGTACGTCTATCCCGTCAAGAGCCTGGGGGGTATAGCTTTGACCGAAGCCCGGGTCGGGCCGCGGGGGCTGGCCTACGACCGCCATTGGATGCTGGCCGATATGAACGGCTTGTTCCTGTCTCAGCGCAAGGTGCCCGAAATGGCACTGATCCAACCCAGCCTGGAAGCCACAAAGCTTGTCTTTACGCACCGCCGCAGTGGCGCCCCTGCCCTATCGGTGCCTTTGCAGCCGCCAAATTCAGAAACCCGCATCCGTGCCCGGGTATGGCAGGACGAAATGGAGGCTTTAGCTTACCCCGACGCTGTTAATGATTGGTTTCGTGACTTGCTGGGCGTATACTGCCAGCTCGTATACTTCCCCGGCCAGCAAATACGGCCAGTAACCAAGGGAGGGGGGGCAGGAGGGACGCATACCGCCTTTGCCGACAGCTGCCCGCTGCTGATCACAGGAGCCGAAGCCCTCAAAGACCTCAACCGCCGGTTGGAACAGCCCATACCGATGGACCGGTTCCGGCCAAATATCGTTTTCGAAGGCGGCCAGGCGTACGAAGAAGAGCAATGGCGAGCTTTTACCCTCGGCGGGCACCCCATGCGGGGTATCTGTGCCTGCACCCGCTGCAGCATGATCAACGTCAACCAGGCATCAGCGGCAGTAAATACAGCGCCCCTTGCAGCACTCGCTAAGTACCGCAAGGGGCGGGAGGGTATTACTTTTGGGCTGCACGCTACCTTGCCGGCAGGGGCTAGGCCCATTACCTTGAAAATCGGAGATGAAGTGGCGGTTACCGCCTGACTTCGTTGGCGCCTTTGCCGGCGGGTTGGTCCCTAAGGGCCTGCATGCGCAAGGTTTCCCGCAGCGGAGCGCCTCTGAGGATATTTTCCGCCTCCCGGAAGAATGTCTTCAGGTAGCGGGTAACTTCCGTGCGGCCCGACCGGCTGAGCAATTTGCAATCGTCCACTTCCGCAATCAGCTCTTCCCGCTTGGTGAGGAAATGCTGAAGAGTTGAGGACAGCATGGCACTGTCTACCTTAAAGCCCAGGAACACCCGCTGCTTGACGGACACGAGGTCGTAGTCAGAGTTGGGAATGGCGTAGGAGGGGTCTACCAGGCCAGCAAAGTCAAAATCGTAAGGTACCGGAATGACCTTGCCCTCTGTGTAGGTACGCACCATCTTGACATTCCGCATCATGCCAGTATTGTAGTCCGCATTGCCAATCATATACTGGAAGACGGCCATTTTGTGTTCTTCCTCCGCTACGAAGTCGGCCTGCGGCACATTGATGCATTCTTCGCACTCCTTGCCGCCAGACCGGTGGGCCATTTCATCCGTATCCTCCAGGACAAATCCGTAGCGTTTAATGCGGCCAATTCGGTTTTTACTGTCGATATACGTTATCTTTACCAACTGAGTGCGGTAGCTCTTGTCAGAAATAATGCGATACAGCTGGTAAGCGAGGTATTCCCGGGCTACGTTTTCCTTAGAGGCAAACTTGTCGTCGAGGCAGTGGGTGACAAGCTTCAGTTTATCGTATTCGGCAATATAGCCCCGTTCCATAAGGCGGCTCTTGGAAAAATTGAGCTTAATAGGCGGGAAGTCGCACATGTTGCGGCGGAACTTTCCACGGGGTTTGAGTTTCATATCGTGCTGCTCCAATTCGCCGGCTGCGTTTTCAAAGGCAAAAATGGCGTGTTGGTATTCATCACTTTTGCGGTCATCAATGAGCTCGGATAGATCTGTTTCGATACTGAGCTCCAGGATGTCCGGGCGGTATAGCGCATCGAAGATGGTTTGCTTACCCTGGGCAAACGCCATGCTCTGTAGGCTAATGCAAAACAACAGTGCGATGAAGAGCCGATTTTTCATAGTATTAATCCGGTTGAGTGAAAAAATGGCGTCGTGTTTTTAGTGAATAAATGATTGGGGACCCTTCCCCCTTTGTCCAAACGCTGCAAAACTACGTTGGTTCCAAATAAAATTCCACTATTGCTCGATTAATTCTGCGTTAACAAAATAATCGACTGAAAACAACGCCCTGCTAGTGTATAATTTGATTGCAATTGGAAAAGGGGCTACAGATTGGTTAAGTATGAAGAAACCTCGAAATATAAAATTTGCACCGGTATTCGGGCTGCTGGCAATTGTTCTGGGAACAGCCACCTGCCGGGCTCCGCAACCTATCCCTGTAGAAGAGGGCCGAAAAGCGCGCAATATCATTTTACTGATTGGTGACGGCATGGGGCTAGCCCAAATTTCCGCCGCGCTCTACGCTAATGGGAACAGGCTAAACCTGGAACAGTTCACACATATTGGCTTTCATAAAACCTATTCTTCCAATGACCTGATCACAGACTCCGCAGCGGGGGCTACTGCTTTTTCCTGCGGGGTAAAAACCTACAATGGCGCCATCGGGTTGGATGCGGATTCGGCGGCCTGCCAAACCATACTGGAAGAGCTGCAGATGAGGGGGTACGCTACCGGGCTGATTGCCACCTCGACTATTGTGCACGCCACGCCGGCTGCCTTTGCCGCCCATCAGCCTATCCGGGTTTTTTATGAGGAAATAGCGCTTGACCTGGCCAATGCCGGAATTGATTACCTGGTGGGCGGGGGCAAGCAGTACTTCGACCGCCGCGAAAAAGACGACCGCAACCTCCTCAAGGACCTGGAGGCGGCTGATTACTATGTAACGACTTATTTGGAGCATGAGCTCAGCGACCTCGTCCCCAGCCCGATGAGCCGTTTCTTCTACCTGGCAGCGGACAAGCACCCCCTGACCAAGGCGGCGGGCCGGGATTACTTCCCGGGTGCGGTCTCCCTGGGCACGAGCTACCTGAGCCGGCGCAGCAAAGCCGGTTTTTTCCTGATGGCGGAGGGGTCCCAAATCGATTGGGGCGGCCATGCCAATGATGGTACGCTCATCGTAGAGGAAACCCTCGACTTTGACAAAGCGGTCGGCGCCGCCCTGAGTTTTGCCCGTCGGGATAAAGAGACCCTGGTCCTGGTTACCGCTGACCACGATTCCGGGGGCATGGCCATCAACCCGGGCTCGGGGTTTGACCGGCTAAATGCAGGTTTCACGACCAACGGCCATACGGCGAGCCTGATCCCCGTTTTTGCCTACGGGCCTTCGGCGGAGCTTTTTGAAGGCATTTACGAAAACACAGCGATTTATGGCAAAATGCGGGAAGCACTAGGTTTGCCGGCTAAACTCGCTGGCCAATAGACTTGATGCGTCGGGTCAGTGCAGTGGGAAAAATGAGCTATTTTCAACCACGCGCAGGCTTTTTTCGGTCACCTAGCCTGAGCTAGATGACCTAAAAAAGGCATAGCGTGGGAAGGAAAGAGCCATTTTAACCCTGTAATGATCCCCGACGCATCAAGTCTAATAAACAACTTAATATTTATGTTCAAATCATTGCTTTCAGGCATAGGCCTGCTATTGATCTTCAGCGGGCTATGCCGCCTTCCGCTAAACGCGCAACCCACCGAAGCTTTTGCCCACCCCCTGTACGAGTCTCTGGAATGGCGGTGCATCGGCCCGTTCCGGGGCGGGCGCAGCTGCACGGTGACCGGCGTGCCGGGCCAGCCCAACCGCTACTACTTTGGCAGCACCGGCGGCGGCGTTTGGAAAACGGAAGACGGCGGGCAGTCGTGGGAAAACATTTCGGATGGCTACTTTGGCGGCTCGATAGGCGCAGTGGCCGTCAGCACTTATGACCCCAACGTCATTTACGCAGGCGGAGGCGAAAAGACCGTGCGGGGCAATGTTTCCTTTGGCTACGGCGTCTGGAAATCGATGGATGGCGGCAAAACCTGGTCGCACAAAGGCCTGGACGGATCCCGCCACATCGGGCGCATCCGCATCCACCCCCGCAACCCGGATATCGCTTACGCAGCGGTGATGGGCGACCTTTTCCAAAGCAGCGAAACCCGCGGCGTCTACCGCACCCAAGACGGGGGCGAGACCTGGGAGCGGGTGCTCTTTGCCAACGCAAATGCCGGCGCGGTCGACCTGCTGCTCGACCCCACCAACCCCCGGATCATTTACGCATCCACCTGGCGTGTGCGCCGCACCCCCTACAGCCTGGAAAGCGGCGGAGAAGGCTCGGCGCTTTGGAAAAGCACCGACGGGGGAGACTCCTGGACGGAGCTATCGGGTGCCGAAGGCTTTCCGGAGGGCCCGCTAGGCATTATCGGCGTGGCGGTATCCCCCCTGAACCCTGAGCGGGTCTGGGCAATGGTTGAGGCCCGGGAAGGCGGGGTGCTGCGGTCGGAAGACGGAGGCAAAACCTGGAAGCGCATCAACGACAGCCGGGCGCTGCGGCAGCGGGCCTGGTATTATACCCGTATTTACGCTGACCCACAGGACGAAGACGTGGTCTATGTGATGAACGTCCGCTACCATAAATCTAAGGACGGGGGAAAGACCTTTGAGGCCAATGCCGCACCCCACGGCGACCACCACGACCTTTGGATTGCGCCGGAAGACCCCGATCGGATGATCATCGGGGATGATGGAGGGGCACAGATTACCTTCGACGGAGGAGAGAACTGGACAACCTACCACAATCAGCCGACCGCCCAATTTTACCGGGTGACGACTGATAATGCTTTCCCCTACCGGATTTACGCCGCCCAACAGGACAATTCAACGATTCGCATCCGCCACCGCAGCAGCGGCAGCACCATTGATGAAGACGACTGGGAGGCCACAGCCGGAGGCGAAAGTGCCCACCTGGCGGTAGACCCGATGAATAATGATATCGTCTACGGTGGCAGCTACGGCGGCTACCTGACTATGAAAAACCACAAAACGGGAGAGCGCCGCGCCATCAACGTCTGGCCGGAAAACCCTATGGGCTATGGGGCCGAAGGCATGAAATACCGCTTCCAATGGAATTTCCCGGTATTCTTCTCTCCCCATGACCCCAAGAAGCTCTATGCAGCTTCTAACCACCTTCACGCCTCCACCGATGGCGGGGGCAGCTGGGAAGTCATCAGCCCTGACCTGACCCGGAACGACAGCACTAAGCTTGGCCCGTCAGGCGGCCCCATCACGAAGGATAATACCGGGGTGGAATACTACTGCACCATTTTTGCAGCGGCAGAATCGCCCTACGAAAAAGGCCTCATTTGGACAGGCTCCGACGACGGGCTGGTGCATATCTCGCGGAATGGCGGGGCAGATTGGGAAGACATCACCCCCGAATCCATGCCGGCCTGGATGATGATCAACAGCATTGACCCGGACCCCTTCCAAAAGGGCGCCGCTTTTATTGCTGGTACACGCTATAAACTCGGAGACTACCAGCCTTACCTCTACCACGTCACTGGCTACGGCCAGGAATGGCGGCTCATCACCGAGGGAATAGCCCCGGAGCACTTCACCCGGGTAGTACGCGCCGACCCCGCCCGGCGGGGGCTGTTGTACGCCGGCGCCGAAAGCGGGCTCTACCTTTCCTTCGACAACGGAGCTACCTGGAAGCCTTTTCAGCTGAACATGCCCGTGGTGCCTATTACTGACCTGACGCTCAAGCACCACAATTTAATTGCCGCTACTCAGGGGCGGAGCCTTTGGATGATCGATGACCTGACACTCCTGCACCAACTGGAACCCGATATGGATACCACAGCCGCTCATTTGTTTAAACCCATCGACAGTTATCTGATGGACGGGCGGCAGCGGGAGGCGCCTACAACGGCAGGGACCAACCACCCCGGGGGCGTCACCGCCTACTTTTACCTGCCGGAACCGATGGTAGCCGACAGCAGTGAGATCACCCTATCCTTCTACGATGAAATAGGCGGGCTTATCCGCTCATTCTCTACTAATGCGGAGGAAGAGGAAGATAAGCTGGAGGTGCAGCCCGGCGCCAACCGATTCAACTGGGACTTGCGTTACCCCGAGGCTAAGGATTTTGAAGGCATGGTGCTGTGGTGGGCCCGCCTCAGCGGCCCGCGTGCTGTACCTGGCTACTACCAGGTTGAATTGGCGACGCCGGCCGATACCATCCGGCAGGAATGGCAGCTCAAAAAGGACCCACGAATGAGTGCCACCGTACAGGAATTGCAGGAACGATTTGATTTCATGCGGGCGGTCAATGCCAAAGTCTCAGAGGCCCACCAGGCCATACTGGATATCCGCGAGCTGCGGCAGCAACTCGCCCCTTTCATCAAGCGCTGGAAAGAGGAAGCCGGCGCTGCAGCCCTACTGGCCCGGGCCGAGGGCATAGATTCGGTAATGACCGAGGTGGAAAAGGCCCTGTACCAAACCCAAAATCAAAGCCGGCAAGACCCGCTGAACTACCCCATTAAGCTGACCAACAAGTTGGCGCACCTCAATGCGCTGGTGGGCTCGGGGCACTTCCCGCCTACCGCGCAAGACCGGGCCGTCAAGGCTGAATTGACCGAAAAGATCGACCGGGAGCTGGCCCGGTTTTACCAGCTGGTTGAGCAGGATATCCCCGCTTTCAACGCAGCGGTGAAAGCCCAGTCGGTGGACATGATCCAATTGAAGCCGGATGAAGACTAAAGCAGCATCGGCTTTTTATTTTCAAAGCTTACTCTACCCTACTAAAAAGTTAGCGGGGTAAAAAAATCATGAGGAAGTGTCATC
>CAZNSK010000210.1:0-8905 GCA_964575505.1 uncultured Phaeodactylibacter sp.
AAAGAAAAAATAACGGCGCATAAAAACACGTTTTATTAATGCACCATTCCTAAGACAGCCAATAGTTTTCAACCCCAAAGGAATACGCCCACTTCGGGCAATAGTGACAGGGAATTAGCGCCCAAAGTGTACCGGCAATTGCGCATTTCTTACTATCTTTAAGCAAACCAACTTTACAGAAGCCGTAGGGGCTTCCGTAGAATTATAATCCTAAAAACAACGACGATGACTAGGTCCCCCATGCTGCTCCTTTGCAGCCTCCTGTGCTGCCCGCTCTGGGCACAGCACCCCAACGACAATTGTGAACAGGCCGCCACTCTGAACCTCAGCCTGCCTTCGCCCTGCCCCGAAACTGCTGCTGTTGCCGACACCTTCGAGCTAAGCCTCAGCGGTTCTACTGCTTCAGCATACCTGGACAGCAGCCCCTGCACTGAGGATACCCTAACAACGGCCGCCGGCGATATATGGGTCCAACTCCTGCCCCTGAGCAATACCCTGACGATCACCCTGAGCGGGCTTGAAAGCCCCCACTTGCGCTTGTTCCGGGGCGGTGATTGCGGCGAGTTGATTCCAGTAGGCTGCGCCGCCGGTGAAGCGGAAGCCTCCCTGCTGGCTTATGTTACCCGCAATACCCCTTACTACCTGCTGCTAAGCGGCAGCGGGGAAACCGGAAACCTTATTCTGTCTGGCAGTAATGACTGTAGCCCCTGCCACCTGGTCAGAGACGGGCATTTTACGGCTACTCCCGCGCCCGACAAAGGGCGTTATCCCAGCGGGGCGCAAGTAGAAATGTGCTTTACAGTTGACCGGTGGTCGACTACCCCCAATAGCGAATTGCTGCACGCGCTGGAGCTTCAGTTTGGCGACGGCTGGGATATGAGCACCTTCAATCCCGAACCGCCCAGTTCCTGCTCCGACAATGGCAACTGGGATTGGTACAACGGCTGGGTCAGTGCCGCCACCGGGGCCGCTTTTGGCCCTGGTTTTGCTTTTGATGCCATTGAGAATGGCGTTCAGGATGGCAACCCCGGCAATAATGCAGGGCTGGATGGCCTGGACTGCAGCAATATCGGAGGGCCCGACAATGACAACACCCTGCAGTTTTGCTGGACCCTTTCCACCAGTGACTGCCCGGCAGAGGCCTTTGGCTACCCCGCTTCCCTGAATATTACCGCCCGGCTGCTGGGCGATGGCTTGTCAGGGAGTGGCGCACAAACAGCTTGCTATAATCCGGAAGCAGAAAATTTCAGCGCCAGCTTGTACTGCCCCGATGCATTTGCGCCTGACATACAGGTTGTTGATGCCAGCTGCGGCACAGACTGCGACGGCTACCTGGCGCTAGCGGGCGCCGGGGCCGGCCCCTGGGATTATGTACTGTCTGATACCACCGGCACCCTGCTTTATCTAGGCACCAGTATCCCCGGACCTGATACCATTACAGGCCTGTGCCCGGGGCTGTACGAAGTGCTGATTGTAGATAACGCCACAAATGAAGCCCGTTCCCAACTGGTGTACATACAGGCGGGCTTGTCCCCCACCGCCTCCGCTTCCTTTGTCTTACCCTGTTTTGAAGGTGAACCCATCGCCCTTTCCGCCCAGGTCACGCCATCGGGCAGCGAAGTCAGCTACACCTGGACCGGCCCCAACGGGTTTATTCGGAATACAGCAGACCCCCTGGCGCTCTTCCCGGGCACGTATACCCTGCAAGCTACGGTCGATGGCTGTGCAAGCCTTGTACATACCTTCACGATCCCATCGGTCGATGAAGTGGAGATCGCAGAGCTGGGCCCCGACACCCTTACGCTATGCCCGGGGGATTCGGTTTACCTGGCCGCCTCCGGCAATGCCGACAGCCTGACCTGGCGGCGGAATGGCTCTGACGCTGTGCTGTCCACGGCCGACAGTATCCTCATTACCCCTACCCACGGAGAAGTGTATACAGTCGAAGGTATCAACGCAAACGGGTGCACTGGTACCGATTACGTTTATATCGATATCCCGTTTGCGCCATCGTTGTCTGCATTTCCGGAAGGCACGCTGTGCGCCGGCACCCCCCTTGCCCTGAGTACAACACAGGGCGCATCCTGGTCGTGGAGCACGGGCGATACCACCTCGCAGATTTCAGTAAGCCCAGCGGCTACCACTACTTACGAAGTGACTGTTACGAGTAACACTGGCTGTGAACAGGTGCTCACCTACACGGCGGAAGTGGCTCCCTCCACTGGTTTCTTTGTTTTTGGCAACCAGGCCATCTGCGCCGGCGAAAGTGCTATGCTGGCCGCCAGCGGGGGCGAATCTTTTCTGTGGAGCACCGGAGCAACCACCAATAGCATTACGGTCGCCCCGGAAGAAACGCAATCGTATACCGTGACCCAAACCGATGCGTTTGGGTGCCCCCATACCGATACGGTGACCGTAACCGTCAACCCAGCCCCTGACCTGGCCTATGCCCCACAGGAAGTCGTGATCTGCGCTGGCGATGAAGTGCTGCTGGAACTCTACCAAGCCGATACTTTACTTTGGGACAGCCTGGTTAGCCCCGCTGAAGACGCCGAATTTTTGCCGCCCTTCGACTTCGGTTGCCGCTCCATCCCTTCCTTCCAAGTGTATGTCAGCCCACTTCCCGGCGTTAGCATCTCCGGCCCCGACACCATTTGCGGCCCGGACTCGATCCTGCTTACAGGGTCAGGCAACGGGCTATTAGAATGGGGCAACGGCTCCACTGAAGACAGTCTTTGGGTTTATCCGGATACCCCAACTGCTTATACGCTGACCGCCACAGACACCCTCATCGGCTGCACCCAATCCGACACCTTGTCCATCACCCCTTTGCCGGCCCCATTGCCCCCGGCCATCAATTGCGAGTCCCGGTTGGGAGCCGTTCGGTTCTCCTGGCCCTTTGACCCGGCATTGAATTACACCGTCGAGGTAACCAACGGCCCAGAGGGCCTCTTTCAAAGCGACAGCCAATACGTAGTGCTCAACCTCGAACCCGGACAGGCTGTCACCATCAACTTATCCATTGAAAACACAGCGGGCTGCGACAGCAGTGTGCAGGCTACCTGCACGGCTCCGGATTGCGAAGTGCTGGATCTGTTCACCCTCGCCCCCGATGCACTGTGCACCTCTGAGGGCAGCATTGCACTCTTGGCGGATGTGGCGGGTGGCACTGATGAGGGCATTGGCAGTTGGTCGGGCCCTGGCGTTGACCCCGCCGGCCCATTCTTTGACCCCATTCTGGCCGGCTCCGGCATGCATACGCTCGTTTATACTTATACCGACAACGGCTGTACGTTGAGCGATACCGCTGAAGTTGCAGTTTCAGCCCCACTGCATAGCGCCGCCATTACATGCAGTTCGGCGGGAGACAGCCTGACCTTTTCCTGGCCCGGCCGGCCTCAGGACACAGCCTATGCCGTGCAGCCCCTCAGCGGGCACAGCGGCGCACTCAGTGGCCATTCCTACACAGTGGGCGGCCTGGCACCAGGCGATACCGTGCAGATTGAACTGACCGTCTTTACTGATGGCCCCTGCGGGTCGTATACCCTGCCGGCCGCCTGTAGCCTGCAACCACTGGCCTGCCCGGATATCACGCTACCCGCGGATACCTTTATTTGCGCCGGCAATACAGTAACCCTACCCTTTACGGACACCCTTGAATGGGCAGAGTTCAGCTGGTCGCCGGCGGCAGGGTTAAGTTGTACCGATTGCCCGGCCCCGGTAGCCGCACTGGATAGCACCACCACTTATCAACTAGTGGCCACCAATAACGCCGGCTGTGCCGATACGGCGACCTTCACCGTGTATGTGCAGGAGTTCCCGGAAAGCTACTTACCGGACACAGCGATTACTTTTTGCCCGGGCGAGCCCTTTGAGCTTTGTATGCCCGATGGCGATATCCACTACTGGATTGGGCCAAACGCCTTCATTGCTGCCAGCCAGTGTTTGTCTTTTGATTCCATCACTACCGCTGATGGCGGCAATTATTACGCTTTCATGCGGAGCAATGGCTGCCGGTTCCTGAAGCCCATCACCCTGCAGGCTGCGCCGGCCTTGGCCATTACCGATATCACGGCCTGGCAGTCTGTCTGCGCCAACGATACTTTCAGCCTTGCAGCAACGGTTCCTAATGCAGCCTCCTACAGTTGGTCGCCCGCTGAGTATCTCGATTGCCCCAGTTGTGCGGCAACCACCGGCACCGTACCACAGACAGCCACCTTTGTGCTTACAGCGACAGGTACGAACGGCTGCACTGCTACTGCCAACGCCCTGGTATTTGTGGATGACTGTGCGCCTGCCCCCCGCCCCGGTGTGGTTCCGCCAACCACCAACCGGCTGCGGATGTACCCCAATCCGGCTGCCAGGTTGGTTACGGTAGAGACGCAGCTGCAAGGCCGGAAAACCCTGCAGGTGTGGAACAGCGGCGGCCAAATGATAAAGGAGCTTGTATTTGAGGCTCCCTTGCAGCAGCTCAAGCTGGAAGGCTTGCCCAGCGGCGCCTATTTTGTGAAGCTGTTCAACCAGCATACTGTAGAGCAAGCCCGCCTGATTTTGAAATAAACGGCACCCGTATTGCCAATCACCCATGGCCTGCAGCCCGCCCGATGCGGTACTGCAGGCCATTTTATTGCCAGGCCAGCCTTCATTTGTTTCACCCAGGCCGGCTGCACCGTCCCCATCAGGCAAAGTTCGCAGGGGCAAAAGCCCCATCAATGCTAAGCCTGCTCCCCCGCCCGTCCGCCGGGTAAAATTTTTCTTGCCCCGCCGAGCAGCATTAACCCGGGATGCCGGGTCTAGCAATAAACACAAACACCAGACAAACACTCTGAGCAATTGCAAAAAATTGACCCAAACCCTCTAGACACAGATGCATCCCCCCTCCTGTATCCCCCGCCAAGCTGGTATCGGTGGTTCTACGGCCTAAGGTTAAACATCAGCCTTTGGTTGCTGCCGACTTGAAAACCCTGCCAGCCTAACCATTTAGCTCACAAATTTACAGTCTGGAAAATGAGAAGAATAATTCCGCTTCTTTTCCTTTATGTCTCTTGTTTAGCCAATGCTTTGGGGCAACCGGAAAATGATTTATGCACGATGGCAACGCCCATCCCAATGGGCACACCAGCCACCTGCCCGAATGACAGCACCTACAGCTTTACCCTCAGTGGCACTACTATTGAAGCTACGCCTACCGCACCCGGGGTTCGTCTGAGCGACCCCCTGCAGGGCATTGCCCTGAATGCGTCATTGGATGATGTCTGGTACCAGTTTACCGCTATCACCAATACACTGCACATCAGTATTGAGGGGGCGCTGGAGCAGCCCTCTGTGGTGCTCTTTCAGGGGGAGGCTTGTAGTGCCAGCTTGCCCGTTGCGATAGGCCAGGGCGATGCCGGCAGCCAATCGATGTTGCTCCGGGCGCGTACGGAGCCCGGGCAAAAGTACTTCCTACTTATCGGGAGCGGCGACTTTGGAGGGCAGGGCGACTTTGAGCTTACACTGGAAGCCCAAAACGACTGCAGCACCTGCGGCGAACGGCGGGGCCAGCTCACCGCCAGCCCCGCTCCGGCCAATGGCACTTACGAACCTGGCCAGGAGGTTACCTTTTGCTATACCCCCACGCAATGGGACCCTGGCTTTTCGCTGGAGTGGCTGCATGGAGTAGCCGTAGATTTTGGAGACGGATGGGACCTCAGCACCCTTACCACCGAAGCACCGGCTGCCTGTACCGCCCCCGATGGCGAGTGGGCATGGTATGAAGAATGGGAAAGCTGCAGCACCGGCGCCTCCTTTGGCCCTGGTTTTGCTTTCGATGGGAGACGGGGCCTGCTTTGCCCCAACAGTACGCCCTTCGATGGCAACCCCGGCAATAACTTTGGGGACGGCCCCTGCGATGGTATTGAGCCCGCTCCCCTTGATCTTGAATTTTGCTGGACGCTGCAAGTCCAAGAATCTTTTGCTTCTGCCGAAGCCGCCAACCTCAACCTGGATATCCGTTTGCTGGGGGATGGCTATTCCGGTTCCTGGATGATGTACAGCTGTGAGCCCGAGCGGACCAGCCGCTTTTTCGCTACTGCGGCGCCCCCCGTGTCCGCCCAACCTGCCGTATCGGTTGTACAAGCCGCCTGCCCGGCTCTATGCAATGGGAAAATCAGCCTTTTCGGCGGAAGCGGGGCGCAGTTTGCCCTCCTTGACACAGCCGGTGCGGAAGTTTTTACTGCACCGGGCCCGGCAGTAAACACCATTGTTGAAGGGCTCTGCCCGGGTGCTTACACCTTTGTCATTGAAGAAGGGGGAACCGCCCAGTCTATTGGCGTAGAGGTACCCGCTGCCGACCTGCCGGATGTCACTGCCAGCTACGTCCCTACCTGTTTGCAAGGCGATACCTACCAATTGCTGGCCAATGTGGCGGGCAGCAATACAGGGATGAGCTATAACTGGAGCGGCCCCAATGGCTTTACAGCAAATGCCCCTAATCCGGAAACCCTGGATCCAGGCGTTTACACCCTGAATACAGCTCAGAACAACTGCCCGTTGCCCCCCGTCGAATTGACCGTAGAAAGCGTACTGCCCAGCCTCTCCTGCGCCGCTGCTACCGAGAGCAGTGTAACTTTCGAATGGGCTGCCCTGCCAACAGACACCGCCTTCTCCGTAGAGGTATTAAGCGGGCAAAGCGGGCAAATGACCGGTCCCCATCAATACCAGGTAACCGGGCTGTCGCCCGGAGAAAGCGTATCCATTCAACTCGTAGCTCAAGGGATCGGCCTTTGCCCGGCCAAAGTAACTGAGCAAACCTGCGCCGCAGCCAGCTGCCCACAGCCCGATGCGGGGCCCGACACCTTGCTCTGCGACAGCGGCGGCTTACCTTTGTCCATCGATGCGGAACCCAACGCAGCTATCGCGTGGTCGCCGGCCGCCGGGCTGAGCTGTACTGACTGCACCGACCCTGTAGCGGCACCTGATGAGACCACAACGTATCAGGTGGCCGTCACCAACTCAGCCGGCTGTATCGGCATCGACCTTGTCACCATTTACGTAGATGAGTTGCCCGGCGATGCTTTTCCGGACGAGCCGGCCACCTTCTGCCCCGGGGTACCATTTACCTATTGCCTGCCGGAAGGCAACCGTTACCTGTGGATCAGCCCAATCGGGTTTATCCGCACAGGTGAGTGTTTGAAGTTTCCCTATACCTCCGCTGGAATCGCCGGCACCTACACGGTGCAGGTACGCCTGCCGGATGGCTGTAAAGTAACGGAGGAACTCGTTTTAGAAGTTGGTGAAGATTGCCCGGACTTCATCGCGCCCGGCTTGGGAGGCAATGCTATTCAAGCCCTGCAGCGATGGGAAGTTTTCCCCAACCCGGCCACCAACCAGACCACCGTACGGACGGCAATGGACGGCCCAAAAACGCTTTCGCTTTATCAGGCTAACGGGCAGTTGGCTGGGCAATGGCCTATGGAAGGCCCGGAAATTCAACTGGACCTGAGTTCACTCAGCCGGGGGCCCTACTTTTTAGAATTGAGTGGCAGGGCAGGGGCCGAGCAGCTGCTGTTGTCTGTTCAGTAAAATGCCCTCCTTTAGCTGATGCCCAAGAAAATGTGTAAATTTGACGCTTGAAAGAACAGCCAAAACACCCTGGAGGTAAACTTTAATCCCAGCGTGGTTTTATACTGTGTAGAACAACCTCTATAAGGGAACTATTTTCGAATTTCATGCAAGAGTCAACTAAACGGCGGTTATTACTTCATCACGAAACGCACATTCTCAGCGAGGATGCAGATTGGGTCGTCTTCATCCATGGAGCCGGGGGGAGTATTGTTACCTGGAAATACCAGGTAGAAGCCTTCAAGCCTTTTTTCAACCTGTTGCTGCTGGATTTGCGTGACCACGGCAAGTCGAAAAACATTGAGCCAGCTTTTGAAGCGTACAATTTTGATATTGTAACGGCGGATGTCCTGAAGGTCATCGACCATCTGGGCATACAGCGGGCTCATTTTCTATCGGTTTCTCTGGGGAGCGTAGTGTTGCAAAAGCTGGATGAGCTCCGCCCGGAACTCGTCAATAAGATGATTATGGCTGGCGGGGTGTTCCGGGCCACTTTCACCATTAAGTTGTTTGTCCACTCTGCTAAATTCCTCAACCACTTCCTCCCCTACCGCGCCATTTACAACCTATTCTCCTGGGTCGTACTGCCGCGCCGCAACCACCGGCGTTCCCGGCGGATGTTCCGGTTGCAATCCCAGAAGCTGACGCCCAAAGAGTACTTGAAGTGGATTGGCTTGTACCGGGATTTTTTCCGATTGCTGCGGCAATTTTTCAACCGGGAGCTCCGCAATCTAAGCCTGGTCGTCATGGGAGATCAAGACCACGTTTTCTTTAGTGCCGCCCAGCGGTTTGCCCGTACGCATCAGCGGGCTCAGCTCGTCATTATGGAAAAATGTGGCCACGTCTGCAATATTGAGCAGTACGAACGCTTCAACCGTACTGCCCTGGCTTTCCTTTTGGGCCAGCCCTTTGAAGACGACCCCTCTCTAAGCCCTGTATCCAACTGATCAATTCCCCATAATGCCATTAACCATGAGCCAAAAATCTGCATTCCGACGGCTAATCGAAGCGATTGCTGACTTTTTCAAGTTCTTTTTGTCCCGCAAAAAAAAGCCTGGCCAGGACCCTCCCGAAAAATAATCGCTTCCTACCCAACCCTTTCACTGCTTCCCTTCGACTATACTCCCAAACACGGCCCGATATTGCAACACCACAAAGTGATCATGAGCGTAACCGGTCCATTCAGCTTATCGGATAGTGCGGCTAACCCGAATTACCAGATCGTTTTTCAGGCTTGGCCCCGATCGGCTTAAGGGGTCGCGCAACAATAACTTACCGATTTAGACTCGTTCTTTTGCACGCT
>CAZNSK010000211.1:0-8902 GCA_964575505.1 uncultured Phaeodactylibacter sp.
CGAGGTGGAAAAAGAGCAAGTCAGAAATCACAAATTTTGGGTTGGCGGACTATAGGCTGTTCTGCGCTGCCCTTTAAACCCGGGCAGGCGAAAATGGTCCAAGCTCTGTGTTTGTTTTTGGACCACAACAAGGAGATTTATGATTGACCGGCTCCGCTTACCTGTTTTTTGTATCGCTTGCCTGTTCAGTGCGGCGCTCATGGCTCAGCCTGAGCTGCCCTATCAGAATATGGCTAATGCAGCCGCCTACGCCGAAGAGATGGGCGGCGCAGCGGTGCTTATCCTGCAAAACGACAGCATTGTCTTCGAAGATTATCAGAATGGGGTAGGTGCTGATGTCGTCACCCATATTTTTAGCGCCACCAAGGGGTTCTGGGCGATAGCCGCTGCGGCAGCGCTGGAATCCGGGCTGATCGACAGCTACGAAGAGCGCGTGTCCGCCACCATCACGGAGTGGCAGGACCCACAGGTGCACCCCTTCAAAAACGCAATCCGGATAAAGCATTTGTTATCGCTTTCCTCTGGTTTGTCACAGGACGTCGCCTACATTCAGGGGCTGGACGCTGCCGCCCCCGATATTTACCAGTACGTAACTGATAGCCTGGATTTAAACTTTGCGCCTGGCAACGCCTTCCAGTACGGCCCCAGCCATTACTACGCCTTCGGAGTGCTGCTGGAACGCAAATTGCAACAAGCCGGGCTCGGCCAGAACCCGTTGGAGTATCTGGATAGCCTGATTTTCGAACCCATTGGGTTGGAGTACGGCAACTGGGCGCACGACGCATCGGGCAATCCGCACATCCCCAACGGCTGTTACATCAACCCCCGGCAATGGGCCAAGTTTGGGCAATTGCTGCTGCACAAGGGGCACTGGGAAGGCACCCAATTGGTGGACAGCGTACTGGTGGAAGATTTATTGGTAGCCGATGGGCCCAATCTCGGCCATGGTAAGTTCCTTTGGCTCAATACTGCCGACGGGCACGGTGCCTACCCCATTCAATCTGCTCCGCCTGGCTCGCCCGGCGGCTTCATGTACCACGATGGCTTTCCCGAAATCATCGGTGCGCTGGGGGCGGGAAAAAACCGCATGTACATTATCCCCTCCCTCAACCTGTTGACTATCCGGCAGACTTCGGGGGATACCGGCGACTTTTCGGACCACACGTTTTTGAGTCACCTGCTGGAAGGGGTTGCCGTCAGCGTAGCAGCACCCCCGTTCCCGGAAGCGGTCATAGTATACCCCAACCCCGCCGGCGCGGAAGTTTGGGTGGAGGCACCTGCTGGTTACGATCAAGCCACCGTTATCAATGCAAGTGGGCAGGTAATAGCGCACTACAAGCTAAAGGATAGTCATCGGATCGATCTCTCGAACTGGCCAGCTGGCATTTACTTCATTCAGCTAAGCGGAGGCCCCATGCCGATAACCCGGAGGCTGGTTAAGCGGCAATAGGGCGCTTCGTTAATACGGTTCGGAGCCCACTTGCCCGCTCATCCAAAGGTGGCCTATGGAATACCCAGCTAATTGCAAGGCCTCCCGGAGGTGGGCAATGTAAGCCGGCCCTACTTCGCAGCAGCCCCCGATGATCGTCGCGCCATTGGCCACCCACTGCATGGCAAGCCGGGTGTACGCTTCTTTGGAAAGGTCCGTCCGGGCCTGCAGGGCATCTACCGTACCGCCCGGCTTCAGGGGCGCGACCGAGCTGAAGGCATTGGCGTAGCCACCGTAGGGGAGTTGGGTCTTTCCGCCGAGATACGCGATCCCCTCCGCAATTGCCTCCGGGAAAGAACAATTGAACAGGAGCCCGTCCGGCTGTTCGGCTTCCGCTGCTTCCAAGGCGGCGGATACCGGTTCTCCTGAGCGCAGGGTGCCGGGTACTTCATCCGAGAGGGAAAAGCTGAGCAGCACCGGCTTATTTGCGGCTTTGGCAGCCCGCACGGCGGCTACGCCTTCCCGGATGGAGGACAGCGTTTCGGCAATAAACAAGTCGACCGTTTCCGCCTGCAGGGCGACTAGTTGATCGTATTCCTGCTTGATGCTGTCGTAGCTGCGCTCGTCTGTGGTGTAACTGCCAATCAGGGGCGGCAGGCAGCCGGCCACTCGTACCCCTTCCTCTTCCGCCGCTGCCGCTTTGGCAATAGACAAAGCTTGCCGGTGCAGGGGCTGTAGCCATTCCAACCGCCCATCCCGCTGTAGGCGCGAAGGGGTGAGGGTGTAGTTGTTGGTGGTGATCACGCGGGCACCTGCCTCGATGAAATCCCGGTGTACATCACGTACAATCCCGGGCTGTTCCATCATAACCTTGGCGGACCAAAGTGGGTGGGCGGGCCGGTTGGTGCGCTTTTGGATTTCCTGCCCCAGCCCACCGTCGAGGAGGGTAATGGTCTTCATAGCTGTATTCGTTCAATTCCGGTAACATAACCGGTTGGTGAACGGGACAGCCAAAGGTAGGTTTAGGTAAGCGGGGCGGTGCGGGGACGTTTGACAATTTTATTAGAAAGAGGCTTTGCTGCTCAATCTGTCATTTGAAGCCCCCTGGTACCCCTTTCAGCTGGAAGCGGTTTTATAGTCTGACAACCCAAGATTTGTGAATTCTGACTTGCTCTTTTTCCGCCTCTCTTCGCCAAAAAGCCTCGCCGTAGCTCAGGCTATGCCTACGTTTTTTGACTCGATAGCCGAAAAAATAGCGGCGTCATAATTTTCACAAATCCTAAGTTGTCAGACTATACTTTTGCCGCCTTTTCCATATTTTGGTGTAAATACCGCTATTGGGTTGGGCGCTGGCCGATTTTATCCGTTCCGGCTTTGGCGTTTACCGGCTTTGTTTTTGCATACCACGCGGCATAATATAAGAAAAATGCGATACGGTCATTCCCTCTTGTTATTCCTCTTTTTCGCCCCTGCCTTATTCGCCCAAAGCTGGGAACTGAGCCCTGATAATATTGACAGGGCATTGCGGGATGCTGCTGAAACGACCAATGCAGATCCTTTCCGGCCTGCCTTTCACCTGACCCCGCCGGCAGGCTGCATGGGAGACCCCAACGGCGGTATTTACCACGAGGGCTGGTTTCATATCTTTTATGGCCTGCAGCCGTTTGCCCATCACCCCGGCGGATGGTACTGGGCTCATGCCCGCAGTAAAGACCTGCTGCATTGGGAGCCAATGAAAACGGGGCTCACGCCTGCATTGGAGTTGGGGCTGGATGCGATTGGGTCGGGTTCGACCATAATCACGGAGAACGGAAAGAAGCTGGCTTTTTATTCTCAGGGGCAAAACGGGCAAGGCATGAAGTTTTGGCGGGCGGAATTCACCAATGAGCAACTTTCAGAATGGACCCACGAAGGGAAAAACCCCATCCTGACGCTCGATCACCCCAATTTGCCTCCATTCGATGGATTTTGGCGCGACCCCTTTGTCTTTAGGGTACAAGGCCGGACTTTCCTGATTGCCTGTGCCGACCTTTTTGAGGAAAATTACGTGCCGGTGCCCCTCTTTGAGGCGAAGGACAAGGCGTTAACCGATTGGGAATATAAGGGTAACCTCTTTACCGTACCCAAGCACAAATACAGGAACCTTGAAGTGCCTGAGTTCAGGCCCATAGATGGCAAGTGGTTGTTTATGGCTTCTACTGATGCCCCGGTTGACCGGGTCAACTATTTTCTGGGAGATTTTGATCTGGATAATCTGAAATTTACTGTAGAGTCGGAAGGCGTCATTGATTACAGCGGGCACTACTATGCCCAGGAAGCTATAGTTGATGATGAGGGGCAGGTATACCTTATGTCCTGGATCCCCGGATGGGACCGGGAGTGGCTGCCTTACTACATGAACCAATCCTTAAAAAACAGCAATCCCGTTTGGAATGGCTGTTTTGCCATACCCCGGCGGTTGCGGCTGGAGGACGGGCGCATCCTTCAGTCTCCCGTAGCGGCACTTAAGGGCTTGCGGGGAAACCTCTTCCAATTGAGCCCTCAAACGTTACCCGTCTCAGGGCCGGTTACATCGGTTGAGGTAATCGAAGGTTTCCAGAGTGATCAGATGGAGATTCAGCTTCAATTTGATTTGCACAATGCTTCCTTTTGTGGGATAAATGTCCTTACTGATGAATCAGGGCTGGGGGGGCTGCCCATAGCCTGGAGTGGCAATGTGTTAAACGTAGATGGCGTAAAAGTGCCAATCGGAGATTGGAAACCGGGAAGCCCCATTGACTTGCAAGTATTTGTCGATAAAAAAATGGTGGAAGTATTCGTCAATGACGGGCGATATTGTATTTCCCGACAGGTCAGGGAGGAGCATGTGAAAGGCAGGCATATTGCCCTGACCGCTCTGGGAGGTACAGCAAGGCTGGTTTCCTTTAAGGCCTGGGAGCTGGCCAGCGTGAATGGAGAATAATCATTTTGCGGAAGCAACAAGCGAATAATATGGACAAGAAGGCCGGCATCAAGGCACTTGCTGCAACAACGCAAAGCGTATACGAAAACTACGGCTTACAGTACGATGCCGAGCGCAGCCGGTTGCTGTTTGAAAAGAAATGGCTTCGCCGGTTTGAGGGTTTGTTGCCGGCATCAGCAGCTATTCTTGATGCCGGTTGCGGGGGAGGAGAGCCGATCGGGCGTTATTTTATAGAGCAAGGCTATACAGTCACCGGTATAGACTTCGCAGCGCCAATGATTGAGCTGGCTAAAGCGCGCTTCCCCGGCAGCACCTGGTACCGGATGGATATGCGGAAGTTGGATTTGCCGCAATCCTTTCAAGGCATCATCAGCTGGCATAGCTTTTTTCACCTGACGCCCGCTGAGCAGCGGGCAACCCTGGCCCGGTTTGCCCATCATTTACAACCGGAAGGCCTGCTCTTGCTGACCGTGGGCCCTGATGCCGGGGAAGTCACCGGGCAAGTGGGCGGCCAACCGGTCTACCACAGCAGCCTTTCGCCGGCAGCCTATCAGGAGCTACTCAATAGCCTGGGCATGACGGTCCTTGACTTTGTGCCGGAGGATCCGGAATGTGACTTTGCTTCGGTGCTGCTTTCGCGAAAAGTGCGATAGGGGGGTATAGGGAAAAACGCAGCGATATAGGAAGGTAGCTTTTGGGAATATGAAGTAGTCATCAGCACACGGTATTCAACCCTTCCAAGCGGTTTCGCAGGTACGCCTTACAGGCCCTGCAATCGAAACCCGGCCTCCTGCCGACTCAATAGGTCGTTTTAATCCTGTAGTAAGGTTCCCCCTTTTCATCTACCAATTTTTCACCACCATTAGCTTCTATTGCCGACACCGTGACTGCAAATATCCGGTCAACGATATCGCTGATTTCGAAGTAGTTGGGCAGCTCATCCCGTGAATAATTGATATATGCGTTGTTAAATGGGGTTTTCCAAGCTCTATTGTGAGGCAATTCCAAGGTGTATCTTTCAGGAATAGCTTCCCCTCCATGCATTACGCCGATGAGGCCACCTAAAGTAGCTGCTTGGTTGTCACAGTCGTAACCCGCAGATACACCAATTCCGATTGTTTTGGTGAAATCGCCCTGCCCGTACAAAACGGCCATGATACCACAAAGGCCATTGTTCATAGCCGAAACCCCTGTGGCAGGATTATCCGCTGTACCTTCATGATAGTGGTCATAGTTTTGATGTATCTTTTTACGAGTAGCCCGCCAATCATCAGGAAACTGTTTATGCCAGCGTATCACATCTTGCATGCCCTTTTTGAACGGGCTGCCTTCGGGTATGGCTTCCACTGCCATTTGTACCAATTTTTCTGCATCTTTTTCAAAAAAAGCTGCGCTGTACATCACCGCGTAGGCGATGGTAGGATGTGTCCCCCAATCGTCGTTGGTAATGTGCGCTCCCCAGGACGCCCTTTCGGCAGCTTGGCGCACCATACCCGGGTAGAATGCACTCCAGATTTCGTTGACCAGCTGAGGGTCGATTGCCCACCAGTACTCATTGTTTTCTTTTGACCCTGTGGCGGGTGGTACGAGCCCTTCCTCCATCAAGCTGCGCGCCCGGCGGTTAGCAACCCAGATACGGCGGTTGATGTGCTTTTTCCACATCTCCGTTATTTCGGGATAAGTGATGTCCAGCCCGTACTTTTCCACCGCAAATAGGGTCACTAGTTCGATGTCAGTATCGTCGTCCGAAACTGCCCCGCCCAGGCCCTGCGTGATGATAGGCATGTAGCCCCTTAAATCATTGCGGTTGATTACCAGCGTGGTATCATCTTCAAAACTATAATACCGGTCAACGAATATAGGAAGGGGTTCATCCAGGTAACACAGCTCAAATGGAAACCCCATATAATTACCGACTAACTGGCCGATGAAGTACCCATTGATTTTATCTTTCAAGGCTGCTTCGGAGATGCTTTGCATCGGTTGCGCCATGCTGCTCCACCCGAGAAATAGCAGCAGGGATAGGGTAGTGCTTTTTTTCATATTCAAATTGATTTTCCGGTTAATCTTCGTCAATTGAGCTGGGAGAAAATGGCGGGAGGGTTGGATCGTCCATTTTGTGCATTCGCTTGCCGAACCCGGGAGATCAACTCCTGCCTTCTTGTCACTACTGGCGATACTGTTGCTGCCAATAAGCGTAAAAAGATAGACGTCATATCAATTCATAATTGAAAATCATCTTGTCGAACAGCACGCTCTGCCCACCCTCATCTATGATATAGCGTTCGTCATTCTCCTCATCGTTGAAAATACGATAAATTTTGCCCTAAGTAACACTATCCAAATGCGAGGACTTGATTTTTACACGCATAATTGCTTGGTGCGTACTCATCGCAGCTTTTTTTGCCTAATCTCGATTAATATTTCGCGCTTACCGGTTCCTATTGGCGTATTTCATGTTTGTCCGAGTCGCTTCATTTTATCCACCAATGTCTTCGGGATGTCTTCCAAGCCCTCTAGCTGCTCCGTTAAACGCTTGATGACCGCGCTCCGAAAGTCTGAAAGCGCTATACCTTGCAAGCATAGGTGTAAAACGACCTTCTCCTCCTTTACCTCCAAGCTATCTGCCGCTGCATGATTACGGAGGTCAAGCGTTGCGTAGATTATAGGTAGCTTTTCCTCTTCAACGATGGCATTGAGCTCATCTTCCAGTGCGTTGAATGGATCGTGTAGGGCGGGTAGGTCCTTTTCTTCGACCATTAAGCCTAGGCGGAAAGTGCGGGTGGTGGTATTCATTAAGTGTCCTATTTGTTTCTACGCCGATCTATTGCTACTAGTGCGACTAGTCCGAAATAGCACAGCGTATTTCACGCTTGGGCGCCCTGGTTTTACTGGGTTTCTTCGGTTAGTCATTTCTGAAACACTCCACTAGCAATTACCAGGGTCGGTGGGTTACGAAATCCAATAAACCAGAAGCCTAACAAACTCATAGCAGATGACTTCTAATCTTGTCAACTAATTCGGCCGGCACCTCCTCCAACCCATTCAGCCGCTCCAGCAACTGCCGGACCACCGCGCGCCGGAAACGACCGGGCGAAGCCTCCTCTCGCGCAATAGGGACATACCACTCGATTTGCGTTTCATCCCAATCGTAGGTGTGTTTGTCTTTGTTGATCCGCAGGTCGATGACTGCGTAAAGGGTGGGCAGCTCCCAGCCTTCGGCGGCAGTATTTAAGTCGTCTTCTAACTCCGGAAGGGTTTCGAGGACGAATTTTATGTCTGCTTCTTCGGCCATTAGACCGAGGCGGAAGGTGCGCTTTCTTACAACCATACAAAATAGGAATTTAGCCTTTGCGCAATCACAAAGGTTGGTGATTCTATTTTGCAAGTTGGGGAAGTGGCCGATGAATATAGTGGCCACAGAGGTATAACAATATTAAATCTTTTGGGGCAATAAAGCAAGGGGTAGGATGCAGCGGAGATGCCCTTATACCAGCCCTGCCTTGCTCTCATCCAACTCTACTTGAAAAGCATACCGTCAAGCAATATTGCAGCTTGCTTTTGGTGCGACGTGTCTATCTATTTACTGTTCCGTTTTTTTCGCTTACTCCTGACTGCCCCTTGGCCTCCAATCCCTGAAGTACGGATGAAGGGTGCGACCCCTACAGGGTCGGCGCGCCACACAGCCTATGTTACTGATGTTTGGCCCCTCTGGGGTCGGGTGTTGTGTTGCATGGCTTGTGTTACTGGTGTGTAACCCCTCAGGGGTCGGTCGGTGCGCCGCATAGCTAGCGTTACTGATGGGTAACTCCGCTGAGGTCTGTTTCGGCACGTGGGAGTATCTATTTTTCTACGTCATTTTATGGCTCTGCGCGGTTATAAGCCTGTATCGGGCAGTCTGCTGATAGCTGCTTAGATGAAACCCCCTCTGGGCCTCCGCGAAGAATAGCTGCCCGCCTGGCAAGAGCCAGCCCTCCTACCGTGCCGGTATGGCCGGCAGGTTATCTGGTGAAAAAACTTTACCCGGCTACATCGACAGGAGCTCGCCTTAAATGATGAACTTATTTTTATCCAGTCCCCAAGTGCTTCTTGCTTAGGTACCTGACGCTGTAGGCGTCAGCTGTCAGTTGAATCAGTAATTAAGTGGCCTGCCCGACCCTGTAGGGGTCGCATTTGCTTTTTCTTTGCGGTGGGCTTTGTTTAAGGCACGCCTTCCCTCGCTTGCTAGTCTCAGCGGGTAGTGTGCAATGGTGGTATACTAGAGCTGTATATGTTGCGTATTCTGGCTGTTGGAGGAAGATAGGGAATTTTTGGGGTTTGGGGTGGTAGGGTTTGAGTGGTTGCCATAATCAGAGGGAGGCCGATCGATTGGTGGTGGGGGGCTTTGTCATACCCCTTTCACAATCTCTTCCATTTTAACATCCAGTGCCTCACTTATCTTATACAGCGTAAAGATCGTCGGATTGGTATTACCCGCTTCCAGTCTGGCAATAGTTGATTTTTCAAAATCG
>CAZNSK010000212.1:0-8660 GCA_964575505.1 uncultured Phaeodactylibacter sp.
AGGTGGAAAAAGAGCAAGTCAGAAATCACAAATTTTGGGTTGGCGGACTATAAAGTTGGGGCTATTGATTGTTGACTTTTTATTCTGATGCCAGCAGTTGGATTTCGTAATACATGTTTTTATTGCCAGGCTTGGGCGTTTGCGGGTAGCAGGCCAGCCAATGCCGCCTTCGGGTTGGCAGGTGGGCAGGCACCTCCTGTGAAGCGCTATCCTTCGCCATCGCCTTGCTCATCTGAATAAAATTCCTATATTTCGGTTCTGAATTTAAGCAACTTCACCGAGGAACATGCAAAACCAGCTCTTGCTCCCCCTGATCTTACTGTTTTTAGCTGTAGCAGCCACTGCCCAGGATCGGAAGATCGTAGGTTACCTGCAGTACGGCCGGGGCTATATGCTGGAAGATATTCAGTTTGATAAGCTGACCCACCTTTGTATCGCCTTTGCCAATCCGGATGACAAGGGGCAGTTGCGGACTGGCGGCGTGGATATTACGCCTATTGTGAAAAAGGCCAAAGCCTTTGACGTCAAAGTATTGATTTCGGTAGCCGGCGGTGCGCTGACACCGGAGTGGGCCTCGGCTTGGCAAACCTATCTGCAGCCCTGGAACAGAGCGTATTTCATCACCCAAATCATGGGATACGTGCGCCGGCACCGGCTCGATGGCGTGGATGTCGACCTGGAATGGAAACACGTTGGCCCCCATTACAGCCCCTTTGTGCTCGAACTGGCCCGGGCGCTGCACGCGGAGGGCAAGCTCCTTACAGCTGCCCTGCCCGGCAAAACCCGGTACAAGCATATCTCTGATGCGGCCCTGGCGGCATTCGATTTTATCAATATTATGGCTTATGACCTTACTGGCCCCTGGGCACCGGAGCGGTCCGGTCCGCATTCGCCCTATGCCTTTGCCGAGTCTTCTCTGGATTTCTGGAAAGGGGAGGGGGTGCCCCAGGAACGGCTGGTGTTGGGGCTGCCCTTCTACGGTTGGGATTTTTCCAACCGTAAGCGGGTCCGCTCCATTAATTTTGGGGTATTGGTTGACCGGAACCCCGCATTTGCCCACCTCGACCGGGTGGGGCAAATTTACTTCAACGGCATTATTACCATTACCGCGAAGACCGAGCTGGCCCTTCAGCAGGCGGGCGGGGTGATGCTGTGGGAACTGGGCAGGGATGCCTTCAACGAGTATTCTTTGCTGGAGGCAGTTTCCCAGACGATGCGGGGCGACAGTACTATTTTGCCGGCCTCTGCCGATACGATGGCCGTGGCCTCCGGCGAAGCAGCCCCATCGCTTCCCGAGCCGGCCGAGGCGTTGACAGGGATGGGCACTGAGCTGCCTTCGGATACGGTTGCGGCTGGGTTTGGGGAAGAGCCTCTGGGGGCAGCCCGGCAAGAGGACCCCTACCGGCTGGATATAGAGGTGAGGCCCAACCCCTTTGAGGATACCATCACCATCTACAACTATGAAGTCCAACCTATACATCTGGTGCTCACCAATGAGAAAGGGCAATTGCTCTACGAATCTGACGTACAGCCGAATTCTACGCTGACCTGGGAAACTTCGAGCTTTCCGCACGGTTATTATACTTTCTCTGCTGTTGTTGGGGGGCGGCAATTGTCGCGCCGGCTGATCAAGCGGATACCATCCTCGTCACCAGCCCGTTTCCAGTCTAAAGGGAAAGTGCCCAGCTACTGGCCCCAACATTAATCTTTTGAACCTAACTAACTGAGCTATTACCTATGAGAAAAGGGATTCAATTGTGCCTTCTGGCTTTTCTGATGCCTGTATGGCTTACCGCACAGGCGCCCGAGCGCTGGACGGCAGCTGAAATCTATCAGGGCATTGAGCAACTCAACTTCCTAGGTTCGGCCCTATACGTGGCGGCCCACCCTGATGATGAAAACCAACGCCTCATCGCCTACCTTGCCAACGAGTACAAGGCAGAAATGGCCTACCTCTCCCTCACCCGGGGCGATGGCGGGCAAAATCTGATCGGCCCGGAGATCCGGGAATTGCTGGGTGTGATCCGCACGCAAGAGCTGCTGGGCGCCCGGCGTATTGACGGGGGGCGGCAGTTCTTCACGCGCGCTAACGACTTTGGGTATTCCAAACACCCGGATGAGACCCTGGAAATCTGGCAGCGTGAGGAAGTCCTGGGCGATGTCGTCTGGGCGATCCGGAAGTGGCAGCCCGATGTCATCATCAACCGTTTCGACCATGAGTCGGCCGGGCGCACCCACGGGCACCACACCTCTTCCGCCATTCTGAGCTACGAGGCCTTTGATCTGGCCGGCGACCCGGAGGCCTATCCGGGCCAGCTGGAATACGTTGACCCCTGGCAGCCACGCCGTCTTTTTTTCAATACCTCCTGGTGGTTTTACGGTAGCCGGGAAGCTTTTGCGGAGGCCGACAAAACCGATTTGATGAGCGTAGATGTGGGGGTGTATTACCCGCTCAGAGGCAAGTCCAACAATGAAATTGCCGCCGAGGCGCGCAGCATGCACAAGTGCCAGGGGTTTGGCGCCACGCTGAGGCGGGGTACGCAGCAAGAATACCTTAAAATACTCAAGGGGGACATGCCGGCTCAAAAGGAAAATCTGTTCGAAGGGATCAACACCACCTGGTCGCGGGTAAAAGGCGGCAAAACGGTCGGCAACATTTTGCAAAAAGCGGAGGCCACCTTCAACTTTGAGCAACCGTATGAGGTCCTGCCACTCCTGCTGCAGGCCCTGCAGGCCATGGAACAAGTAGAGGAAGGGTACTGGAAGCGGGTGAAAACAGCCGAGCTGGAAACCCTGATCTTCGCTTGTATGGGGCTTTACGCCGAAGCGGCTGCTGAGGACTTCTCAGCAACACCGGGCGAAGCGGTCGAATTGACCCTGGAGGTTATCAACCGCTCGCCGGTGCAGGCGCAGTTGGCTTCCGTCCACTACCGCCCGGTTGCTATAGACTCCACCCTGCAGCTGGAATTGGACAACAACCAGCAGTATGAGTTCTACAAAAAGCTGACCCTGCCGGAAGATATGGCCTACACCAACCCGTACTGGCTGAATGAGGAAGGCTCGATGGGGATGTACAAAGTAGAAGATCAGCGGCTGCGCGGGCTACCGGAAACGCCTCGGGCTTTGCAAGTGGTTTTTGAATTTGTGGTAGAGGGGGTGCCGATTTCGCTGACCCGGGATGTGGTTTACAAAGAGACCAAACCCTCTCAGGGGGAAACGTACCGTCCCTTCGAGGTGACCCCTCCGGTATTTGCCAATATCGCCGAGAAGGTATACGTATTTGCAGCATCGGAGCCGCAGGAGGTCAACGTGCGCGTCCGGGCGGGCAAGGATAGCATTGCCGGGGAGGTCGCACTGGATCTGCCTAAGGGCTGGTCCAGCCAGCCTGCAAAGGCCCGGTTTGAGATCCATACAAAGTCTGGGGAAAAGACCGTCACCTTTAAACTGTTACCGCCCAAGCAGCAAAGCGAAGTGCGGTTCCGGGCAGTGGTTAGCCTGGATGGTGGCGGTGACTACACTAAGGCGCTCAACTTGATTGCCTACGACCATATCCCTACGCAGACCGTGATGCTGGATAACAGCGCCAAGGCGGTGAAGGTCGGCCTGGAAACAGCTGGCAAGCGCATTGGCTATCTCATGGGAGCGGGTGATGAAATTCCGAGTAGCCTGGAGCAGATTGGCTACGATGTGACGCTGCTGTCGGACCAGGATATCAACCGGTCGCATTTGCAGCAGTTTGATGCGGTTATCCTGGGTATCCGGGTGCACAACACCAATGAAAGGATGGCTTTTCATCTGCCGGAGCTGATGGCCTACGTCAAACAAGGCGGCACCCTGATCAATCAGTACAATACCACCTGGAACCTGAAGACAGATATGGAAGCCATAGCGCCTTACCCGTTGAAGATTTCACGCGACCGGGTAACGGTAGAGGAGGCGCCGGTGCGTTTTCTGGCCCCGGACCACCCGGTGCTCAATTGGCCTAATCAGATTACGCAAGCCGATTTTGAAGGTTGGGTTCAGGAGCGCGGGTTGTACTTCCCCAATGAATGGGGCAAGGAGTTTACAGCCGTGCTGTCCAGCAATGACCCGGGCGAAGACCCCAAAGACGGTGGGCTGCTTGTGGCTGCTTACGGGAAGGGCTATTATATCTATACCAGCTACAGTTGGTTTAGGCAATTGCCGGCCGGCGTGCCCGGCGCCTATCGTTTGTTTGCCAATTTGATTTCGATTGGAAAGGAAGAGCGCTAGTGCGACTAGTCCGAAATAGCACAGCGTATTTCACGCTTGGGCGCCCTGGTTTTACTGGGTTTCTTCGGTTAGTCATTTCTGAAACACTCCACTAGAGCATAAGGTACGGGCGCTTGCCGGTGCCTCAGGCAGGTGCCCGTCCATGCTTTGGGTAGCGTCGCATTAGTGAGCCGCCGAACGCTGCCGGGTAATTTGCTGGAAAATCTCTTCCGTGCTGATATTGCCGCTGAGTTCTTCCTGGTCTTCTTCTGTTTCTTCGTATTGGGCTGCTTCCTTCACCCTCAGCTTTGGGCTGATGTACTCGTAGTCCATCTCATCGTACTCGTAGATCGACCAGCGCCCCCACTTATATTCAAGTGCAGTCAGGCTTTCCACCCAATCGCCGCTATTGAGATAAGTAACCTGGTGCCCTTTGGCCTCCTGCGTGCGCATTTGAGCCCTATGGATATGGCCGCAGACGACGTAATCGTATTGTTGCTCGCCAGCCAGTTGAATGGCGGTATCCTCAAAATCGGAAATGAACTTGATGGCTTCCTTGACCGACGACTTCACCCGTTTGGCAAAGGACATCCGGGGCTTGCCCATCGCCATTCTCATCTTATTGATAAACCGGTTGAGCACGATCAGCCAATCGTAGCCCTTGCCTCCAATTTTGGAAATGAATGGAGAGTACTTAATGAACAGATCGAAAATATCGCCGTGAAAAATCCAGTAAGTCTTGCCATTGAGCTGCAGCAGGAGCTTGTCCCGCAGGTGGATATTGCCGGAAGAAAAATCGGAGTAACGGCGCAGCGCATCGTCGTGATTGCCAGTGATGTAGTAGACTTTCGTCCCTTTGGATGCCATCTTCAAGATATGCTGAATGACCTGAATGTGCTCCTTCGGGAAGTACCGCTTCCGGAATTGCCACATATCAATGAAATCCCCGTTGAGAATAAGGGTGCCCGTCTTGATGCTCTTGAGGTAGTTCAGCAGCTCTTTGGCGTGGCAGCCGTAGGTGCCCAAGTGCACATCTGAGATTATAACGATATCTAATTCCCGCTTCATGTTGCCTTTATCTGCGGACCAAAGGCAAAGGCACCAAAGCACCTCAGCCCTGACCTCCATTGGGTAATAGGCACAAATTCCGGCTTATTTGTAAATTACATGTAAAACGGGAATTATATATCCTTTAACAATTACTCAGTAGCGGTTGTATCGGCGGGAGCCACTTTCTTCAGAATGCGGGTGAACTGGTTGATCCGCCGGGTCGTATCTGCTGCCAGGACGAGCTGATCTTCGGTCAGTTCGGTGATGGTGTGTTGCAGCTTCTCCGATCCCAGGTTCATAACAAGGGTGTTGCCATCAGGAGTCACATCCCAAGTCCCTTTCAGCGTAGAGCCCTGTGCGGAAGTGATGCCCATGCTGCCGTCCTCGCGGAAAATAAAAGCGTCATTTTGGTACAAGGTCACAAACCGCTCTACCGAGACTTGCTGCTCGGGCGTAGGGTTGTTTTCTGCATAGGCCTGGGTAATGGCGGGGCCGTCGTATTGCCACTTTCCGACCAGCATTGATTTTTGCTCTTGTTCGTTGGAGCAGGCTGCCAGGATGACGATACCCGCAAAAAGAATCAGTTTTTTCATGGGACAAACCGTTGTAGTTAGACACTTATTGGGCGCGGATAATGCTGGCTGCCGGAAGTGGTAGGGCATCAGTGCCGCGCAATGGGTGCAAAAGTAGCGCCTGTCCCCGAGACATCCATGCTTTGGCTTCAAATATTTTTCCAGCCCTTAGGAAACGACTTTTTTCAGGTTTTTCCGGTAGGCCCTGGGGCTCAGCTCAGTGATGGATTTAAACTGCCGGTTGAAGTGCGACAGGTTATTGAACCCGCTCTCAAAGCTGACCGCGGCAATGGTCAGGCTGTCGTCGCCCAGTAACCGGCAAGCATGCGCAATGCGGAACTCATTGACAAACTGGCTAAAGGTTTTGCGGGTAAGCTTTTTGAAGTACCGGCAGAAAGCAGGCACCGTCATACTCACCAGGCGGGCGGCTTCCTCCAGTTGCACCTCATCCTGAAAATTCTGCTGTACATAATGGTAGATGGCCTCGATGCGGTCTTGGTCCTGAGCATTAACCTCAAGGGCGAACCCGCTGGCGTTCAGCATCTCGTAGGTGTCTGATTGCGCCATTTCCTGCAGGATAGACAGAAGGGTCAGCAGGCGCTCAAAGCTGTTTTGCTCCAGCATGGCCTCGAGGCGCGCTCCGATATGGTGTTTGAGGGGCGCGCCAAAGGAAAGCCCCTGCCGGGAGCGTTCAAAGAGGTGCTTAATAGCGCTCATCTCCGGTTTGTCCAGGAAGTCCTGTCCCAGGAAGTCTTCCTTCATCTGGACTACAATTTCCATATGCTCTTCGAAGACCTCCTCGGTAAAGCCAAAGTGCGGGAGGTTGGACCCCAGGAAGATAAGGTCGCCCGACTCAAAGTAGGAGATGTGGTCGCCAATGTGCCGCTTGCCTTTGCCATTAGACACATAAACGATTTCATATTCCGGATGGAAGTGCCAGTGGGGGTGGTTGCAGTCATTAGACTCATCAAAACTGCGCAACGTAAAAGAACTCCCGAATACCGGCTCTATTTTTTCAAGTATCGCTTTCATGCTCATGGTTTTGGGACAGCTTATGGGCTGGGCGCGGAAATTTGGTTGGTATGGAAAGGGCTATGCCGCGTTGCACCATAGCTGGTTGGCGTAATAAAATGGAGGGTTGGTTAGCTCTCCAATGGCTCAGCAACCGGCGCAACCAAAGGCATCGTTCAGCCCGAGGGCGCCTTAGCCGCCGATTTACAATGGGAATACATGAATAGGCCCTAAAAAGTTCAAGAAGTAACAAAAGGTTAATATGGTATATCAATTGGTGAAAATGGCCGGAGAAAAGTGTGGCCAGGCCCGGTACTTTTGCATCTTAATAAAGTTTCATACACTACATTTGTAAAAGTGGTGGCGTTCTCGGCAAGGGGGCGTCACCATTGTTGTCAATATCCAAGATTTATGATCAAAAGCATTAAGACAGTCGCATTCCACCTGCCCAGCTTGTCGGTCGGGCTGACCTTCTTCACGCTGAGTATGCTCTTTGGCAGCTGGCTGGCCCGCCTGCCCGAAGTGCAGGCCCGCTTGGCGCTGAGCGAGGGGCAGCTTGGGCTGGCGCTCTTGGGGCTCCCGGTCGGGGCTTTGCTTATGATGCCAGCCGCAGGCTGGTTGTTGTCTTCCCGCCTCAGCAGTGGGCAGGCGATGACGCTTTCCACGCTGCTGTTTTGCGGCGTCTTTCCACTGCCTGCATTTGCGCCGGGGCCTTACGCGCTGTTTGCCGGGCTCTTGCTGGTTGGCTTTGTCAATAGTTTTATGAACATCTCCATGAACGGGGCGGCGGCAGCCGTTGAGCGCCACTACCGCATTGCGATCATGTCGGTATGCCACGGTATGTTTAGCCTGGGGGCAATGGTGGGGGCAGGCAGCTCGGGGCTCATTGCGTCGCTGGGCGTTTCCCTGCAAGTACATTTGATTACAGTGGCGCTGCTCATGATTGGCTTGCACCTATGGCTGCGCCCGGTTATTACTGAATTGCCATCGGCCCCATCGGAGAACAATGGGTTGTCAGTTCCGCCCCGTGCCCTGCTGGGGCTGGCCTTCATTGGCTTCTGCATTATGATTGGCGAGGGCGCAATTGCCGACTGGGGCGCTATTTTCCTGAAAAAGGAGCTACAGGCGGGCCCCTTTGTGGCGGGGCTGGCCTACGCCGGGTTTTCTATGGCCATGGCAGCGGGCCGGTTTATGGGCGATGGGATACGGTTGCAGCTGGGCATCGGCCGCGCCGTGGGACTGGGCAGCCTGATCGGGGCGGCCGGGCTGGTGCTGGCCATTTTAGCGCCAATGCCCGGTATGTCTGTGGCTGGTTTTACGATTGTGGGGTTAGGCTTTTCAACGGTGGTCCCTCTGCTGTTCAGCGCGGCGGCCAACATCCCGGGAGTCAGTGCCGGGAATGGCATTGCAGCGGTGGCAAGCTCCGGCGTGATCGGTTTTTTGGTAGCCCCACCGCTGATCGGGCTGATCAGCGACCATTTAGGGTTGTCCTTTGGGTTGGGCTTTGTAGCCTTGCTGGCCCTTATGGCAGCCGGGGCAGCGCGGGGCATCACCGATTGAGAAGGGCATCTGCTAAGTGTATGTTTGGAGCAAACGAGAGTTGATAATCAAAGAGTTGTGGTTATGACTAAATGGAAAAATGCGCGTTTGGCGGGTCAAATAAGTATTTTTCCATGACGTCCCGGTTTTACCGGGATTCACAAGGCTTTGGTTATCAGCCGAAGTGCACCTCCAAACATACACTAAGGGGTCGCGCAGTAATAAGTTACCTAGAATAGGCGAAGTTATTTTGTGCGC
>CAZNSK010000213.1:0-8650 GCA_964575505.1 uncultured Phaeodactylibacter sp.
TCGTCCTATCTTTTCAAGTTAATTAATCCTTTCTCCGAAACTTTTTTGAATCCGAAATTGTATTCCTGGATTCAAAGCGACGAAGTGCGCCAAGCTATATTTGGATATGGCAGGCTTTGTTGCTTTGGTGTGGAATTTTATTCTGAATAACCAGGGCTTTGCGCCCGCTAAAATCAATGGTTCCATGATAGAGTTGGCATTGGCAGTGCTAGCCTCCCTGTTTTCACTTGTCAATCCGCTGGGGGCTATCCCGGTATTTTTGGCAATGACGCCCCATTACACCAAATCGGAGCGCCTGCAAACTGCGCTGCAAACGAGTCTGTACTTTACCCTGATCCTGCTGGCTTTTTTCTTTGCCGGGTCTCTGATCCTGAGCTTTTTCGGCATCAGCCTGAACGCCATGCGTATTGCCGGCGGTTTGGTTATCCTTTCGTCCGGTTTTTCGCTGCTGAACGGCAAATTTGCTGAAGGCCGGGCGATAGACAAAAAGGTAAGGCAGGAGGCATTGACCAAAGACGACATCTCCTTTTCGCCTATGGCGATGCCGCTACTGTCTGGTCCGGGGTCTATTTCGTATCTGATCAGCATTCAGGCGGAGTATACGGCGTTGGAAACCCGATTGACGATAGCCGGTGTGGTTATCGCAATGGGCGCAATTGTGTATAGCATACTTCGGTACTCCCCCTATTTGCAGAAGTTGATGGGGGTGGCTGGCCTGAATGCGCTGAGCCGCATAATGGGCTTTTTGGTCATGGCTATTGGCATTCAAAATATCATCACAGGGGGGGTCGAACTGGTCAAAGTGCTCGCCTGATCACCTTAGCAAGAGGACATCGCCGGATACTTTGACCAGGCTGCCACCCGCCAACCGGGCTTCGGCGTAGAAGACGAAAACTCCGCTGTCCATTTCGCTGCCGCGGAATGTGCCGTCCCAGCCGTGGGCCGGGTCATTAGGCAGGAATTCAGAGGCTTCATGTACCAGGTTGCCCCAGCGGTCAAATACCCGGAATACCTGTATCTGCTCCACAGCATCGCCGGCGAAAAGCAAAAATACATCATTCTGCTGGTCGCCATTGGGAGAAAAAACCGTAGGGGCATAGACCGGCGCTTCCTTAAGTACCCGGACCGTAATCTGGTCCGTGGAAGTACAGCCATTGGCATCCGTTGCCCATACCTGGTAGAGGGTTGTCAGTTGTGGCGCAACGGTCAGGCTTTGGCCCTGAACCATGCCCTCCTCAGGCCACCAGCGCAAGGAGTCGGCCACGTTGGGGCTGGTCTGTGCCACCAGCGTAAGCGATTGCCCAAGCTGAATGGTGGTGTCGGATCCCAGGGCCACCGTTATGCCAGCTGCGGGCGGTACAGTCACGGATGCCTCCCAAGTGCAGCCGTTAGCATCCTCCAGGGCTACCTCGTAAGGGCCGGGGGCTAGGTTGGAGAAGACCGTTTCGCTGGAAAGCGTGCCGCCGTTAATACCGGCTAAGAATGGAGGCGTGCCGCCGGCTACGGCATCCAGTCGGATAGAGCCATCCTTGTCGCCGGGGCAGGAGGGGGAGGCTGCAGACCAGAGGGCTTCCTCTATGAACGGTGCCGAAGCTGTGACTTCTACGCTATCGGTACGCACACAACCATCTTCTAGATTGGTGACGGCAACAAAATACCAGCCGGGCAAGGTGGCCGTGGCCGTAGGCTGGTCCGCGGGCCCGGTCAAGGCCCCTCCGTTTCCGGCAGACCACACAAAGCCTAGCGGCCCGGTGCCCGAGGAGGCGCTGCCATCCAGCAGTACTTCCGGCCGGCTGCAACTGATTTCCGCAGTGGGCTGCAGCGTAACTTCCGGGAAATCGGCATTGCTCTCCACCGTTTGTGTGGCTTCCGCCGAGCAGCCATTTTCCGTATTTTCGATGTGCAGGGTGTAAGTGCCCGGCGCGCTTACTTCGATAGCTGTTACTCCCGTAGCCAGTAAAGCCCCATCCGGGCCCAACCAATTGTATACGAACGCTGGGCCTTCGGAGGAGCCCGCGCCGTCAAGTGTAGCCGTCAATCGGGTGCAGCTCAGCGGGGCAGGGGTGTTCAAAAGCGCTGCCGGGGGGGCAAAATCCCCTTCAACTGTAAACAACAGCGTATCCCGGCAACCTGATCCCAGGTCTTCGACCATCATCTGGTAATTGCCCGTTCCGGTAATCCATTGGGTGGGAGCCTGGCCAATGACATTAAAAGCACCCCTGCGCCATTCATACGCTAGCCCTGCATTAGTGCCACTTGTAGAGGCAGCCCCGTCTAGCAACAGGCTATCACGGCCGCAGTTGAGCAACAGGGGGACGCTATCAGCAAGTGCAGCAGCAGGAAAGAAACGCTCATCGCTTACTAAAACCGAGTCCGTCCGGCTGCAGCCGCTTACGGGGTCGGTCGCAGTCAGGTAATACCAGCCCGGTGCACTAACAAGAGGCTGGCTGGTGCTGCTGCCGGAAATGATGATGCCATTCGTAGTATCCCAAAATAGGTCGGCTTCGCCCTGTTGGGTGGTGGCACTGGCAAACAGGCGGACCTGCTCCCGGGCGCAATTCAGGGAAGTGTCTGGCCCGGTAGTGATCAAGGGGGTACGGTTATCTTCTGCAACTACGATTTGGCGGGAAGCAGTACAGCCATTATCGAGGCGCTCGGCTTCCAACTGATAGACCCCGGCCTGAAATACAGTGGCTGATGAGGTGGCGGCATTGAGAATGGGCGCGCCCTCCGGGCTTAGCCATTGGTAGCTCACCGGGCCGGGGGTCGCCGATGCTGTAAGGAGGAGGCTATCCGCATTGCAGGGGAAAAGCAGGCTATCCGGCATAGGGGCCAGGGTAGGGGCTATGGTGTCTATAGCAACCGTAACCTCTGCACTATTGGTGCAGCCGCTGCTGTCATTTTCTACCAGGAATTGGTAAGTGCCAGGCAAGCTGATGTCTATACCTAGGGTGGTGACGCAAGGCCCGGTGGGTTCCCCGGAGGTATTGAGCCGGTACCAGCAAAAGTTATATCCCTCGGTTGCGGGCAGGCTGCCCTGAATATTCACGGTAGGGGCAGCGCAGGTCAAAGCGGTGTCTGCCAGTAGGGGTACCGGTGGGATGCTGTCGTTGAGCAGCACCGAGACACTGTCGGTAGCGCTGCACCCGGAAAGGGTATCGGTGACCGTCAAGGTGTATTGGCCCGGTTGATTCACGGTCGGGTTGAAGGTGCTGCTGCCCGCGATGTTGGCGGTGGCGGGCCCGGCCCATTCGTAAATGATGCTGTTCCCAAAGTCCGAACCACTGCCGTTTAGGGATACGGTTGGAGCGGAGCAGGTCAGGGTGCGCCCCAGGCCCGCTTCAGCGATGGGGCTTAAGGTGTCGGCATCAACCTCAATGGTATCAGTAGCAGTGCATCCGGTTTGGGGGTCGGTGGCCGTTACCGAATAGGTGCCTGCTGCGGTGACGGCCAAGGTGGGAAGGGTGTCCGGTACGGTTAGGGTGCCGCCGGTCACTGCCCATTGGTAATGCAGCGGTTGGCTTTCTGTGGTATAGGCTTCAAGTACTGCTGAGGTGTCGCGGCAACTAAGGGTCGGACCTGGGCTGGTTAGTAGCTCGGGCGTCGTCGTTTGAGCCACGACGGCTACATCGGCCGTTGCAGAAAAGCCTAGAGTATCGGTCGCGGTCAGGGTGTATAGCCCGGGGGCACTTACCAGTACCGACAGGCTATCGGGGTTAGACAGCAGGCTGCCGTCTGCGGTCGACCAGGTGACAGTACAGCCAATACAGGGTTCACAAAAGCTGCCTGCAAGGGTCAGTTCCGTGCGGCTGCACGTCAGGGTGTCGGCAGGAATATCCTCCAGGCAGGGGACGCATTCCTGTTGGGTTAGGGTCACATCTCGGTAGCTGGAGCAGTCATTGGCGGGGTTCACTACGGTCAGGCGGACCGTGCCGGCAGTGTCCAAAAGCACTGCAAGGCTGTCTGCCCCTGCCAGTACGATATCGCCTTCCCAGTTGTAAAGATAATCCGGGCCTTGAGGCTGTACGAAGGATTGCAGCCAAAAGGTATCCTGCATGCAGGGGATGATAGTGGAGCTGAAGTTGATATCAGGCAGGTTGTCGCTCCTCTGGACTACGGCGATATCTTCGGCCAGGCAACCATTAGTGCTGTCGATTACGGTAAGGAAGTAGGTGCTGGCATCATTGACCAGAATACTGAAACTATCTTTGACAAAAGTTTCGTCGTCCAGTTTGGTCCAGGTATACCCAATACCGGGTCCAGTAGAGGAACCTTCGGCGCTGAGGGTGGTGGTGGGCGCCGGGCACGTCAGGGTAGCCCCCGGCCCGGCTTCCGCTACGGGTGCCAGGGTGTCAATGCTAACAGTCACCACGGCAGTATCGCTGATGCCGAAGGTCGTATTGGTGGCTACGAGTTGATAATCCCCCGGGCAGCGGACGCTGGGCTGCAGGGTACTGTCGCTGCCGATAATGCAGGCATCGCCGGGCCCGGTCCACTGATAAATAATGTTACTGCCCGTCGTCGTCCCGCTGGCATCCAGGATTACCGAAGTGACGGCGCAGGTCAGGGTGTCAGCTGGGGCGATCTGCAGGCTGGGTGTGCAATCCAGGGTGGTGGCCACGGTGGCGGTATCAGCGCAGGTGCCTGCATCATTCGAAGCGATTAAAGTGTAAGTGCCGGCACTGTCGACTGAGAATTCAAGGCCGGTTTCGGGCAGGGGGGTGCCATTGAATAGCCATAAAAAAGTATCGCCCTCGGAGGCTGAGGCATCCATGCTGGCGGTGCCGGTTGCACAGGAGAGCAAGAGGGTGTCAGGAAGAACGGCATTGGGGCTTAGTGGGTCAAGGGTGACATTTACGGTGTCCAGGGCGGTGCACCCGTTGGTGGTATCGGTAACCGCCAGGGTGTAGGCCCCTTCGCAGAAAATTTCCACCTGAAGGCTGGTCGTATCACTCGCTATGCAAGGGCCGGACCAGCTGAAAGTAGTATGGTCTACAGAGCTGCCGGCACCGGAGAGCGTAGCCTGTGGGGCAGCGCAGTCCAGCTCGGTGTCTGGCCCGGCTTCTGCGGCAGGCAGCTGTCGCTCGTCGGTCACGAAGACCTCGTCTATCGCCTCACAGCCGGTCGTTGTGTTTCGGACGAGTAGCGTGTAGGCCCCCGGGCTGTTGATTTCTATAAATGGGGTGTTGGCAGGGCCGGTGGGGCCGGTCCAGGAGTAGACCAGATCAGGGCCCTGGCTGGTGGCTGGGCTGCCAATCTCGATTACCGGGTTGGCGCAACTGATAAAGGTGTCTTGCCCTGCCTGAGCAACGGGCAACAGGGTATCCTGAACGACGGTGGCGGTAGCTGTTTGCGTGCATCCGGTGCTGTCGTTTTCGATGGTCAGGCTGTACTGCCCGGGAGCATCTACCGTAGGGAGCAAGCTGTCAGAGCCCTCGTTAAAGTTGCCCCCATTGCCCGCCGACCAGTTGAAGGAAAAGCCGGGGCCATTACTAGAGGCCGTGCCATCCAGGGTGATATCACTACGGTCGCACGTTAGCCGCAAGGGCGGGTCGATCGCAGCTACCGGAGAAAGAGTATCTATATTGACAATAGCAAAGGAGGTGTCAAAACAGCCATTCTGCGTATTTGTCACTACAAGCATGTAAACGCCGGGGCTATTGACTGTTGTCTGCAGGGCATTGGTGTCGACCAGGCCGGTCCCAAAAACTTCTACCCAATCGTAATCGAGGCCAGGGCCGGTGGAGGAGCCTGAGCCAGAGAGGGTGACGGTGGTACTATCGCAGGTCAGAAGGCGGTCTGGGCCAGCATTGGAAACAGGATGCAGGGTGTCCACAGCTACTGAGACGGTAGCAGTATCAGCGCACTGGCTAACCGTATCTCTAACGATAAGTTGGTAGTTGCCCGGTACGCTGGTGGTGGTGAATGAGGTGTCCGTTGCCCCGGGTGGGCTGGGTTCACCGTTCCAGGTATAAATAATAGAGCTGCCGGAGGAGGAGGCGGAGCCATCGAGTGATACCGTACTTTGGCTGCAGCTTAGGGTATCAGCGGGAACTATGTTGGCTTCCACTACCGACGTAATAGCCACAACCTCTACGGTTGAGGTGTCCCGGCAGCCATTAGCCGGGTTTTCGGCGATCAGGGTGTACAGGCCGCCGAGGTCCACAGTGGCCTCCAGCCCTGTGCTGTCTCCTATGATGTTGCCAGGGGTAGCCAACCAGCTGTAAACCGGGTTGTTGCCGGCGGCTACCGCCGTAGCTTGCAGGTTAACGGTAGGCTGGGTGCAGGTCAGCGTATCCGGCGCAGCAATGGTCAGGCGCGGTGCAATGGTGTCGTAACCAATGGTGACTTCAGCGGAGTCCAGGCAGTTGGTTTGGGTATTTTCGACACGCAATTGATAAACACCGCCCTGGCTGATTTCAGGGGTCAGGGTATTGCCGCCGGGTGGCACCTGGCCATCTTCAGCGGTCCACAAGTATTGGTATTGCGGGCCGGTGGAAGAGCCGCTGCCATTGAGGGTAAGGGTAGGGTGGGCACAGCTTAACAAAGTGTCAGGCCCGGGGTTCACTACGGGCACTGATTGATCTTCGATGACTGTAACAGCGAGGGTGTCGCCGCAGCGGTTATCCATGTCTGTGGCTGCCAGGAAGTAAGTGCCGGGGGCATTAGCGGTAGTGGCCGGCAGAAAAGGGTCGCCGGTGATATTGCCTTCATCCGTAAACCAGAAGAAGGCTGTGCCGGCGCTGGGTGTTGTGGCGCTGCCGTCCAACACAATTTCTCCTACGGTACAGTTCAGGGTGTCGGGGGTGGCCGCTTCTGCTACGGGTGGGATCGTGTCTATATTGATGATTAAGGTGTCGAAACTGGAGCATGTGACGCCCCCCGCTCCGGAGAGGCTGGCTTCCAGCACATGCGCTCCGGGTACGGTAGTGGCTTGAGCCGGCAGGGTGCCCAAGGGGCTACCGTCCGGGGCGTACCACTGATACAGCAGACTGGAGGAGGGACTGGAGAGCGTGCCATCCATTATGATTTCGGTGGTGACGCACGTCAGATCGAAAGCAGGGGCAATATTGGCTTCCGGGGCCAATACTTCCAGGTTGAGATTGACGGTGCTGTCGCAGGAGGCTGCGGAATTCAGAACGACAGTGTATTGGCCAGACGCAGTGAAAGTGCTGTCGCCCACAGTAAAAGTTTCGCCGGCACAAATGGCTACCGTAGTATCGGTTACGATGGGGGGCAGGACCGTAAGGTCCAGGTTGATGATGCTGTCGCAACCGCTGGCTGCGGTAAGCGTATCCTGGTAAATGCCGGAAGACTGGTAGGCCTGGCTGCCGACCACGACACTATCGCCAGCGCAAAGCGTGAGTGCAAGCTGCGTATCTACCGGTGGGAGAACGGTCAGCGTGAGGGCTACGAGGCTGTCGCAACCCGCGTAACTGATGAGTTCGATTTCGTAAAAACCACTGCTGGCCAGTACGCTGTCGCCCACCATCAGGCTGTCGCCCTGGCAAAGGGTATCCGCCCGTATTTCGGGCGTGGGCAAGGGCAGTATGGTAATATTGATGCAGCTATCGGTCAGCTCGCCGCAGTATTTGGGTTCCAGTCCGGTCAGGTTGCTTCGGATGCTGTCGACCGTCAGCAGGCCATCGGGCTGGTGCAAGCTGTCGGCTTCAGCAAGCTGGTAGCTCAAGCCGCAAACCTGATACTGGCCGGGGGGGGCTTCTGTAAAATCAGGAAGCGTGTCGTACCCTGTCAGCACCCCGGCTTCAGCAAGGAGGTAGGTATAGCCATAGATCGCAGTGTCCGGGGCACTGCCGTCTGGGAATACGGGGGTGATATCCAGTGCCAGCGCGCTATCCCCCTCACAGGTGAGCAAATCCGGGCCTTCGAGGTTGCCTGCCTGGGCAAAGCAGCAGTCGGGCCCTCTGGCATCACAAAATTCAATGAAAAAACTGGTGATCTCCCCTAGGTATTCGGAAGGCGCGTTTTCTACATTAATGGTCCAGGTCCCGTTGGCGGGGCCGGTATTGAAGTCCTCGAGGCAGCCCTGGTAGGGGTAATAGGAGCCATTGTAGAAGTTGAGGTTGGAAAAATTCCCGGTTTGGTTGTTGTCCCAGCTGAAAAGAGACCCGGGGTCGGGGTCGGGGGTTTCCAGGCAGGGCACAAACCCAATGTCCCAGATTGACCCAAAGGTAAACTCGAATTGCTGGTCGGTATTGGGGCCGATGAGGGTCACCGATTGCCCGGCGGGAGAAGTTAGGGTAATCACCAGGTTATCTACATACTGATGGGCAAATCTAATTTGCACACCACAAATACCCTGATCCGTGGCGCTCAGGTCATTGTTGAAGATATCAAAGACTTCGTAGGTGAATTCGGTAGACTTATTTTGACCGATGCTGAGGGTATCATTCAGCCCGCAGGGTTGAGCGATGAGCGATAAGGCCGCGCCGAGGGCTATACACAATAGGAAACAGGTCCGCCACATATTCGAATGTCCTTGGGATTAATGGAACAGACTTCAAAGTTACTATTAATTATGCTAAACCGGAAGGTTTGCTGGCATACGGGCGCACGCCTGCCTGTTAAAATGGGAGCTAAGGGGTCGCGCAACAATAACTTACCGATTTAGACTCGTTCTTTTGCACGC
>CAZNSK010000214.1:0-8639 GCA_964575505.1 uncultured Phaeodactylibacter sp.
CGTGCAAAAGAACGAGTCTAAATCGGTAAGTTATTGTTGCGCGACCCCTAAAGGCTGACAACTGCGAGTAGCTGGGCCGGCGGCGGTTTTGCCCATTACGAAAAGCAATCCAGATGGCGATAAAGTTATACAGCCTCTTACTCCTCACTGTGCTGGGGTACACACTCGGCTACGCCCAGTATCCGGGCAACCCTTTACCTCAATATCCGGAAGCCTGGACTACCCAATGGATTACCCACCCCGATATCGACCAAACGGCTCACAATCTTATTCACTTCCGCAATACCTTTGCCCTGGAGGAGGTGCCGGACCAATTTGTGGTCCACGTAAGCGGCGACAACCGCTACCGCCTCTACGTCAATGGCCAGGAGGCTGGCTACGGGCCGCAATTGGGCGACATCCGGCATTGGCGCTATGAAACCCTGGATTTGGCCCCCTATCTGCAAAAGGGGCAGAATATCGTGGCGGTGGAAGTGATGAACTGGGGGGTGGAGCGCAGCTACGGCATCATTTCTTTCCGGACTGGCTTCCTGATGCAGGCCCACACACCGGTAGCGACGGTGCTGAATACCGGTTACGACAGCCGTTGGAAAGTGCATAGAAACGAAGGCGTCTTCGGAAAAACCGTCCACTGGAGGGGCGGCGGGGAAAAAGTGGCTGCCACCTACCCAACCGCACAGGGGCCAATTACGGTTGACTACCGCCTGGAGAAACCCGGCCAGCCTACCGGCCAGGCCGTTTTACCCGCCACGACCCACGGCACCTTTGTCTGGAAGGAGGGCACCACCATCCTCAAGCCCGGCGTAAATACGCTCGATTTCCAAAATTAAAACACGAAATATACAGACGGCCGGTAAAAATGCTTACCTCAAAAACGCTAAGAAAAAACGGATACCCGATGAAACGAACTTCACCACTACTGATTGGCTTGCTCAGCGCACTGGGGATATGGGGCTGCGGCAATGCGCCCCCTACCGAAGAAGGCAACCCGCCTACGGAGCACCTTGCGGCCAATATCATTTACATTATGGCAGATGACCTCGGCTACGGCGATATTGGCGCCTACGGGCAACAAATTATACAAACGCCCAATATCGACCGCCTGGCGGAAGAAGGCCTGAAGTTTACCGACCACTACGCCGGCACTTCGGTCTGCGCGCCCTCCCGATGCGTGCTCATGACCGGAATAGATATGGGCCAAGCCGCTATACGGGGGAATATGCAGTGGGAGCCCCACGGGCAGATGCCTTTGCCCGACAGCAGCATCACCGTAGCAGAAGTGCTCAAAACCAAAGGCTATGTCACTGGCATGATCGGCAAATGGGGCCTGGGCATCACCGGTACAGCGGGGGATGCCAACCGGCAGGGCTGGGACTATTTTTATGGCTATACCGATCAGGTGCTGGCCCACAATTACTGGCCGGAATACCTGGTCCGCAACGGGGAAAAGATTCCGCTTGACAACGAGGTCAAATACCTGGATTCCACCGCTTGGCACGGCGGCTACGGCAGCTATTCCACTGTGAAGAATACGTATTCCAACGACGTCTTCACCCAAGAAGCCCTCCAATTTATCAACCGGCACCAGGATTCCACCTTCATGCTCTACCTCCCCTACACCATTCCGCACAACAACGGGGAGGCGCCCGACGGCAGCAAGCAGGAAGTGCCGGACTACGGCCGGTTCGAAGCCGAAGACTGGCCGTCCGAGCACAAAGGGTACGCTGCCATGATCGAGCGGCTAGATGGGTACGTTAGTCAAATCACCAGCCTCATCGACAGCCTCGGCCTGGGCGAACGCACCCTTATCATTTTCACCAGCGACAACGGGCCCATGCAGGAAACTACGCGCTTTACCCGGTTTTTCGACAGCAATGGCCCGCTGCGGGGCGGAAAACGCGATGTGACCGAAGGCGGTTTGCGCGTGCCCTTTATCGCCAGATGGACGGGGGTAATTGCACCGGGCGCTACTACCGCTTTCCCCTCTGCCTTCCACGACTTTTTGCCGACCGCTTGCGAGATTGCGGGTACCGCCCCCCCGAAGGGTATCACTGGGCAATCCTACCTGCCTACCCTAAAGGGCGAGGCGCAAACCCCGCCCGGCTACCTCTACTTTGCGTTTTACGAACAGGGCAAAAAGCAAGCCATCCGGCAAGGCAAGTGGAAAGCCCTGCGCAACGGCGTCTTTGAGCAGCCGGATGCCCCCTGGGAATTGTACAACCTCGAAGAAGACCCCGGAGAAGCGCACAATATTGCAAAAGGCCACCCCGAAGTGGTGGAACGGCTGGCCAACCTGGCTGCGCAGGCGCACCACACCGACCCCAACTGGCCGCTTTTCAAAACTGAAGTTGTGGAAGAATGAAAAAAGCACTGATTTTAGCAGCCGCTGCGCTGTTGTGGGGCTCAGGTTGCCAAAATGAGCCTGCTCCCGCCCGGCAGGAAGCCCCCCGCTACGACCACCTACTGGTAATTGTAGGAGACGACCACGGCTATGCGACGATGGGCGCTTACGGCAACAACTATATCCAAACCCCCGGCTTAGACCGCCTGGCGGCAGAGGGGGTCAGTTTCGAAAAAGCCTACGCCACCTCACCGATTTGCAGCGCTTCCCGCCAATCTGCCCTTTGCGGGAAATACCCCCACGCTACCGGAGTGAATATGCTCTTCACGCCATTTCCCGATGAGGGCAATCTTACGCTAGCGGAGCATTTGCGGGAAAGCGGCTTTGCCACCGCAATTATCGGCAAGACCCATTTTAACAACTGGCTTTGGGGCCCCTTGTACAAAGACGGCCCCCCGGACCACGGCTTCAGCAGGCGCATTGGCAAAACGGACTACCGGGAATGGCTGAAAAACCGGCAGCCTGCTCCAGTACCCGACAGCATACCGACCCGGTCCAACCGGGCGGGCAGCGGGGTAGCCTGGAGCAAAAATGCGGATATGCTGCCGGTAGCGCAACGCAGCCCGGATACCGAAGCTGCTTTTTTTGTGGACCAGGCACTGGCGTTCATGCAGCAGCACCAGGAAGGACGGTCACTGACCTGGCTCGCCTTCCACGAACCCCATGCCCCCTTTACTTACCCGGTAGAGTACCGCAGCACCTACCACCCGGACAGCATACCCTTCCCCTCAGGCAGCCCCGAAGACGAGCGTTGGGTGCCCGAAATCTTCCGGGGGCTGACCGAAGCCGAACGCCGCGGCATTATCACCTCGTACTACCGGTCGGTGACTCACATGGACCATCAGGTCAGCCGGCTGCTGGATAGCCTGGAAGCGAAGCGCTTGCTGGAGAAGACCCTCATCGTCTACTTTGGCGATCAGGGCTACCTGCTCAATGACCACCGCCGCTTTGAGAAGCATAGCTTTTGGGAAGAAAGTATCCGCGCCCCCCTGCTCTTCCGCGGCCGGGGCCTGCCCGAAGGCAAGGTAGTAGAACAGCCCGTTTCCTTTGTCGACATCGCCCCTACCCTATCCACTTTAAGCGGCACCGCCCAAGCGGCTAATTTCCAAGGAGATGGGCTACAGCACCTCCTGGTGGGCAACCCCCCTTCAGATACTGCTTATGTCTTTTCGGAATACCTCCTCGACAATAAGGCAATGGTCGCCAACCGGCGGTGGAAATACATCTTTACTTCCGGCACGCGGGACCAAACCCTGAGCTACGCCACAGGCTATGGCCCCGCTGGCCTCTACCACCGGCTCTACGACTTGCAAAATGACCCCCGGGAAACTACGAACCTCGCCTACCGCCCTGGCCAGGCCAGCCGGGTAGAGCACCTTCAGGGCGTTATGCTGGGCTTTTTCCAGCGGACCCACCCGGATGCCGGAGACTGCCCCTCTACCCTGAACACCCTGGGGCAACTGGTTTGGTACTGCGAGCCCCGCGACCTGGGTGGGGATTATCAGGAGCGGCCCGCCCGTGTCTTTGAAGGCGAACCCTATCAACCCTCAACCCCGGAATAGACATGAAACTACAAGCACTCGATATCGCCATCATCATTGGGTACATTGTCCTGACCCTGCTCATCGGGTTCTGGATTGCACGCCGCGCCTCGAAGAGCACACAGCATTACTTCCTGGGGGGCAACCAAATCCCCTGGTACATGCTAGGGCTTTCCAATGCTTCCGGCATGTTCGATATCAGCGGTACGATGTGGATGGTGGGCCTGCTATTCATTTACGGGTTGAAATCCGTTTATATTCCCTGGCTGTGGCCTGCCTTCAACCAAATCTTCCTGATGGTTTTCTTATCGGCCTGGCTAAGGCGGTCGGGGGTGACGACGGGGGCGGAGTGGATCAAGTTTCGCTTTGGCAGCGGGCCTGGTGCCAACCTTTCTCACATCATCGTCATCGTATTTGCGCTCATCAACGTTATTGGTTTTCTGGCTTACGGGTTTATCGGCATCGGGAAATTTGCAGCGATCTTCCTGCCCTGGGAACTCTCCCCTGACCCGTACTGGAACGAGGTCTACTACGGGCTTATCATTACGGTGCTGACCACCGTCTACGTCGTCAAAGGCGGTATGTTCAGCGTAGTATTTACAGAGGTCCTGCAATTCGGGATTATGACGATTGCCAGCATTGCTGTCGGGGTGATTGCGATGCAGCAGGTCAGCCCCGAAACAATCGATGCCTACATCCCGGAAGGCTGGCGCTCATTGGCGTTCGGCTGGGAGCTGGGCCTGGATTGGACTGGGATTATGCCTGCGGCCAACGAAAAAATACAGGAGGACGGTTGGGAGTTGTTCTCTATCTTCTTCATGCTGCTGCTGTTCAAAGGGGTGCTGCAAAGCCTGGCGGGCCCGGCTCCCAATTACGATATGCAACGCATCCTTTCCGCCCGTACCCCCAGAGAGGCCCTGATGATGAGCGGTCTGGTCAGCCTGGCCCTTTACTTTCCACGCTATATGTTCATTGCCGGGTTGACGGTGCTGGCGCTGGTCTTTTTTTCCGGAGAACTCAACGCAATGGAAAACGTCGATTTTGAGCTGGTCCTGCCCTTTGCCCTGGCGAATTTCATTCCCACCGGCTTGCTGGGCCTGCTTATTGCCGGGCTGCTTGCCGCCTTTATGTCCACCTTTGCCGCTACGACCAATGCAGCGCCAGCCTATTTTGTGAATGACATCTACAAGCGCTACGTAGACGACGGGCGGAGTGAAGACTTTTATGTGCGTATGAGCTACGGCGTAGGTATAGGGGTGGTCATTATCGGCACGTTTATCGGGCTGTTTGTCACTTCCCTGAATGCTATTGTGCAGTGGATTACCGCCGCGCTATGGGGCGGCTATACGGCTGCTAATGTGCTCAAGTGGTTTTGGTGGCGGTTTAATGGATATGGTTACTTCTGGGGCATGATGACGGGCATACTGGGTGCAGTGGGCACCCCTGCTTTGTTCCCGGCAATAGCCCCCCTGAATGCTTTTCCGATCATCCTTCTTATTTCCCTGGCGGGCGCTTACCTGGGCAGTGTGTTGACTCCGGCCGACGACCTGGAAGTCCTCAAGCATTTCTACCGGAAAACCCGCCCGTGGGGCTTCTGGAGGCCTGTTCTTCGTGCCATTCGAGAGGAAGAGCCTAGTTTCCGCGCCAATACCGACTTCGGCCGGGACATGGTCAACGTAACGGTGGGCATTGTTTGGCAAACCGCACTGGCCGCCGGGGGTATCTTCCTGGTTATCCAGGACTACCAGCAGCTATGGTGGTGCCTGGGCGTTATTTTAGCCACCAGTTTGTTCCTCAAATTTAATTGGTATGATAAAATGGAAAACGAAGATGCCTTGCCTGATCCAAAGTAAAGGTTGTTGGCTTCTGGTAGTTGCGTTAGCCATAACCTCACCGGATCAGCCTGAGGCTGAAAGACTCCACTCCGCCCCCCGCCGAATCAAAGACAGCATAGCGAGCGGCCTCCATGCGCTCAGTCTGGTAAGGGTAAGCTTTGCCATCTTTAGAAACCTCCGCTCTTTCGTACCCTTCCGGGAGCAAAACGCGGTAGCGGCGTTGCAAAGCATTGCCCGTCGCAGTCAGCTCCAGGCGTGCCTCCGGCTTATTATGCTTAAAATGATAAGCGGCATAGGCATCCGAGGCCGGCAGGTGCACGACTGCTTCTACTTCTGCTTCGCCGGCTGCTACCCAACGCGGCGCAATTTCGACGGTATCCATAGCCACGCCTTTATCTTTAACGCCTGCCAGCCCTTCCAGCAAAGCGTAGACTACCGCTGCTGCGCCCCAATTATCCGGAATGCCCCGGGAAACAATGCCCGGCGCGAAGTAGACCGGCGCATCACTCAGGGTCACCGCTTTAACCAGCCACTCCCGGCCATCGTCCGTACCGGTAAATCGGATTTTTTCAATGCGTTTTTCTGGGTGGGGGTTGTCCAACCCGTAGTTGTAGTAAGCCACAAAATGACCCTCGTTGTTGCTGCGCCAGGCTTTTTTGCAAATGGGGTCTTTCCTGCGTTCAGCAGCTTCAAACCACCAATTGCCGGTTTTAGCCCGGGTGATATAATCGGTGAATACGGTGCCATCGGTATAGTGCAGCGCGATCTCGCCGGTGTAACGGCCGGATGATCCGGTTTGCAGGAAGTACAGAGCCGCTGCCTTTTCGCCTACCGGCAGGTCTACCGTACGGTTTGCCTGGCTGATCCGCAAACAATTGTCTGACTGGCCGGAGATCAGAAACGGGACGCCGTTGAAAGTGCGCTGGCCATCCACCCGCCGGGCGGTAATAGGCATGCAGTCAACCCTGGCATTTCCGGGGTGGCTGGTATTGTACACGCTACCCATAGGCAAGGGTTGAAAATTGCGAACGGGTGGTTCCGGCATAGCACCCCGGTAAGCACAGTGCAGGTAACCACCGGTGCGTTGAGCGAGTTGGGCCACACGGTCCAGAATATCAACGCCGTAAGCTTCATAGCCATTTTGGAAAGCGCCATGCGCCAATTCGCCCGCCACAATACTGGTAACGCCCCCGTTCATATATTCCCATTTTTCAGAATGGTCACCTACGCCAAAGCCGCGCTCGAAGGGCGGATAGATGGTATACCACTCTCCAGGGGAGGAAGCGGGCATCTCCTGGCGGATGCGCTGGTAGGTTTCCAGAATGGCTTTGCGTTGTTCTTGATCCAGGTTGCGGTTCAACGAATAGGCGTTGGAGAGAGAAACCTGCGTGCTCTGATCTACTCCAAGGTCGCGCTCCACATCGGGGTCCTCGGGCACATGGTGGGTGTAGAAACGGCCATTCCAGGCCAAACTGTCGACCCGCGCCTGCAGGGCAGCCCCAAGCCGGGCAACACGAGCGGCTTCCTCTGCCTGCCCGGCATGCTGCAGCATCTCCGAAAGATAGCCACAGGCCGCTGCCATCCCGGTATTATCGCCAAACATAATGCCAAAGCGGGTGGTATCCAGCTTGACGACCATTACATCTCCCCCTACCCGGTTAGCATCCTCCGTAGATTGGAAATCCCAAGTATCAATGGTAAAGCCTCGTTTCAGCATCTGGTACTTATCCGACCATCGGTAAGGATCGGTTGTGGCATAATGCAAGGCCGAAAGGGCGTTGTCCAGCTGGGCTTGCATCCAGGCATCGTCTCCGGTGGCTTTCCAGGTGTAATACAAGCCCTCAATAAAGAGGTACTCCACATCATTCTCCACCGGAATCCGCCGGAACTCCAGCCTCCCATGCTCAGCATCCCGGATAAAGCCGCCGTACCGGAACCGCCGGTCCCACCAGGTCTTTTCCTGAAAGCGGCGATTGACATTATCCCAGATCATGCCATCCTCCCGCTGGGAATCTGCGTACAGGCTGATCCCCGACTTAAGCTCCGGATAAAAGTATTTCATGCCCTTCAGGGTATGCACATGGTCGCGCAGCCAACGGACAAAGAAGTGGTAGAAACGGCCATTGTAACGCACAATTTCCGCCTCTTTGCCGTTCCAGCCGGTCATGGAATGGTACAGTACCGACAATAAGTCTTCGTAGCGCCCCGAAGCATCCCTGATCTCCGTTTGGGCTTCCACTCTGATGGGCTGGTGTGCCAACATCCGGTCTTGTGCATCCAACAGCACAACCAGCTGATTGCCCAGTGCACCACCAGCGAGGAACTGTAAGGTATCCGCAACCGGCTGCTCTATATAAACTTGCCCCTGCCCGTCCAGAACCCGCAGCAGGCCCGCCCGGGGCACCACTACGGATACCGGTTCGAGCGGGGCCGCTTTGCCTTCAACCGAAAGTTTGATCAGGGGCGCTCCCTGCCCGAATGCCATTGTGCCTAACAGGAGGGAGAGGAAGAATAATAATCTCGATTTCATCATCTCTAATTTTCAATGCTATTGAATGAGTGCAATTGCGCTGGGCTATCCCCTACTGGGATTACGCGCCGTAAGGACAGGGCAGGCCCTTAGGGGTCGCGCAGTAATAAGTTACCTAGAATAGGCGAAGTTATTTTGTGCGCTAACAAGGCAAAAAACGTAACCATCCGTACGGACGGTGAGGCTTTTTAACCTGTCTGCCGTTGGCGTTAGCCAGGCAGGCGCAGTTAGCGTGCAAAAGAACGAGTCTAAATCGGTAAGTTACTGTTGCGCGACCCCTTAGGAATGAGGAATAAATAAATCGCGCTTTTTGACCGAGGAGATTTTGTTCC
>CAZNSK010000215.1:0-8525 GCA_964575505.1 uncultured Phaeodactylibacter sp.
CCTGGTTTTACTGGGTTTCTTCGGTTAGTCATTTCTGAAACACTCCACTAGCGGGTGAAGCTGCCATCAACCGGCTATTCCGGCTTAGGGCCGGCAATTACTCAGTGCGAAGCGGCCGTTATTGGTGTTGGCCAGCTTTAAAACAAGCCCGAAATTTCTCCATTTTCATCAATGTCTATATTCAGCGCTGCCGGCTGTCCGGGCAGCCCTGGCATCCGCATCATATTGCCACTGATGGGAATGAGGAAGCCGGCCCCCGCTGCAATCTCAATGTTACGGATATGCAGGTCAAAACCTTCAGGCCGGCCAATGCGCTTGGGGTCGTCGGATAAGGATTTCTGTGTCTTGGCGATGCAAACGGGCAAATGGTTCAACCCGAGTCGTTCAATGCGCCTCAAGTCCCGCTCGGCCTCTTGGCCGTACACTACCTTTGCGGCACCGTATATTCTTTGAGCCACCGCTTCTATTTTCGCCTTTACTGCTGCCTCCCATTGGTATACAGGTTTGAAGGGGGGCGAATCAGCTTCCGCCAGCTCAACTACCTGCTGAGCCAATTCGGTATTACCGGCGCCGCCTTTCGCCCAGCCCTCGGACACCGCTACTCGGACGCCTTTTTTCTGGCAAGCCTGCTGTATACAGCGGATTTCTTCCTCCGTGTCTTGTGTGAACCGGTTGATCGCCACTACTACCGGCAAACCGAAAGTCTGCAGGTTCTCCAGGTGCTTGTCCAAATTGACCAGCCCACGCTTTACCCCTTCTGGATTGGGGTCGTGGATGGCTTTAAGCCCTACGCCCCCGTGGTACTTTAGGGCCCGGGCGGTCACGACGAGCACTGCAGCTTTTGGCGATAGGCCAGCGCTCTGGCACTTAATATCTAGAAATTTTTCCGCTCCGAGGTCGGCCCCAAAGCCAGCTTCGGTGATGGCGTAGTCGGCCAGGCTCATGCCCATCCGGGTGGCGAGTACGGAGTTAGTGCCTTGGGCAATATTGGCAAATGGGCCGCCGTGCAATATGGCGGGGACGCCTTCCAGTGCCTGCACGAGATTGGGCTTGATGGCATCTTTGAGCAGGGCGGCCATCGCCCCCTGCGCATTGAGGTCGCGGGCGTAAACGGGCCGCTTATCATAGGTGAAGCCCAGAAAAATACGGCCTAGCCGCTGCTTAAGGTCGGGCAGGCTTTCGCTCAGGCATAGGATGGCCATAATCTCTGAAGCCGCCGTAATGTCGAAGCCCGTCTCCCGGGGCTGGCCGTTGGCCGTGCCGCCCAGGCCAACGATCACCCGCCGCAGTGCCCGGTCGTTCATGTCCATTACCCGTTTCCAAACGACGGTCCTGGGGTCTATGCCCAGGTTATGCTGCTTGCTCTGAATGTTGTTGTCTATCAGTGCCGCCAGCAGGTTGTGTGCCTTTTCAATGGCTGCAAAGTCGCCGGTGAAGTGCAGGTTGATTTCCTCCATAGGCAAGACCTGTGCCTGCCCGCCGCCGGCAGCCCCGCCTTTTATGCCAAAGACCGGGCCCAAAGAGGGCTCCCGTAAAACGACAGCTACGCGCCGGCCGATCTTTTTAAGCCCCTGGCTGAGCCCGATGCTGACGGTAGTTTTGCCCTCTCCGGCTGGGGTGGGGGAGATGGCGGTCACCAAAATGAGTTTGCTGTGTTTTGACCGCTCGGAGTCGATTAGGGAAAGGGGGAGCTTGGCTTTATAGTGCCCGTAGCGTTCGAGCTGTTCGCCGGGGATGCCGAGCTGAGCAGCAACCTCACCAATATCCAGGAGGTTCGCCCGCCGGGCAATTTCGATGTCTTTGTTCATGCGGTAGGGTTGGTTTAAGTTGGTTAGGGATACTATGTTCGTCATTTGCCCGAAGGCCGTCAATGACTTTATTCAGTAGTTAAGTTAACTCATTGCTAACCATTTGCTAAATAAGTATGATTTCTTATTAAAAATTCTAAAAAAGTGAAACAAAAAACCCGGAAACCCAGTTAAATTTAACAGAGTTTTTTCATACTAATTTATTTGCAGGCCGCATCTGTACAAACCGGATGCGGTTTTTTATTGGGCGTCCTTACCTTGACTATTCAAATGGACCACCCGCCGGGGGTAAGCAAAATCAATGCCGGCGGCTTTAAACCGCAGGGCAATGCTTTCCATCAGGTCGGTGCCCATTGCAAATGCGCTGGAGTGGTCCTTAGCCCAAACATAGGCCCGGAGCCGCAGCCCGCTGTCCAACAAATTAATCACCCGCACCCGCACCGGGTGCAAGCCTTCTGCTATTTCCTCCGGCGAGCGGTTGTCGATCATGCTGGAGTGCCGGGCCCCTTCCTCTTGCAAGATGGCTTTAGCCTGTGCCAAATCTGATTCGTAGCTGATTGACAACTCCACCCAGCGGCAGATTTTATCATCGCCAAAGTCCGAATTGATAATGACCTCATCGCTGATGACCGAGTTAGGGATCAGGATGCGCCGGTTTTCGAAATCCCGGATGACGACGTGGCGCAGCGTGATGTCCTCCACCACCCCCTGCAGGTCGTTTTGGAACCGCAAGCGGTCATTGACCCGGAAGGGCTTGAAAACGATAATGAAAATGCCACTAATAATGTTGCCTAATGCGTGCTGGGAAGCAAAGCCGACGGCTACCGCCAGTATGCCGGCACCCGCCAGGAGTGAATTGGCAATGGCCCGCATGTCGGGCAGCGTGTAGACCGCCCAGCCAAAACCAATGGTGTAGATTAGGCCAGTGACGGCGTGGCGGAGGAAAATGTAGTTCGTGGGGTCATTCTGGATTACGCTGGACGAACGCTTGAGAAAACGGCGGAAGGACCAGCTGACCAAGGCAGCGGCGATCACTGTGCCGGCTACAATCCCCAGAAATAAAGCATAAGGTTTTAAAATCTCCATTAGCGCAGCAATACTTCGTCCAGCAACGCCTGGTCGTCATCCATCGACTTGAAGAGGCGGGTGCGGAATTTATTTTTGGAATTGAACAGCATAATCGCCAGCCGGTCGATAGCGATCATCGATATGACGGTTTGGATATAGGCATCGACCAGGTCGTCCAGCCCCAGCCCCAGTTTGTTAAAATCCCGGCGGTCCATCAGCAGCAGGCGGTTGGTGTCTGAGCCCCAGCTGTTGGCCCCTTCTTTAATTGAAAGGTTGGTGCCCAGCATAGACCAGGAATCGGTGCCTTCTTCCAGGTGGTTCGCCAGGGGGCGGGCAGCGCGGCGGGCGTAGATGGACAAGGGGCGGATCCCTTCTTTGGTGTAGCTGACCATCATACGGATATCCGCCACATAGGTATTGCCTTTGGAGGTGGGCACAGTGCCGATGTGGTAGAGCTTGCCCTTACTGCTGGTAGAACTCCAATTGTAGTTGCCAATCAGCGATTGCACAATAAAGCGGGAATAGTGGAAGTCCAGGCTCATGAAGTCGTCCAGTTCCTGCTGGTTAACGATGGTATACACGCCCTGCCCGGCGTTGCTGTAGGGGTTTTTAACAACGGCGTGGCCACCCATTTTTTGCACCCAAATGGGCACACCCTCCAGGCTGACATCCCAGATGGTTTCCGGGGTGAGAATCTCCAGCCCGCTCCCGTTAAGCTCAGCGTTGAAAAGGTCATAGGCTTTGGAGGCCAGCATTTTGTTGCGCCCGCCCGCCAAGCAGGCCACGATAGGGTTGAAAATCTGGGTCTTGCTCATCACCGGTAGCCGGTTCCAGGGGCTCTGCGTCAGGTAGCGGAAGGCGGTTCTTATTTTATGCCACTCGCCGTCCTGGCCAAGCACATACACAATGCCGTCTTCAATGCGCACGGCGGGCTCCGGGTCGTCCTTGTAAAAAGTAACGGCGTGCACCGGCTCCTGGAAGGCATCCGCCATGGCTTTGGCATAGCCGAGCGCCTCCATCGGGTTTTTGTCGTAAATCACCGCAAGTTCGCCACTGATGCTGCGGCGGCTTTTGGCCAGGGGCTTGATGGTGCGCTCCATCAGCAGCTTGTAGCCGCCCTGCTCCTGGTTGTCGTCCAAAAGGGGCATTGACTTCTGGCCAGAAGGGCAGGAATTGTTCTCAATGATGACCATCTGCCGTTTGCCCTTTTCGCTGGTCACGTGCATGAGGTCAGCGCCGGCCCACACAAAGTGCCTGGGTTTGTACTTGAGCAGGCCCCGCAGGGTCTCGGGGCTTACCATAGGGTGGAGGTGGCAATACCGTTTTATGATCCGCTCCTGGTCCAGGTTGAGAAAGAAAGAGACCATAGGGTGGATCGTAGCATTAATGGCTTTCGCGTACCAGTGTTCTTCGGGCTCAAACTGCCCGGGGCGGAAGAGTTGGGATTTCATCCTTAGCGTTTTGTACTTTCAGTGGGGTAAGGTAGACAATTCAGAAACGGAGTTGCAAATCGCCCGCCGTTATTTTTTTGTAAACAACGTAGCGGACGCAGCCGCTGTTTGGTCAGGGCCTGATTTGCTGCACAGGAAGGACCGGGCCTTCCCCCAACCCCATCATGGCATTGAAGAGGGCCGCTTTTTCGAAATGGCGCAGGTCTTCCACCCACAGGGGAGCGGGCCGTATTACGCCTTGCCGCAGCAATCGTGCCCGGCGGGTCCCTGGGAGCAGCGGGCGTTCGGGCGTAAACCAGGCCTGGCCATCCCAGAAGGCGATATTGGCATAGTAGGTGTCGGTCACCTTGCCTTCTCTGACCAGCAAAATATCATCCGCTTCCCCTCTTTGCCCAAAGGCTTTTTTCAGCGCCTCCCGGTCTGCATATTTCAGGCCGTATTTAATGGGCCCGGCAGGCAAGAGCTTTAGGCTTCGCACAGGCCGCACAGCATAGGGGGTAAAGGAGACCGATTCAATGCAGTGGCGATAGAGCACCCGGCATTTGTGCCAACCCTGGCGGGCGCAGGCAGGAACGGGCAGCTCAGAAAGTTCAATGCCCCGGTCGTCCAGGCCCAGCGCAGAGAGGCTCCGGCTGACCCGGGCTTGGTGTTCCGGGACTGCCATCAGCCGGCCCGACCGGCAGCAGATGGTTTCCAGCAGTTGGGGGGTCATAGGGCAGGCTCCGTTGCGGGCGCAAAGGGCAAACGGGCTTTTTGCAGCAACTCTTCGTACTCCTTTTCCATGCAGCTGCGGGCGGTGATGCCGCCGCCGCTTTTGAAAACCAGGCCGGCGGGCGTCTGCTCAATAAAACGAATCATGACACCGCTGTCTACCCGCTGCCCGTCGAAGACACCGCAGATACCCGTATAGTAGCCGCGCTTTTGCCCTTCGGCAGCCCGGATAATGGAAACGGTTTTGCGCTTTGGGGCCCCGCTGATAGACCCCGCCGGGAGCAGGGTGAAGAATAAATCGCCAAGCTGCTCCCGAAAATGGAGCGGCAACTGGCCCCGGATTTCCGTGCTGGTCTGCAGCAGGTTGCCCTGCTGCGTGGCAATTTCTTCTACGTAGCGGTAGCGCTCTACCCGCACCCGGTGGGCCACCATGCTTAGGTCATTGCGGATAAGATCCACGATAGTAGCGTGCTCTGCCCGCTCTTTTTCATTGGCAAGCAATTGCTCCCGGGCAGCCGGCAAGCCCGCATCAATCGTCCCCTTCATCGGAAAGGAGGCAATAGCTCCATCTGCAGTAATACGGACGAAGGGCTCGGGCGAAAAGCAGGTGAACTGCCCCCTTGCCCATACGCGGTAAGGGGCCTGGCTGGTCCGGAAAATCGCTTTCATGCTGAGGTCAGTTGTGACCGGCGTAGGGAAGGCAAGGTTGAGGAGGTAGGAATTGCCGGCTTTTAGCTCGGCTTGTACGTGTTCAAAAGCAGCCGCGTAGCGGGCCTGGGAAATGGGGCGGGGCTCGAAGTAGTAGTCGCCGGGGGGCGGCAAGGCCCCGGGGCAATTGCTGTGCTGGCCGATGGCGTACAACAGCTGCCGGGGGTCTACTTCGTCTAAGGGGAGCACCACAGGGCGCTCCATTTCAAAATCAAGGAGAAAGAGGAACGGCCGTCGGCCCTTGCCCAATGCATTCATAAGGGATTGAGCAGCGGAACGGTCGGTAGTCTTCAGCATAGTTTGTTGGGCTTTGCCTGTTTAAGACGTCAAAGATAGCCATAGTAACAAAGAAGCGGGCGGAGAGTTGAAAAGCAAATCTTTTCCTAATTTGGCCCTAAAAACACATGACCCGCCAGGACCTCGCTCAGCAAATCCGCAATAAGCAATCCTACCTTTGCGTAGGCCTTGATCCCGACTGGGCCCGGCTGCCCCGCCACCTTATGGGCGCTGCTGACCCGGTTTTTGAATTCAACAAAGCTATTATTGATGCCACCCGCGACCTCTGCGTGGCTTATAAACCCAACCTGGCGTTTTACGAGGCCCGTGGCGCCGGGGGGTGGGAAAGCCTGCGCAAGACCTTGGCGTACATTCCAGAGGAGCACTTCACCATCGCTGATGCCAAGCGGGGCGATATTGGCAACACTTCCCGGCTGTACGCTCAGGCTTTTTTCGGCGAACTTGGCTTCGATGCCGTCACGGTAGCCCCCTACATGGGCGTGGACTCGGTGCAGCCTTTCCTTGAGTTTGAAGGCAAATGGGTGATCCTGCTGGCCTTGACCTCCAACCGGGGCAGCCGGGATTTCCAGTTTGGCCAGCAGGAAAACGGCCAGCCGCTCTACGAAAAGGTGATGCGCAAAGCCCAGGAGTGGGGTACGCCGGGCAACCTCATGTACGTAGCTGGCGCGACGCACCCCGAAAAGTTCCGGGACATCCGGGCTATCGCGCCGGAGCACTTTTTGCTCGTACCCGGCGTAGGGGCGCAAGGAGGCGATTTGGCGGCCCTGACCCGTCATGGCGCTAATGCCGATGTGGGTATGCTGGTCAATTCTTCCCGGGGCATCATCTTTGCCAGCGAAGGGGAGGACTTTGCCAGCCAGGCGCGGGCGTCTGCGCAGAAGCTTCAACAGGAAATGAGCACCTTGCTCGAAACGCTTTAAATGACCCGACTATGCTGACTGGTATCCCCCTGTTAGTGGCTATCGCTGCTGCCATTGCGCTCATCATCCTGCTCTCGGCCTGGCTGAAAGTGCACCCGCTCCTGAGCTTGATGGCAGCCACTTTATTCCTGGGCTTGCTCGTAGGGCTGCCGCTTCCTCAGTTAATCCTAGCAATCAACGAAGGGTTCGGCAGCCTGATGGGGTACATCGGCCTGATCGTAGTATTCGGCAGCATCATCGGCTATATCCTGGAAAAGTCGGGGGGTGCCAAGCGGCTGGCCCTGGCCTTGCTGCAAGGCGTCGGGCGGGGGCGGCCGGCACTAACGATGTCGGTGATCGGCGCCGTCACCAGTATCCCGGTTTTTTGCGACAGCGGATTTATCATCCTTTCCGGGCTTAACGATGCTATCGCTCGTCAGTCGGGCGCGCGCAAGGGTGTGCTAGCGCTTTCCCTCTCGGCCGGCCTGTACACCACCCATACGCTAGTGCCGCCTACGCCCGGCCCTATTGCTGCTGCCGGCAACCTGGGGGCCGCCGGTCATCTGGGCACAATCATGCTGCTGGGGCTGCTGGTAGCCATTCCTACGCTGTTGGTGGCTGTAGTCGTAGCCAAGCGGCTGGGGCGTTCACTAGACTTGGAGCCGGTGGTCGCTCCGGAAGCGGTATCGCCCGTCTTGCCTGCGCTGGGGCGTTCGGTTGCGCCCATCATCGCGCCTATTGTCCTTATCGCTTCGGGGGCTGTCCTGAAGCTATTCGGTTACGCGGGCCCTGGGGCAGGCCTGTTGGCTTTTCTTAGCCACCCGTTGATCGCCCTTCTGATTGGCACCCTGCTTGCCCTGCGGCTGATGCCCCGCTTTGACCAGGAGCACCTCAGCGGATGGATAGGGGAGGGGGTGAAGCTGGCCGGGCCTATCCTCATCATCACCGGGGCGGGAGGCGCATTCGGCGGCGTGCTAAAGGCTACACCGGTGGCGGAACTGGTGGAGGGGAGCCTGGCGGGCAGCAGTTTTACGGGTGCCGGGGTTTTGTTGGCAGCCTTCGGGGTAGCGGCCTTTTTGAAAACGGCTCAGGGGTCTTCGACCAATGCGCTGGTGATTACGTCTTCGCTGCTGGCGCCTGTGGCGGTGCAGCTCGGTTTTTCTGACCCCATAACGCTGGCCCTGCTCGTCCTGGCTATTGGCGGGGGCGCTATGACGGTTTCCCATGCCAATGACAGTTATTTTTGGGTAGTGGCGCAGTTCAGCGGCATGGAACTGAAAGAAGCCTACCGCAGTTTTACTTTGCTTACGGCAGTGCAAGGCGTGATGGTGCTGGCAGGCGTGATGGTGCTTTACCTGATTTTGGTTTGAAAGGCTGTATTCCTGTAGATTAATGCACGGAAAGGGTTGGGCATACGGCAGCTATACATGAAGTACACGGCCAGTTCGGCATGAGCCCCATTTCTGGCTGGGGCATCCGAACCAGCCTCCGTTACCCGCCGGCTTAACGGATGCGGCGGGCGCTGCAGTAGCTTATAGTCCGCCAACCCAAAATTTGTGATTTCTGACTTGCTCTTTTTCCAC
>CAZNSK010000216.1:0-8499 GCA_964575505.1 uncultured Phaeodactylibacter sp.
AAAAGCTGCCGGGGCTGTAGGCCAACCCCGTCAGGTAAGATAATCAAGAGTTGGTTAAGTTTCTAATGGATTGAGCTTTAACCATTCGGTCTAGCCGGATTGGTTCAGAACTGCAAACGGTACATGATATCAGGGAAAAAGCCGGATTGCAGCACGCGGTTGACGTTATTGGTCTCCGGGTTGTACCGCAGGTCGAATATGTTCTCGTTGTTGGTGATATTTTGCAGGTCAATAAAGAACTGCTGAGAGAAGGCCTTGTTTTTGCTGTTCAGCTGGTAGCCAAACTTCAGGTCGAGCCGGAAGTAGGGGTCAAAGCGCTCGCTGAAGGCTTTATTTTCCTGCAGGACTTCCATGCCGGCTGCCCGGGAGGCCTCCAGGTCGACCGGCGTGTAGTAGCGGCCTCCGGCATTGCTCAGCCGCATGTCGAAGGTCAGCGCATTGCGCTTGTCTTTGCCGATCTTGAATTCTTTACCCGCCAGGAAGTTGACCACATAGCCGTTGTTGAAGGCGGTGTTGCGCTCCATCTCATCGCTGCCCTCATATTTGGAATCGAAGAAGGAGGCCGTCAGCAAGCCGTAGTAGCCATTGCTGAAAAACTTCTCCAGAGTGAGCTCCAGGCCATAGTTAGCCCCCGTCCCCTCATTAACGAGGCGGCCCGTTTCCGGGAATACGAAGTCTGCGCCGGCATTGAGCATAGAGAAGCTGCTGGGGTATGGCTGCACGGGCACATCGTCAATGGCTTGATAGTAAGTTTCCACTTTAGCGCGCCAACCGGGGGCGAGGCTCCAGTCGTAGCCCAGCACAAAGTGGTTGCTGCGGGTAAAGTCGAGGCCTTTATTTGAACGGATCAGCTCGCCAGTCGCGGGGTCGGGCTCTGTGTAGAAGAAGACGGGCAGAGGCTGCATTTGGTGGTGCATGCCATAGCCCAGGCTAAAGGCGTGCTTGGGGTGCACCTGCCAGTTCAGCGTCATCCGGGGCTCTACTGCGGAGGCCTCGTTGATGTCGAGGTATTGGGCGTGCACGCCAGCTTGCAGCGATAGGTTGTCGGTGAAGCGGTAAACGCCCTGAGCGAAGGCCTGCATCAGGGTCATCCCCCCTTCGAAGTCCCGGACCACGACCCAGTCAGGCTCGCCATCGCCGTCCAAATCGGGGCGGCTATCGCGGTCATCTACCCGGGTGTCGAGTTGGTAGCGCTCGGCCACAATACCGGTACGCAGGGTAAAGCGGGCATTGAACTTTTTATTGAGGAAAGAAGAGAGGGCGTAGGTATTGGTCACATCCCTTACTTCGGTTACCCGTAGTTTGTCTTCCCCATCGTCTAAAAAATTGTCCTGTTCGAAGCCGGAGCGGGCGGTGGAAGCAGAAACCACGGTACGGATGTAGGCATTCTCACCCACGATGTAGTTATGGCGCAAGCCCAGGACCCCCAACTGCGAATCGGCGTAGGCATCCACCTCGGGGCTGGCGAAGAGGTCATCCTCATCAATTTCATCGCCCAGGAAGTCGATATCGCTCGTGGCGCCAATGCCAAAAAGGGTGAATTTGCCAGCTTTCCCATTAGCAAAGTCCAGGTTAAAGCTCAAGTCGCGGTAGTTGGGCGTGGCATTGGTGCCTACGGGGATACCGAGCTCATCGGCCAGCCCAACGAAGGAGTGGCGGTAACTGACCAGGTAGGAGCTGGTCTTTTCTTTTGACATCGGGCCCTCGGCCATGGCTTCCACCCCGCTGAAAGCCGCCAGTTGGAATAGGTATTCGTGCTCATCGCGGTTGCCGTTGCGGAACCCCACATCGAAGACCCCGCCCAGGGCATTGCCATACTCTGCCGGGAAAGCTGAAGTCAGGAAGTCGGAAGTCTTAAGCAGGTTGGGATTCAGTGCGCTGACCGGGCCGCCGGTAGTGCCCAGGGTGGAAAAGTGGTTGGGGTTAGGGATAGGGATGCCGTTGAGGCGCCACAGTACGCCGGTGGGCGAATTGCCCCGGATAACAATATCGTTACGGCTGTCGTCAGCCACCGCCACGCCGGCAAAACTGCCAGCGAGGCGGGCGACGTCATTACGGCCACCGGAAAATCGGGTGACTTCTTCCGGGTTAAAAGACCGGGCGCTAATGGTGGCCATTTCGTTTTGGGCTTTGCCCTTTTCTACCTTTGCCGTAACGACCACCTCATCCATTTGTACGACCGATTCCTGCAGGCTTAAGTTTAGCACCGTCTGCTTGCCCGCCGTCACCAATACGTTGGGAATGGTTACCGTTTCGTACCCCAGGTAGGAGATACGAAGCTGATGCCGGCCTACGGGCACGCCTTCGATAGCAAACCGGCCGTCGATATCGGTGGCTGCGCCCTTGGCAGGCGTAACGCTTAGCACTTCTGCGGTGGCGCCGATGACAGGCATTTCAGATTGCTGGTCGGTTACGGTACCTTTTATGGTTTGTACAGGCTGGCCGAAAGCGAAGCTAGCCAGGAACAAAAGGGGAAAGATGAGCAGTCGATTCATGATTCGTGAAGTGTTTTAAGTGAGTGATGCCCCAAAGGTGCAAGGAGACCGCCCACTTTGCCACTTCGATCGCCTCAACCGTAGATTGAAGTTGATGAACCGCCTGCTTCACCCGATGAACCGTAGCGCCATTTTTCCTGGATTTCCCAGCTCAGGCGCTGCTTGAGGGGGTCCGGCGCAAAGGCAGCGTCAATGGCAGATTGCAGGGTAACCCGATACTGCGCCGCCGGCCACCTAAAGGCTTCAAAAATGCGCCGGTATTCTTCGCTTAGGGATACGTTGCAGAGGGTCCGGCCATCTGTATTGATGCTGAGGGGCAGCCCGGCCGCTAAAAGCTGGTTAATGGGGTGCTGTCCAAAGGTATCATAGATATCCGTCTGAATATTACTGGTGGGGCAAATCTCAAGGTGGATGCCCTGTGCCAACAATTGGTCTACCACTGCAGGCTGCTCCAGGCTGCGGACCCCGTGCCCCATCCTTTTCAGGTGCAACTTCGACAAGGATTCAAGGACGCTCTCTGCCCCCATCGCTTCGCCGGCATGAGCAGTAGCCGGAATACCTTTGCTGTGCACCCACTGAAAGGCCGGGACATGCGGGCCAAGGGGAAAGGCGGCTTCATCACCTGCAATATCAAACCCGGCCACTCCCTTTTCAAAGTAGCGGTGCGCCAGGCGGGCAGTAGCCAGGCTCTGAGCCGCAGAGAAGCGCCGCAGGGTGCAGAGGATCAGCCGGGCCTCAATTTGTTGGCCAGCAGTGCCCTCCTCAATAGCCGCCAGCACGGTTTCCACTACCGCTTCCGGGGAAAGCCCCCCTTTGGTGTGCAGTAAAGGCGCAAACCGGATTTCTGCGTAGAGGACGTGTTCGGCTTCCAACTGCCCCAACAAATCCAGGGTGGCCTGCCTCAGTGCCGCTTCACTTTGCAGCAATTCGAAGCCCCTAACTGCCCGCTTGAGAAAATCAGCCAGGTCTTTGCATTTGGGCGGGGCGATGAAGGCCTCCTCGTAGGCAGAGCGGCTCAAGCCGGGCCGGAAACGGCGGGCCACCGCGTAGCTGACCGAACAGTCGAGGTGCAAATGAAGCTCTACTTTGGGGAGTTCCGAAAAATTCATGCCGCATATATTTTTTAGAACCGCTAACTTACGCTGAACTCGAAGAATTACCCGGCATCGGGCGCTGCTAAATCCATTATGCTAGACTTCAAAGCTAAAAGCTGGTTAGAAAGCTACCTGTACCTGCGCCAACAGTACCCGCTGCGCCCTGCCCGCCCTGCCCCACTGCCTGATGCGCTGAAAAAACAAGCCGGCGAGCGCTTTGGGAGCTTTCACCACCCGCTCTTCCAATGCATGCAGCAATCCGGCATCGCCTTTGGCTTCCCGTTGGCCTACCCCTTTACAGACCCTCAGGGCCTAGCGGGTGCACTGCCCAGGACCGACTTGGCCAAACTGATCCTGCTCGATACCCTGCTCTACTCCGTTTGCCTGTACGAAGGGGAGCCCGGTGGAAGGGCATACGTGGAAACTGTTGCCCGGTTTGGGCGTAGCCTGAGGGCATATTACCAACGGCTCCACCGGTCCGCTCATGGCCAGGTGCAAAGTTTCGTGGAAGATATATTGTTTCGGCGCGTGCAGTATAAGAAGAGTTATTTCGACTTTCGCCGCAGCGGGGTCAATAGCCATTTATTCTGGGATATCTACGGTTTTCGGAAGTACTACCAGGCAGCAGCGCAGGCCGATCCCAGCGAAGCCTGGTTCACCGCCCTTATTGCTGAAATCAAAGAGCTTAAAATCCTGACCCTCAAGGTCATAGCAGCCGCCATCCATGCCGATTGGGCCCTGACCCGGCAGGAGCGCTTTCTGGCGCAGCATTTCCGGAGGTCCTCCCGGCTGTTTAGCACCGGTGAGCGGAAGCTGGCCCGTAGCCTGCTGCGCATGGGCCCCACCGTACGGGATATACAAATCCCCTCCGGCCTGGGGTGGCCGGAAAGGCGTTTCTTGCTGGACATCGGGCTGATCGGCGTTTTTGCAGATGCAGAGATCGACCTGCTGGAAAGCAGCATGCTGCAGGAGCTGACGTTCCGCTTATCCCTCACCGATGACGACCTGATCAGCAGCAAAGCCAATCTGGGGCTTTTCCTGTATCAGTACGGCGAGCAGCTCCGCTTCTACAAAGCTCAGGCTGCAGGGGCCCAGCTGCTTTGGCAAGCTATTGCTGAGAATATGGCGAAGCTGGGGCGGGCAGCCAAAATGGAAGCTGTCGAAACCCGCGATATGGCCATCACCTTTGGCCGGCTGCTCCGGCGCCGGATAAAGCCCGGTTCTGATACCCCTCTGCCCAATGAGGAAGAAATACAAGCGGCCATGGAGCAACTCAGAGATTTGCCCCGCTTTTTGCCTTTTTTCAGCCTCATGTTCATGCCGGTGCCTGGCATAACAGAGCTTTACATCCTGACGGCCCTGAGCCTGGAAAAACTGAGCCAGGGCAGGGTCAGCCTGCTTCCCAGCCAACTCCGCCGGCAGCACCGTCCACCGGAGGAGGAAGAATAACCGTTAAATAATTGTTACTAAGCTGCAGAATGTTTAATTTTGCCATCGTCCAAGCTCTTCCATTTACCCCTCACTGCCCCCTTCACGTGTTCCTTTTTCCCTGTTTAGCGGAAGATTTAGCACAAAGGTTTTCTTTATTTTGTTGTTAAATTTGCCTTCCTCAAATCAAAAAGGACACGTACAACTTATGGATTTAAAGAATTTGATTGCGGTTAGTGGCTTATCGGGTATTTACCGGATGGCAGCCAACCGCAGTAACGGCTTAATCATAGAGGACGTACAATCCGGCAAACGCCGTTTTGCCTCCTCCCGCAAGCACCAGTTTACGCCCCTTGAGTCGATCTCCATCTTCACAGATGACGGCGACTCCATGGAGCTGAAAAAGGTGTTCCGCAACATGAAACAGCAACAAGGGGATAACCCGCCGCCTGCTGCTTCTGCCAAGGCCGAGGAACTACAGGAGTACTTTGTGGAAGTGCTCCCTAACTATGACCGGGACCGCGTTTTTAACGGGGACATCAAGAAGGTCATTAAGTGGTTCAACTACCTGGACGAAGCCCAGCTGCTGGGTGAAGAGACGCCTGCAGCCGCTGAAGAAGAAGAGTGAGTATCTTTTTGGAATTATTTCCTCGGATTAGGTAACAAACTGCCGCAAGTAGCGTAAACCCTTTAAAGTACCCCCCGGTACATTTTTATTCAACTGAAGGGACATTCTCATCAACAATAGTTCCCGGGGGGAACTTAATACTGTGAGAAAATTATAATCCCCGTTTTGAGCAGACTCTCACGACCGAGCTGCGACCTAAAATCATGATTCTCATGACCAAGACGGCTACTGTTCTTCAAGAACATGAAAGGGCATTTGTACCTAAGGAGTTCAAGGTAACAACCTGGTCGAAGCTACAGCCCTACTACAAAGACTTACTGAAACGGACAATCGGCAGCCGGCAGGAGCTGGAGCAATGGATCAAGGACAAAAGCGAATTGGACGCGGTTGTTAGTGAAGCTTTCTCCTGGCGGTACATCAACATCACTATTGATAGTACAGACGACAAGGCAGAAGCCCTTTATCAATACGCTGTTCAGGAGCTTGCCCCTAAAATAACAGCCTTTGAGAACGACCTGAACGAAAAGCTCGTCAACTGCCCATTTGCCTCTGATTTGCAGGGCGGACAGTACTACATCCACCTCCGCAACATCCGCAATGCTGTCCACCTCTTCCAGAAAGACAACATCCCGCTAGCTACCGAAATACAGCTGAAGTCTAAGGAGTACGTCAAAATCTTCTCCGAAATGACAATTGGCGTAGATGGGAAGCAAATGACCTTGCAAAAAGCCTCATCGCTGCTGGAAGAGCCGTCCCGGGCCTACCGGGAAGGCGTTTACCACAAAATACACGCCCGCCTGCTGAAAGAAACAAAATCTTTAGACCAGCTCTTTGATACCCTCAAGGACATGCGCCACCAAATGGCCATTAACTCCGGGTTTGACAACTTCCGCGACTTCAAGTTCAGAGCGCTGGGGCGGTTCGATTACGAGGTGAAAGACTGCGAGGATTTCCACCACTCCATTCAGACAGAAATCGTACCGCTGGTAGACGAGCTCAACCGCTTCCGCAAAACAGCCCTTGGAGTGGACAAGCTCCGCCCCTGGGACTTGTTTGTAGACCATACCGGCGATCAGCCCCTGCGCCCGTTTGAAAGCATTGATGAATTGGTGGGCAAATCGGTGAGCTGCCTTTACCGGCTGCACCCCGAGTTTGGGCATACCCTGGAAATCATGAACGAAATGGGCCACCTTGACCTTGATTCGCGGCAGGGCAAGCGACCTGGCGGCTACAATATGCCGCTGCATCTTACGGGCATCCCTTTTATCTTTATGAATGCGACAACCTCCCTCAGTGACATGCGTACGCTAATGCACGAGGCGGGGCATGCCGTGCACAGCCGGCTGACGAACCACTATAAGCTTAAGACCGCCAAGCGGGTCCCTTCGGAAGTAGCGGAACTCGCCGCTATGAGTATGGAACTGCTTACTATGGAGCATTGGGATACCTTTTTCGAAGACCCTGAAACCCTGCGGCGCGCCAAGATCAATCAGCTGGAGTATGTACTTAAAGTACTCCCCTGGATAGCCACCATCGATAAGTTTCAGCATTGGCTGTACACCAACCCGGGCCACAGCCCCGAGGAGCGGCAGCAAGCCTGGATGTCTATCATGAAGGCTTTCAACTCTCCTACTATTGACCACTCCGGGCTGGAGCACTACCTGGCTCACCTGTGGCATAAGCAGTTGCACATTTTTGAGGTCCCGTTTTACTACATTGAGTATGGCATGGCCCAACTCGGCGCAATTGCCATCTGGAAACGCTACCGGGAAGACCCGGAGCGGGCAGTGGCTGACTACCTCAGGGCGTTGAAGCTGGGCTATACTTGCAATGTGCGGGAAATCTATCAGGCGGCTGGTATAGATTTCAACTTCTCCCAATCCTACGTAAGCGAGCTCGGCGCATTTGTCAAAGCAGAACTCAAAGCTTTAATGGATTGATCCCTATCCGTTAACGACGGAGGTATTCGCCGAGTGCTTCAAAAGGGTAGACTTCCAAACCTATATCAGACAGCCGGTTGCCTGCGCTTAAGCCGGTAATCTCCATCTTGTAGATGCCTAAATCGTGGGCAGTCGCCACCTTAGCACCGGTCGGCAACGTCTGCCAGCTCTCCCAGGTTGCTTTCAGCCCTCCAATCGGGATGATGGATACCCACATTTCGTAGGCGACTGGCAAATAGTTTTCATCCAGATGCCACAGGTAAGCATCACCGGGGGTGACGCCACCGCTGTTGTAGGCTACCAGCAAAGCAGTACTGCCATCTTCCGTTTCGACCAAGCTACGGGCCGTACCGGGGTCGAAGGCCTTGGCCGGGGCATTAAGCCAGAACGAATCGTTGCAAAAATACCCCCACGCTTCCTGAATAGCCGCCTCAGCCGCTTCTCCCTGCAGGGGCTGCCGGCTTTGCCAGACTTTGCCGGTGGGGCCGCTCGTCCGCAGCAGCACCTCTTTGTCGGCCCATCTGACTTGTACCAGCCCTTTGGTTTTATCCCAAATGTAGTGGTGCCCGCCCGGGAAAGACCATTTGACAAAACGGGTATTCTTCCAGTTTTCAATCTGAATAGCTGCCTGCATTTTCCGGGCCAGCTCATCCGCAGCAGCGGAAGGTGCTGCCTCCGGCCGGGGCTCATTGACAATCCAAACAGCCAGGGCTCCAATAAGGAGCAAAGCAGCGAATGTGATCATGATAATGCGTAGGGTCTTGTGCATGAACGGTGCTTTTAGTTGATCCGAATGAAAGAGAAAGGTTTTCGCGGAAAAAAAGTTGGGCACAAGCCCGGTTTTGAGGCAATTATCAAGCCGAACCTGGTTGTGGCTACAGAAAATTTTTCTTCTTCGTAACGATGCATACAAA